>DASURA010000001.1:0-10985 GCA_036280295.1 Hyphomicrobiaceae bacterium
GCTCACGCCCAGCGCTTTTGCCATCGGCCCGAACAGCCAGCCGCTCGCCGCGTCGCCGCCGCGGAACACGACGGTGTCGATGAAATTCTGCGCCTTGTACTTGTCCTCGGCAGGCACCACCGTGAACAGCGTGCGCAGCGCCGGGTTGGCGAAGGCGAACGCGACTGTCCGGTCCAGCACCATGACAGCCGCGATCGCCGCCACCGAGGGCACCACGGCGAGGGCGATGATACCGGCGATTGCGGTTGCCGGCAAAGTTGCTGCCGTCAGCCCGGCGCCAAGGCGCCGCAGCAAGGCGCCGGTGACGAGGAGCTGGGCGAGCACCGTAAGCACACTGATGGTCAGGTCCATGCGCGCAAACAGCTGCACGCGGTCGGCCGGAATGGAGAAGGCCGCGCCGACGATGCGGGTCTGCTCGAAATAGAAGTAGGTGCTGATGAGGTTGGCGATCAGCACCCACAGGGCGATGCGCAGCAGGTAGGGCGAGCGCCAGACGTTGCGCGCGCCGGCCAGGATGCCGCCGGCGGCCAGACGGTCATCCTGGCCCCCGTTCTGCGCCGCGGCGCTGCCGATGGTACCGCGCATTGCCTGCGCGACAGCCAGCGCCGCGACGAGAAAGCCCGCCGAGACCAGGAGCAGGTTGGCGGAGCCCAGTGCATGCACCAGGCTTTGCGTGATCAGCGGGCCGCAGATAGCCCCGGCGCTGCCGCCGGCGGCGATCAGGCCGTAGAGCCGCTTGGCCTGGTCGTCGGTATACGTATCCGCCATCACGCTCCAGAACAGCGACACGGCGAACAGGTTGAACACACTGACCCAGACGAAAAAGGCGCCTGCCGTAAGCACGCCGGCCAGGCCGGCGCGCATCGCCAGCCAGAAGGCGGCCAGGCAGCCGATGAAGAAGAGATAGACGACAGGCACGATGCGCCGCTTGGCAAAGCGCGACACCACCCAGCCGAACAGCGGCACGGCGGCGACCATGACGAGGAAGACGATCACGAACAGCGCCTGCAGCCACTCCCGCCCCACGCGAACCGCCATCTCCTCGCGCACCGGCCGGATTACGTAGTAGGCGGCCAGCACGCAGAAGAAGAAGGCGAACGAGCCGATCAGCGTTGGGGTCTCGCCGCGCTCGATGTGGGCGATGCGGCGCAGGAGGGAGGCGAGGCCGGTTGGCCCGGCAGGAGATTGCGACATGGGGCGTTTGGCTCCGTTCTGATCGCTCTCAACTGCCTATATCTTCTTCCCCAGCAGACTGATGGCGGGCGCGCCTCTGAGGCGGCCCGTGACGCAGTCCCAGTCCTTGACGAACACCGCATTCGAAGCCGGAGGGCCGCTGGGGGCGGTGCTCAGAGCACGATGAAATGGATCGTAGTACGCGCGTTGAAAGCCGTGTCTGCTCAGCATGGTCACGATCTCTTCGCTGAGCGTTTCGAGAGCAACGACCTTGAGGCCGTTCTGTGCGAGCAGGCCTTGCGCTCCACGCACGACGGATGGCTCGTAGCCTTCGACATCCATCTTGATCATCAGCGGCTTCGCCGAGCCGATCAAGCCATCCAACCTGCGGACCGGGACCGTCCGCACGTTCGCATCTCCATCGCCAGCCACCCGGTTCATCGTGTCCATTCCGAACGTAAACGGAACTGCACCGTCGCACTCCCCCAAAGCCGTCTCGTGGACGATGACGCGGCTGCCGAGGCCGTTGAGGTCTATGTTTCGTCTCAAGGCGCGAACGGTGTCCGCATCGGGCTCGAATGCCCACGTCGTGGCCTCGCGCACGCCCGCGGCCAGAACGGTATAGCTGCCGACGTTGGCGCCGATGTCCAAGAAAAGATCGCCCGGCTGCAAGACGTGCAGCACCAGCATCATGTCGGCGAACTCGTGCAGGCCGGCGTAGACGTTGCCCGTCGCTCCTGTCATGCCGCGCCGAACCGCCAGCTTCTGCCCTCCGATCCACGGGACGATGATCTCGTCACGCAGCCGGCTGCGGACCTGCCAGGACAGGAAGCGAGCCCAGGCGCCCAATGGCGCGTCCCGCGTCAGCGGATGCGACGCGAAGAAGCGCGCGATGTCTGCAATAGCTGGCACGGAAGCGCCGGAGCTGCCTGCCCTACGCGCGCTCCCGCGCCAACGCCGCCCCCTTGGCGAGCGCCGCCAGCTTGGCATACGCCACATCGCGGCGCATCGGGGCCATGCCGCAGTTGGTGCAGAGCTGGATGCGGTTGGCCGGGACATATTTCGCCGCCTCGGCGGCGACGGCGGCGATCTCCTCCGGCGTTTCCACCACATCGGTGGCGACGTCGATGGCGCCGACCAGGACGTCCTTGCCCTCAAGGAGGCCGATCAGGCTCACAGGCACCCGCGAGTGCATGCACTCCAGCGAGACCTGGCCGATGCTGCTTTTGGCGATAGCCGGAAAGATCGCCTCGTACTGGCGCCACTCGCCGCCCAGGCCCGCCTTCCAGTCGATGTTGGCCTTGATGCCGTAGCCGTAGCAGATGTGCACGGCGGTGGTGCACTTGAGGCCCTGGGCGGCGCGGTCCAGGGCGGCGATGCCCCAGTCGGTCACCTCGCCCATGAAAACGTTAAACGCCGGCTCGTCGAACTGGATCACGTCGACGCCGTCGGCCTGCAGGGCCAGCGCCTCCTGGTTCAGCAGCTCGGCCACGGCGAAAGCCATCTTCACCTTGTCGCCGTAGTGACGGTCGGCGATGGTATCGGCAATCGTCATGGGGCCTGGCAGGGTGAATTTCAGCTTACGCTTGGTGTGGGCTCGTGCGGCCTGCGCCTCAAGGGCGTGCACGCGGCCCTTCAGGCGCATTGGCGCCACCACCTGCGGCACCATCGCCTTGTAGCGGTCGTCGCGGATGCCCATCTCGACCTTGTGCGCGAAGTCGATGCCGTCGACCTGTTCCAGGAAGCCATGCACGAAGTGCTGGCGCGCCTGCTCGCCGTCGCCGACGATATCGATGCCCGCGTCTTCCTGCTGCTTGACGGCGAGAATGGTCGCGTCGCGCTTGCCCGCTTCCAGCTCGGCGCCCTCAAGGCGCCAAGGCGCCCACAGCCGGTCGGGCTCGGCCAGCCATGAGGGCTTCGGCAGGCTGCCGGCGATGGTGGTCTCGAACATGGGGCCTCCCTGGACTCAAATGCTGGTGGCCGGCATGCTGCGGTGCCGGCGGCATTATTGCGTAGCCGAGGTTCTACGGTTACTCCTCCATCTGCTTCGAAGCAACAACGAGCCAGCCCAACCGGAAAAAGCCGTGCAATGATCACCGAGCTGACGCTCTATGCGGATGCGACCTTTACGAGCCCCTATGCGATGTCGGTCTTCGTGGCGCTGACTGAAAAGGGGCTGCCGTTCGAGATCAAGACCGTCAACCTCGATGCTAACGACAACAAGGCGGCCGCCTACGCGCGCGTGTCATTGACCGAGCGCGTGCCAACCCTCGCTCACGGTGCCTTCCATCTTTCGGAGTCGTCGGCGATCACGGAGTATCTAGACGAGGTCTTGCCGGCTCCGGAATATCGTTCGGTCTATCCCGGCGAGAAGCAGGCGAGAGCGCGTGCAAGACAGGTTCAGGCGTGGATCCGCAGCGACCTGCTGCCGATCAGGGAAGAACGGCCGACATCAACAATCTTCTTCAATAGTCGGGTGGGCCGCCCGCTGAGCGAGCAGGGAACGGCAGCGGCGGCGAAGCTGGTTGCCGCCGCGGATGAGCTTGTCGGGGCCGATGCCGGGCACATGTTCGGGGATTGGTGTATTGCGGACACCGATTTGGCGGTGATGCTCATGCGGCTGATCGCTAACGGCGATTCCATGCCTTCCAAGCTTAGGCTCTACGCCGAACGGCAGTGGCAGCGTGAAGCCGTGCGGGGATGGGTGGCGCAGCCGAGGCCAGTGGCTTAGGTTGGGCCGAGCTTCGGGTCTTCGCTGAGGCCCGATTCAACGGTCAGGCTTGTCTGGTGCGATGATCGAGAAGTCCGCACCATCGGTTTGGCCAGGTGGTCGTCGCCGCCAAGAGCCGAGACGCACATTCAGGGGGAAAGATGTTTCAAGCCGCCGAGGCCGCCCGCTTCATCGATGCGGCGCACCGCACACGCGCGCCCTACCAGAACCTGCCGGAGGACATCGCGCCCGCGAGCGTCGCCGAGGCGTATGCCGCGCAGGCGGCGCTGGTGGAGCTGTGGGGGGCGCGGCTTGGGCCGGTTGCCGGCTTGAAGATCGCCACCACCACCAGGATCATGCAGGCGCTGATGGGCATCGACCATCCCTGCATGGGCACCATCTTCACTGAGCGTGTGCACGCCTCGCCGACCACCATCACCAAGGCGGACTTCATCAACGTGCGCATCGAGTGCGAGCTGGCGGTGCGCCTCGGCTCCGGCCTGGCCAAGGCCGGCGCGCCCTATACGCGCGAAAGCGTGAGGCCGGCTGTCGCCGAGATCATGCCGGCGTTCGAGCTGATCGAGGACCGCGGTGCGGATTATAAAGCCACCAGGGCGCTGACACTCATCGCCGACAATGCATGGAATGGCGGCATCGTACTGGGGCCGGCGATACCATTGCCCGCCAGCCTCGACCTCAATGGCATCTCCGGTACGCTCAAGAGCACAGCCACGGAGACCCTCACCGGCAAGACCGACGACCCGCTCGGGGCGCTGGCCTGGCTGGCCAATACGGCGGCTGAGTACAATCGCCCGTTGACGGCGGGCATGGTGGTGATTACCGGCAGCGTGATCCCGACGGTGGACATCGCGGTGGGCGAGCGCTTGGACTTCGCGCTCGATGGCATCGGCGAGGTCTCGCTGACCGCGGCCTAGGGCGGTCGATTGCAACGAACGGTTGAAAACGAGAGGACAAGCACATGCCCAAAATGTCGGATTCCCGGCGCAAGGCGATCCAGTCCAAGCAGCGCCAGCTGGAGAATGCCAAGCTGCGCGAAAAGAAGATCGCCAAGAAGGCCGCCAATGCCAGCAAGGGCAAGAGCGCCGCGGCAGCGACGTAGGCGGCAGGACGGCTACGAGCATCGCCCACTTTGAAACATGACGACGATCCACGGGCGCCTGATGACGATGCGGTGAGGGGGCGTGTGCTCCCAACCAGCGTCATGCCCGCGCAGGCGGGCACCCAGTGCACAGAGCGACAAGGGGCTCCGTTTCATTTGCCGTCATGCGCCGCCACCAGCCGCTTCGGTGCCCTGAGCCGCCAGGCCTGCTCCAGGCGGCGGCGCAACTGGGCGGCGCTGATGATCTTTAAGCGCACCAACATTGCCCCCCAGCCCTTGTAGTGATCGGTCTCGAAATAGACCTCGGGGTCGGCCGCGAGCAGCATCTCCTTTTCGTCGAGGGCGCACAGCACGACCAGCGTCTCAGCGTCCTTGAGCCGAGCGAAGCCCTTACCGCCCACCTTCAATGCGGGCGTGCCGTACCACGTACTCTCCTCGACCTGGGGGAGGTGCGCGGCTGCGGCGCGCACGCGGTCGAAGAGATCGTTACTGCTGCGGGGCTTGGCCGGCATGCGCGTCTCCTCCTGGTTGCAGCTTGCAGCTGCCCCTCACCGTAGCCCTCTCCCCGCAAGCGGGGAGAGGGAATCCGCGGCGCCAACATCTTTCCCTGATCCGGCTGTCTTTCCGCCGGAATCCTCCGATAGCAGACCGCGCACCTGACGAGCGCATATGTCCGGGCTCGCTGAGCCCCGGCCGGCGCGCGCCGCTCTGCGGCGGCAAAGCCGGCGTGAAGGCGGCGTCCAAGACGGTGTCAGACCCCTCCGGATCTGACACCTGTGTAAACCCTGTCGGCTTACTACGATCTCCGCTCCAGGTTGCGTTCCCGGTCTGGCATCGGCAGATGCTCGCCCGTTGGCAGGCCGGTTGGGCAGTAACCCGGAGCTCCGCCAGCGCGAAGCGGAGCCTTCGGCTCCCGCTTCTGTGCTTGGCCGTGACCCAGGCTTGCATGCTAAGTTGCCTGGACTGCCGGCGACGGGGGCGACGACAAGGTGGACGACGACAAGGCTTTGGCGGAGGTTGCCCATGGACGGTGTGTGGATTTGCGGGATAAGGACGGCGGCGCTGGCCATCCCGCTGGCTATGGCCGGAATCGGTGCCGGCTCTGATCAGGCTGCAGCGCAGGGCCTCGATGGCGCCTGGAGCGGTGGCGGCTCGGTGGCATTTGCCTCGGGCCAACGTGAGCGGGCGCGGTGCCGGGCGCACTACCGCCGCGCCTCCAGCAATGCCTATAGACTCACGGCGACGTGCGCGACGCCGTCAGGAAGCGCAACGCAGACCGCGACCGTGCGCCGTGTGGGTGGCAACTCCTACCAGGGCCAGTTCCATAACAGCGAGTACAACGTCTCCGGCACGATTTCCGTGACGGTCGGCGGCAACCACCAGAGCGTGCGCTTGACCAGCGATTCCGGGTCGGCCTCGTTCGAGCTGCGCCGATAAAGGTCGAGACGCAGAAACGTGGGGCGGATCAGTGGAGCCGTCATCCGCCGCTCTCGCCGCCCGCATGGGCGGATTGCGCGCTGCGTGCGCATCCGCCCCGCGAAACCGGTCTGTGCCTTGCCGGCAACAGCCGATTAGCGCGATCCGATTCCCCAGCCACTCTGCCCTGGCCAAGCTGACCGATATCCTTAAGAGTTCTGGCGCAGGACAAGGCTAGGTGGGGATTCGATGACAATCGGGGCTCGCGTCGGAGCGTGCACAACACTGCTCGCGGTGCTGGCAGCAGGGCCGGCCATGGCGGACGGTCCGTCCGATCTGCTCGGCGATCGCTGGCAGGCCGGCGGCTTCGTTTATGTCTCTCCGAGCTTCGAAGGCTCGAAGTCTTACGACACCATCGCCTTTCCGTTCATCGCCCCGGCCGGCGTTGGAGACGATGGCTTCCTGCAGATCAAGGGGGCAGACGACGTTCGCTTTCGTCTCTTCAAGGCAAGTGGGCTGGAGCTTGGCGCGCTCGCCGGCTACCGCTTCGACCGCGACGGCGATGACGTGCACAATGTGCCTGGCCTCGACGATGTCGATGGCGGCCTGCTGCTCGGTGCCTTTGCCGCCTACCGCACTGGCCCCCTCGCGTTCTCCGTCTCCTATCACCGCCAGGTCACGGGCGATGATACCGGCGGCCTCATCCGCCTTGCGGCTGAGCACACCACGCATCTTTCGCGCGGCTTGAAGCTCACCACCAGCGTCGGCACCAACTATGCGACCGAGAGATACATGGACGTGTACTTCGGGGTGCCCGGCGGGCCGCTCGCCTATGAGCCGGACGCGGGCTTCAAGGATGTCTATCTCGGTGCCACCGCGACCATCGATCTCTCCGACCGCTGGTCGCTGCTGTTGATGGGCCGCTACTCGCGCCTGATCGGTGATGCTGCCGACAGCCCGATCGTCGAGACCGAGAACCAGCTCTATGGGGGCGTCGGCCTGTCGTATAAATTCGACTGGAGCCGGTGATAAAGGCGCAGCAGGTGCAGGGCGGATGAGCCGAAGCGTCATCCGCCGCTCTCTGGCGACAATCTGCGGATGGCGGGCTTTGCCCTGATCCGCCCAACGATCATGCCCTCTGCATCAGTGCCAGGCCTGACAGCCGAAGGCGCGCCTTCGCTCTGAGCCATCGCCGTATACCACCGAATCGATCTCGCTGCGGTCGAAGCCGATATCCTTGAGGGCGCGGTCATCGAGCGCGCTCAGGATGCCGACGGTGGCGCGGGCGGCGCGGCGCGTCCAGTAGTGAGTCCAGGCACGGCGCGTTACGGCCAAAGCCCGCCAGCGGAGGGACCGTTCCATGCGAGCCGCTGCCATGAGGGCCACGATCATCGCATTGCGATCGGCTTCGCCGTTGGCCATTTTATTTTTCCTCACAAACACGTGGCTTGGGTTGAACGAATTCAGCCGCTAGGATCACGTGCTACAAACGACGATATCTTTTCCCACGCTTGAATTTTGCTCAATCTGCCGAAGTCAAACCCCGATTCAGACTCGACCGAGCCCATGCGCCGACCCCTGCCGCCGCTGAACGCGCTCCGGGCCTTCGAGGCTACGGCTCGGCACTTGAGCTTCTCGAAGGCGGCGCAGGAGCTGCACGTCACGCCGGCTGCACTCAGCCACCAGATCCGCGGGCTGGAGGACCTGCTCGGCCTCAAGCTGTTCCATCGCCGTGCCCGCTCCATTGAGCTCACCGAGCCGGCACGTGTGATCTACCCGGGCGTGCGCTCGGGCTTTGAGCAGATCCGCGACGCCGTGGACCGCCTCGGCCGTGGCCGCGAGGACCGCATCCTGGTGGTGAGCTCGTCCCCCGGCCTCACGGCCAAGTGGCTGGTGCCGCGGCTCTACCGCTTCCTGCAGCGATACCCCGATATCGAGGCGCGCATCACCGCCACCGTCAACTACGCGAGCTTCATCGGCGATGGGGTCGACGTGGGCATCCGCCTGAGTCCCGGCGTGCATCCCGATCTTTATGTCGAGAAGCTCTCCGACGAGTGGCTGCTGCCGCTGTGCAGCCCGCGCCTGCTCGAGGGCGAGCGGCCGCTGCGCTCGCCGCGCGACCTGGTGCACTTCCCCCTGATCCAGGTGGATCTGCCGGGGCTGGTGCCGACCTGGGCGGACTGGCTGCAGATGGCCGGCATCGACGGCGTCGATACCAGCCACGGCCTGCGCCTCAATGCGGCAGACCATGCGCTCGATGCTGCCAGCGAGGGGGTGGGCGTGGTGCTGGCCTACAAGATGGTGGCCTCGCGCGACATTACCCTGAAGCGCCTGGTGGTGCCGTTCGGCCCGGAGGTGGCGGTGCCGGGGCGCGCCTACTACTTCGTCTGCCCCCGCGGCCATGAGAAGCGCGCCCCGATCAAGGCGTTTCGCGACTGGCTGTTCGCGGAGTTTGCCGAAACGCACACGTCTTTGCATGCGGCGCTGGCGCAGCCGTCGGCTTGAGCTTGACCGGGCGCGGGCCGTGCTCGAAGGTTCCGCCAAGCCTGATTGACAGTTGAAGAGGGGAACGATGAGCCCAGCCTCGGTGTTGCTGGCGTCGGCACTGGCCGTCGCGCCCGCCCTGGCCACGGCTGCCGAGCAAGGCCGCTCGTGGATGGCCGTCGGCAGCCCGGAGCGCTTCGTCATGTCCTATGCGACGCCGCAGACCGACGATGGGGTTCTCAGCCTGTCGTGCACGCGCGCAACAAAAGAGATCGGCATCGCCTTCGTGCATGAGCCGGCGGGCGCCAAGGACGGCATGCGCATCAGCATCGATCTGATCTCGGAGGGCGGCAACGTCCTGCTGCAGGCAGAGGGGCACCGCCTGCTGCTGGACGACGTGTTCGTGCTGGAGGCGCGCACGCCGCTGACGCCGGCGCTGCAGCGCGTCCTGGCGCAAGGCCTCACGCTGACGCTGATGGTGCAGGACGGCAGCGCGGAGGTGCCTCTGGAGGGCGCCGGCAAGGCCATGGCGGCCTTGATCGAGGCTTGCACATGATGGGCCGCACATGATGGAGCCGCACATGACGAGGCATGCATGACCGACCGCTACGCCCGCTATACGGCGCTGAAGTTTGCCCGCCCGCGCCCGCGCATCCTGGAGGTGATTCTCTCCAAGCCCGGCAAGCTCAACGCGCTCGATGCCGATGGCCATCGCGAGCTGGCCGAGGTGTGGCGCGACATCGACCGCGACCTCGACATCTCGGTGGCGGTGCTGCGCGGGGAGGGTGGCGTGTTCTCGGCCGGCGGAGACCTCGCCATGGTCGAGGCGATGACGCAGGACTGGGCCACGCGCACGCGGGTCTGGAAGGAGGCGAGCGACCTCGTCTACAACATCATCAACTGTACGAAGCCGATCGTCGCCGCCATCGAGGGCCCGTGCGTGGGCGCCGGGCTGGCGGCCGCAATGGTTGCCGACATCACCGTCGCCGGCCGCCGCGCCCGCATCATCGACGGGCACACACGGCTTGGTGTTGCGGCCGGCGATCATTCGGCGATCGTGTGGCCGCTGCTATGCGGCATGGCCAAAGCGAAATACTACCTGCTCATGTGCGAGACCATCACCGGCGAGGAGGCCGAGCGCATCGGCCTCGTCTCCATGGTGGCCGACGACGGCAAGGTGGTGGAGACGGCGCTCGCGGCGGCGGAGAAGTTGCGCGACCTGCCGCCTGCGGCGGTGCGCTGGACCAAGCATGCGCTCAACAACTGGTTGCGGATGGCCGGACCGAACTTCGATGCCTCGCTCGCCATGGAGTTCATGGGCTTTTCCGGCCCCGAGGCGGCCGAGGGCCTTGCCGCGCTCAAGGAGCGGCGCCGACCCAAGTGGGACCCGAGCGATCCGTTTTGATGGCGTGGGACGGGGTCAGGCCGATCAGACCCCCAGGGTGCAACGACGAAGGATGCCTGAGAGACGGGCCAGGGGGCTCACTCCGTTCGGCGGGAAGGAGCTGCCACGTTTGAACCTTCGGGTTCTTGGGAGGAGCATTCATGTTGGGGCGGATTCGTTGTCGCTCGATCGTCGGGTCGGTCTTGGCGGCGGCACTGCTTGGCATCGCGCATCTCTGCGTCATGCCCGCGCATGCGGACATCGTTTCCGGACCTCCCGACAAGCCGCACGGCGACAGCTGGCGCATCGAGACCGGTGAGGGCGTTCGCACCGCCCTGGTCATCCCCGCGGTCAGCCCCCGCGCGCCCACCGTCATCGTCCTGCACGGTGCCGTCAACTCGGCGGGATGGGCGATGCGCCGCTTCGGGTTTGCCGAGGCGGCGGCGGCGCGGGGCCTTGCCGCCGCCTTCCCGCAGGCCGTCGGCTCGCACTGGAACGACGGGCGCCGCTCCGATCGCGCCGATGACGTGGCGTTCCTGCGCCGGCTGGCCGCGGAGCTTGTCGAGCGCGGCGTCGCCACCCCCAAGCGCATCTACATCGCCGGCATCTCCGGCGGCGGCATGATGGCGCTGCGCATGGTGTGTGAATCGGCCGATCTGATCGCCGGCGCCGGCACGGTCATCGCCAGCATGCCCACC
>DASURA010000002.1:0-14121 GCA_036280295.1 Hyphomicrobiaceae bacterium
CCCAGGACAGAAAACGCCGTCGACGCGGGCGCCGAAAGGCGGCCCGTTTACGGAGGGCGACAAGCCCTCCTATCAGGCTGCGGAGTAGGCGCTCGCGTCACCCGTCGCACTCCCTGCCGGCTTCGCCGGCGAGGCATCCCCTTGCCGGCCTGCGCCGGCGGGACGGACGGCGCGTGCGCCACAAGGGAAAATTGGGTTTTGGGGAGTGGGGCTGTTGGTGGTGTTTACCACTCCATTCCCGATTTCCCCAGCGCCGTTTGAAGAGGAGTGGGACGGCCATGGAGTCCCGCATCACCCCTTGGCCCGCTCGCGGAGCTGGAACTTCTGGATCTTGCCGGTGCTGGTCTTGGGCAGCTCGGTGAAGACGACGTGACGCGGGATCTTGTAGGCGGCGAGGTGGTCGCGGCAGTGGGCGACCATCTCCTCCACCGTCGGCGGCGGCACGCCGGGCTTCAGCTCGATGTAGGCGATCGGCGTCTCGCCCCACTTCTCGTCCGGCTTGGCGACCACGGCGCAGACGGCGACGGCGGCGTGCTTGTAGAGCGCATCCTCCACCTCGATGGAGGAGATGTTCTCGCCGCCGGAGATGATGATGTCCTTGGAGCGGTCCTTGAGCTGGATGTAGCCGTCCCGATGCAGCACGCCGAGATCGCCCGAGTGGAACCAGCCGCCGGCGAACGCTTCCTCCGTGGCCATTGGGTTCTTGAGGTAGCCCTTCATGACGATGTTGCCGCGGAACATGACCTCGCCCAGGGTGACGCCGTCGGACGGCACCGGCGTCATGGTGGCGGGATCCATGACGGTGAGCCCTTCCAGCGCCGCATAGCGTACGCCCTGGCGCGATTTCAGGGCTGCCTGCTCGGGCCCGGGAAGCGCGTCCCACGCCTCGTGCCACTCGTTGACCACGGCCGGGCCGTACACCTCCGTCAGGCCGTAGACATGGATGACGTTGAAGCCGGCGGCGGCCATCGCGGCAAGAACCGCCTCCGGCGGCGGCGCGGCAGCGGTGACGAACTCAACCCGGTTGGGCAGCGGCTTGCGCTCGTCCGGCTCGGCATTGAGCAAGGTCGACATCACGATCGGCGCGCCGCACAGGTGCGTGACCTTGTGCTCGGCGATGGCGTCGAACATCGCCGCCGCCCGCACCCAGCGCAGGCACACGTGCGTGCCGACCACTGCCGCCAGGGTCCAGGGGAAGCACCAGCCGTTGCAGTGGAACATCGGCAGCGTCCACAGATAGACCGGGTGCTTGCCGAGGTTCGCCGACAGCGTGTTGGCGTAGCACATCAGCGCCGCGCCGCGGTGGCTGTAGACGACGCCCTTGGGATTGCCGGTGGTGCCGGAGGTGTAGTTGAGGGTGATCGCCTCCCACTCGTCAGCCGGCATGCGCCAGTTGAAGTGCACGTCGCCCTCGGCCAGCAGTGCCTCGTAGCCCAGGTCCGAGATCGCGACGTTGGCCTGCGGGTGCTCGCGATCGTCGTAGTCGATCAGCAGCGGACGCACCGTGGCGAGCGCCAGCGCCTCCTGCATCACCGGCGCAAGCTCGCGATCGCAGATCACCACCTTGCTCTCGGCATGGTCGAGCTGGAACGCGATCGCTGCGGCATCGAGGCGCGTGTTCAGGGAATGCAGCACGGCGCCCAGCATGGGCACGCCGTAGTGCGCCTCGATCATGGGCGGGGTGTTCAGCAGCATGACGCTGACAGTATCGCCGGCACCGATCCCGCGCCGGGCCAATGCCGAGGCGAGGCGGCGGGCGCGCGCGTAAAGCTCTGCATAGGTGTAGCGCAGACGCCCGTGCACGACCGCCGGGTGGGCTGGGAAGGTGGCCGCCGCCCGCTCAAGGAAGGACAGCGGGGTGAGCGGCTGGTGGTTGGCAGGAGTTTTGTCCAGATGATGGGCGTACGGGCTATCGGACATGCGCGGTCCTTGGGCAGAAGGCGGCCGATGGAGGCAATTTCCACCTATTAGCCGATGCGTAGGCCAAGGCAATCACGCCATTGAGTGGTATCGGCCGACTGCTGCAAGTCTTGGCTGTGGATGAATCTGCAACATGCAAGCGGATTGTCAAAATTGGCTGATAACGATGTGGATACCTGTTAGTCTACCAGCGGTTGCCGGGGGGCTGCCGAGGGTCGCCGAAGGCGGGCCGCGGCAGAGTGGCAACGGCCCAGACGCAGGGCGTGCCCGTCGGCAACGGGCGCTGGAAGGGTGTAAGGGAGTAGCGCACATGCGTGAGACGACGTCCTTGGCCACGTCGTATTCCCGGCGGGATTTGCCGGTGAGCTTGATCCAACGCCTTGAAATGACCAGGCAATTGGCGCTTCTGGCGCAAGACCAGGCGGGCGGTGCGCCACCGCACGCCATCACGGCGCAGCGCACACTGCGACCAGGTGCGCAGGCCATCGTGCTCGCCTGGTTCAGTCTCGGCGTGCTCATGAGCGGCGCCCTCGGGGTCGGATCGCTGTTCGGCCTGAAGGCACTGCAGGCGCAGGGAACGCCGCTGACGTGGGAGGCCCTGGCAACGACCATGCGGGGCGGCGTGGAGGCGACGGTGGCGGCGGCGTGGTCAAGGATGCCGACCATGCCGCTGTTGACGCCGCCCTCAGTATCCCCGCCGACCAAGCAGCCGGCGGTGCCGCCCAAATGGGATGTTGTGCGCATGCCGATCGAGCGCGGCACGCGCCACGCCTCGCTGGGCGTGCAAGTGACGGGCACCGCCGATCTGCCTGTCGAGCTGGTGCTCGACGGCGTGCCGGCCGGGGTACGGCCGTCGCACGGCTCGGCAATCGGGGCGACGACCTGGGTGCTCGGGCAGGCGGATCTCGACGATCTCTCGTTGATGCTCGATGACACGGCGCCCGACGCGTTTGACTTGAAGATCGCCGTGGTGGCGCCGAGGAACGTGGCAACCATCGGCAGTGTCGTGCAGGTGCGGCTGGTCGAAAGCGGTGAGAGCCAGGCACACGCGGCGGCGGAGCCGGCGCAGCAGGCGGTGGCCGAGACCGAGGCGCCGCCGGCGGCGGCTGCGCCAGGGAGCCCACGCGACGCCGACAACGTGGCGCTGCGAAAGGACGAGGCTGGCGCGCCGTCAGTCGCGCCGTCAGGCCCGCGCCGCACCGCGGCATCGGCGGCATCCGCGGCCAAGGCTGTCCCAGCCGAGACCTCCGCGGAAGCGGCATCCGCTGCGCCAGCAGCCAGCAGGACTTGGCCTGAGGGCGCCTACGGCCTGGGCGCCGTTTCCCGCGAGCCCGAGACACCGCTACCGAGCGGGCCGCCCGCGTGGTCGCCGTTCGGCAACGGGGCCCAGTAGCGGGCGCCAATTTCACCGTCATGCGTGAGCCATGCATGAGATTTGACGTCACTCCTTGCCGGGTATGCTGGCAAGGAGTGGCAGTGACTGGGGCGCCGGGTTGCTGCCCGGCCTTTTGCTCTGTGCGCTCAAGCCGACGGCTGCGGCGCCCTCATTGCAAATCTCCTCTTAAGCGCTTGGGGAAAAGCCGGCAGTGGCCGGCTTGAAGCGTCGCGGCACCACCCATACGTTTGGCGCCGAGGCCTTTCATCCGTCGGAGAGACCGATGCTCCTAGCCGGCAGAGTTGCGATCGTTACAGGTGCGGCGCAGGGCATTGGCCGCGCTTGCGCCGTCAGGCTTGCCCAGGAGGGGGCGAAGATCGCCCTGTGCGACGTGAATGCCGAGGCCGGTGCCAAGGTGGTGGACGCGATTGTGGCAAGCGGCGGCCACGCCACCTTCGTGCGCTGCGACGTGGCCAGCGCTGCCGAGGTGGACAGCGCTCTTACGGCGACGCTCAACACCTATGGCCGGGTCGACGTACTGGTCAACAACGCCGGCATTCTTGACGATGCTCCGTTCCTGGAGCTCAGTATCGAGGAGTTCGACCATGTGCTTGGCGTCAACTTGCGCGGGGCGTTCCTGATGGCGCAGGCGGCCGCGCGGCAGATGGTCAGCCAGGGTCGCACCGCCGCCGGCGGCTCGGCGGGCGCGATCGTCAACATGAGCTCGATCAACGAGCGGTTCGGGCTGCCTGATCATGTCGCCTACTCGATCTCCAAGGGCGGCATCAGCCAGCTCACCAAGGCCGCAGCAGTGGCGCTGGCCCCGCATGGCATCCGCGTCAATGCGGTGGGGCCCGGAACCATCGATACGCCGATCCTGGCCGGTGTCATCAAAGATGCCGCGTTCCGCAACAAGGTGCTTTCGCGCACGCCGTTGGGTCGCTTCGGGCGGCCGGAGGAGATTGCGGCGGTCGTCGCCTGGCTCGCCAGCGACGAGGCGAGCTACGTGACCGGCACCACGGTTTTCGCTGACGGCGGCCGGCTTCCGCTCAACTACGTGGTGCCCGTTACTGAATGAGCAAGCGCGGCAGTTCGTGTCTGGGTACGGATCGAGTGCAGATCGAGTGCCCTCCAGATCGAAATGCTGGCTTGTCGTTGTGGCCGTGGCGGGATACAGCGGCCTTCGCGAGCATCACGTGGTGCGACGATGGAGAAGGCCGCTGCACCGCGGCCTTGTGGTGCAGCGGTCTTGCTCGCTCTCGACCGCACGAGCAATCTACACGTTGGTCGGCTAGTGTCCTGATCGCGAAATTCGCTCCAACCTTGCAGCACACAGAGACGAATTTCGCCATCAGAGCACTTCCCAATCAGGACCCTGGGCCCGACGTGTCAGAGATGCGGCACGCCACGGAGACGCCGATGCAACCCGTTCGCCTTTGCCGCCAGGGGCGGCCGGATTTGCTTTATGGGCGCGCGCTGGCAGTCATGGCCTGGCTCTGCCTTGGCGCACTCCTCGCCGACGCTGGCTCGGCTGAGGAGGCTGCGCGCCATCGCCTCGACAGGATCCCCGTCAGCGAGCTTGATGCTGTCCCGGGGGCGCACGGCAGAGGGCGTTCGCCTCAGCGACAGCGCTCGCCGGCGTCCGACAAGGCGGAGCCGGCGTTGCCCCCCGAGGCCACAACCCACCATAGCGTGACGCTCGCTGATCGGATGTTGTCGTTCACTGCGAAAGCGGGAGCCAGCACGTTCGAGGACGCGCAGGGCAGTACGGTTGCCGAGATCGGATATTTTGCCTACCTCCTCGACCATGCCGACCGGCGCACCCGGCCTGTAACGTTTGTCATCAACGGCGGCCCCGGTGCGGCATCGGCGTGGCTGCATATCGGCGCGCTTGGCCCATGGCGCCTGCCCATCACCCAAGCCGATGCACATCCCACAGCACCGGCCGACCTCGTTCCCAACGCCGAGACCTGGCTCGACTTTACCGACCTTGTCTTCATTGACCCGGTCGGGACCGGGTATAGCCGGCTGGCCAGCACGGACGATGCGATCAAGGATAAATTCTGGTCGGTCCAGGGCGACATCAATGCCATTGCCGTCTTCATCAAGCACTGGCTGCAGGCGAACGACCGGCTCGACGCGCCCAAGCGTCTCGTGGGCGAGAGCTACGGCGGCTTTCGCGCCCCCCGTCTGGCGCAGACGCTGCAATCGATGCCCGGTCTCGCTCTCGACGCGATCATCCTGGTGTCGCCGGCCTTCGCCACTCCGGCGACGGACTTTCCGGGGCTCGGCGATGCCCTTATCAGGGCGGCGGCATTCCCGTCGCTCGCCGCTGCCATTGCCGGCAGCAAAGGGCCGGTATCGGCCGAGCAGCTTGCCGCCTTCGAGCGTGAGGCGGTCAGCGGCTATCTGCCTGACATGCTGGCCGGACCGCGTGACAAGGCTGCCGTCGAGCGGCTGGCGCAGCGCATCGCGGCCGTCACCGGGATCGCGGTCGATACCGTGCGTCAGCTCGGGCCCCGCGCGTCGGCGCAGACCTTCCTGCGCGAGATCGACCGCACCTCCGGCCGCGTCTCCAGCACCTACGATGCGACCGAGAAGCGCGTGGCGGCATATGACGGCCCGGACCTCATCGATGGCGGCGACGATCTGAGGGATCTTTCACTGCGGTTGGAAAGGGCCATGGTGAGGCTGGTTGAAGGGCCCTTCGGATGGCGCCCGCAGCGCCAGTATCGGGTCCTGGCGCGTGACGTTGGCTGGTCTTGGAAGGGCCAGGACTCGGTCACGGCTCTGCGCAGCGGGCTGGTGCGCGATCCCACCCTCCAGGTCCTCATCGCGCACGGCTACGCCGATCTGGTGACGCCCTACTTGCGCACCAAGCTGATCCTGGACCAGCTTCCCACCATCGGCGCCGACAACAACAGCCGTGTTCGGCTCAAGATCTACGGCGGCGGCCATATGCTCTACACCCGGGACGGGTCGCGGGCCCAGCTGCGGGCCGATGCCTCCCGGCTCTACACAGAGATGGCTGCTGCCAGAGGCGCGCATTGAAGGGCTTGCGAGGACGACAATCATACGCGTTGTAGTTATTCGGCAGGGCATAATGTGCGCGCCTCGTCGGTGATGGAGACAGGCTCGCCGCCAGTCATACAGTTCTGGGCTAGAAAATCAAACACAAACGCGCCTTTCTTGTTCAGACAAGAGACATATGGGATGTTTTTCCACATAATGCGGCAGCGCCTGAATTTGAAGTTGCCAATCACGCACACTATGCGTAGAGTGCTCGTAATGCTTCTGAAGACTCAACAAAACAATCATTTTTGGATGACACATTCCTTTCGTAGGTCGGGAGCAGAGAGAAGACAGAAAGTGGGATTGGGCGGGAGCGAGCTGGCTCCGCTGGCGCCCGAGTGGGTGGCCGCCTTGGATGGCGTTCTGAGCGATCCCAAGGGAGGGCGCGCCTGCAAAACCAGACGGCCCCAGCGCCGTCGCCTGCCCTAGGGACCCGCGATCGGGAAAAGAGGGATGACCCGCATGCCTCAAACGGTGCCCCAGCTATTGCAGCCCGGGCGGCATATGCTCTCGGGCCGCGCAGCAGATGAGTCAGGCGCAAGGCGCCATATGGTGGCCGCCAGGATCAGCGCCGGCCGACCGCGGTCAATCGCCCGCATCCGGCTTTTGACCCCGCTTGTCCAAGATCGCGGCCTGTGCCGCGGCGAGCCGGGCCACTGGCACCCGGAACGCGGAGCACGAGACGTAGTCAAGCTCCGTCTCATGGCAGAACGCGATGGAGGCCGGATCGCCGCCGTGCTCGCCGCAGATGCCGACCTTGAGGCCGGGCCGCACCTTGCGGCCGCGCCCGGTGCCGATCCTGACCAGCTCGCCCACGCCGTCCTGGTCGATGGAGACGAACGGATCGTGCGGCAGCACCGCCCGCTCGGCGTAGTTGGCGAGGATCGGCGCGGCGTCGTCGCGCGAAAGGCCGAGGCACGTTTGGGTGAGATCGTTGGTGCCGAAGGAGAAGAACTGCGCACCGGCCTCGCCGGTGGCGATTTCGTCGGCCTTGAGGCACGCCCGCGGCAGCTCCACCATGGTGCCGATCTGGTAGTCGAGCTTGGCGCCGGTCTCTGTCTCGACGGCGTGCGCGGCCTTGACGATCGCATCGCGCACGAGGTCGAATTCCCGGCGGTAGGCCACCAGCGGAATCATCACCTCCGGCATTATCGGCTTGCCGGTCTTCCCGGCGGCGTTGACGGCCGCCTCGAAGATGGCCCGCGCCTGCATCTCGGCGATCTCGGGGTAGCGGATGGCGAGCCGGCAGCCGCGGAAGCCCAGCATGGGGTTGAACTCGGCCAACTCGGCAACGCGCCCTTTGATCTTGGCAACGGGAACGCCGAGGGCGGCGGCCACCGCGGTCTGCTCCTTCTCCTCATGCGGCAGGAACTCGTGCAGCGGCGGGTCGAGCAGGCGTATCGTTACCGGCAGTCCGGCCATGATCTCGAACAGAGCCTCGAAGTCGGAACGCTGCATGGGCAGCATCTTGGCCAGCGCATGGCGGCGGCCGTCCTCATCATCGGCGCAGATCATCTCGCGCATGGCGAGGATCCGGGTTTCGTCGAAGAACATGTGCTCGGTGCGGCACAGGCCGATGCCCTCGGCGCCGAACACGCGTGCCTGCTCCGCCTCGCGCGGAGTGTCGGCATTGGCGCGCACCCCGAGGCGCCGGGCCTGATCGGCCCAGCCCATGATGGTGGCGAAGTCGCCCGACAGCTCGGGCTGGCGCATCTTCACCCGGCCCTCGAGCACCTCGCCCTTGGTGCCGTCGATGGTAATGACATCGCGCTTGTTGAGCACCTTGCCGGCGACCGTCAGGGTGCCGGCCTTGGTATCGATCCGCAAGCTGCCGGCGCCGCACACGCACGGCCGGCCCATGCCGCGCGCCACCACCGCGGCATGGCTGGTCATGCCGCCACGCGCCGTGAGAATGCCGACGGCGGCGTGCATGCCGTGGATGTCCTCCGGGCTGGTCTCGGTGCGGACCAGGATGACGTCCTTGCCCTGCGCTTTCAGCGCCTCGGCCTCATTGGCGTCGAACACGATCTCGCCGGAGGCGGCCCCCGGCGAGGCTGGCAGGCCGGTGGCCAGCACCCGCCGCTCCGCATCCGGGTCGATGGTGGGATGCAGGAGCTGGTCGAGCCGGGAGGCCTCGACGCGCAGCACAGCCTCCTCAGCGTCGATCAGGTCCTCGCTCACCATGTCGGCGGCGATCTTGAGCGCTGCTTTCGCCGTGCGCTTGCCCGACCGGGTCTGCAGCATCCAGAGCTTGCCCTCCTGGACGGTGAACTCCACGTCCTGCATGTCGCGATAGCGGCTCTCCAGCGCCGCGAACACGCCTTTGAGCTCGGCAAACGCCTGCGGCATCTGCGTCTCGAACGAGGCCAGCTCCTCGCCGGCTTCCTTGCGGGCCGCCTCGGTCAGCGGCTGCGGCGTACGGATGCCTGCCACCACATCCTCTCCCTGCGCGTTGACGAGGAACTCGCCGTAGATCTCACGCGCGCCCGTGGAGGGATTGCGCGTGAAGCCCACGCCCGTGGCCGAGGTGGGGCCGAGATTGCCGAACACCATGGCCTGCACATTGACGGCGGTGCCCCAGCTGTCGGGGATGGCGTTGAGGCGGCGGTAGGTCCTGGCGCGGTCGTTGTCCCAGGAGCCGAACACGGCCGCGATGGCACCCCACAGCTGCTCGGCGGTATCCTGCGGAAACGGCTTGCCGGTCTCGTGCTGCACGGCGGCCAGATACTCGCGCACCACCGCCTGCCAGTCCTCGGCGCCGAGGTCGGTGTCGAGGGTGTGGCCGCTCGCAGTCTTGGCATTGTGGAGGATGTCCTCGAACACGCCGTGCTCCACGCCGAGCACGACGTCCGAGTACATCTGGATGAAGCGCCGGTAGCTGTCATAGGCGAAGCGGGCATTGCCGGACTTGGCTGCCAGCCCCTCCACGGTTGTCTCGTTGAGGCCGAGGTTCAGGATCGTATCGAGCATGCCGGGCATCGAGGCGCGGGCGCCGGAGCGCACCGACACCAGCAGCGGTGCTGCAGGGTCGCCGAAGCGCGCGCCGACGATGCGGCCGACCTCGGTCAGCGCCGCCTCGACCTCGCCTTTAAGGTCCGTCGGCAGCACGCGGCCGTTGGCGTTGTAGGCGGTGCAGACCTCGGTGGTGATGGTGAAGCCCGGCGGCACCGGCAGCCCCAGGCTCGCCATTTCCGCCAGATTGGCGCCCTTGCCGCCCAGCAGAGCCTTCATGTCGGCGGAGCCGTCGGCCTTGCCGGCACCAAACAGATAGACGCGCCGGCCGACTACGGAGATTCCATTTGTGCTGGGCTTCTGCATGCTGCTCACTCCCAAGCCGGAGCCCGGCGATCGGTCCCGCCTGAACGAAAGGCTTCCGGCCCCGAGCCCATACCAGTCTTAGTTGCGTCGGAAAAGCTGGAGCCATGCCGGTTGCCGGCGCGGCGCATCGCCCCGGGCGGCATCCGTGTTGTCGTCTGCGACCTGTCAACCGATCATGAGGCCAAAGGGAATAGGCGGAAAAATGGCGTTGGCTGTCCTCAATCGACGCTGCTGGCGGCATCTCGACGCCGTGGACCCGCACGGACACCGGCGGCTGGGCGTGCCGGTGCCGGGGGGCTGCGGCTGCGCCAGCCAGCTCGGCGCAGGGCGTTGCGATACCGCCAACCACGCCAGGAGCGGTCCCGGTGGTGGACCCCAGACCTGCCGATCGCGGTCCGGTGCGGCGACAGGCCATCCTGCACTGCCCGGAGGCCGCACCGCCGAAAAAGCGGCGCTCGGCGGAGCCGCACGTGGGTGGGATGCCGGGCGGGTAGCGCGGTTGACAGATCGACGCAACCTGCGGCTTATCCTGCCCGCCCTGTCTTCCGCCGACGCCGATCAAGGCCGCACGAGGCAACCGCAAGGGAACCGATGAGCACGCAACTCCCGCAAGTCCTCAAGATGCTCGATGCCACCCGCGATGACGCGCTGGAGCGATTGTTCGACCTGCTGCGTATTGCGAGCGTGTCGACCGATCCCGCTTTCGCGCCGCAATGCCGCAGCGCCGCCGAATGGTGCGCGCGGCAGCTCACAGAGGTGGGCTTCGACGCCAGGGTGGTGCCCACGACCGGGCATCCCATGGTGGTCGGCCACACCCCCGGCAGCGTGCCCGAGGGCGCGCCGCACGTACTGTTCTATGGCCACTACGACGTACAGCCGCCTGATCCGCTGGAGCTGTGGAAGACGCCGCCGTTCGAGCCGCGGCTCGCCACCGAGAAGGCCAACGGCAAGGTGATCGTGGGGCGTGGCGCGGAGGATAACAAGGGCCAGCTGATGACCTTCCTGGAGGCGGTGCGCGCCTGGAAGGCGGTGGCCGGCGGGCCGCCCCTTGCGATCAGCGTGCTCATAGAGGGCGAGGAGGAATGCGGCTCGCCATCGTTGCCGGGCTTTCTTGCCAGGCACGGCAAGGAGGTGACGGCGGACCTGGCGCTCGTTTGTGATACCAGCCAGTGGGACAAGGATACCCCCGGCATCTGCACCCAGCTCCGCGGCCTGATGGGAACCGACCTGATCGTGACAGGCCCCAGCCGCGACCTGCACTCGGGCAATTTCGGCGGCGCGGCCATGAACCCGATCCGGGGGCTCGCCAAGGTGCTGGGTGAGATGCACGACGCCAACGGCAAGGTGCGCATTCCCGGCTTCTACGACAACATCGTCAAGCCGTCGGCGAAGCAGCTCAAGCAGTGGGCGAGCCTTGGTTTCGATGCCGGCGCGTACCTTGGCGGAGTCGGCCTCACGACGCCGGCGGGGGAGAGAGGCTACAGCGTCCTGGAGCAGCTGTGGGCGCGGCCGACCCTGGAGTTCAATGGCATCACCGGCGGCTATCAGGGCGTCGGCAGCAAGACAGTGATTCCGTCCAGGGCATCGGTAAAGATCACCTGCCGGCTGGTGCCGGGGCAGGACCCGGCCAGGATCCAGACGGCGCTGGAGCAGTTCGTCAGGGAGCGGTTGCCGGCCGACTGCCGCGCCGAGTTCATCGGCTCGCAGGGCTCGGCCGCCTATGCCTTCGATGCAAGCTCGCCGTTCCTCGCCCGCGCCGCAGAGGCGCTGGAGGAGGAATGGCAACGCCCCGCCGCACTGATCGGCGTTGGCGGCTCGATCCCGATCGTCACCGCCTTCAGGGACAAGCTCGGCATGGACAGCCTGCTGATCGGCTTCGGCCTCGACGATGACCGGATCCACTCGCCCAACGAGAAGTACAACCTTACCTCGTTCCGCAAGGGTGCCCGCAGCTGGGCCCGTATTCTCGCCAAATTGGCGGCGTAGGGGCCAAGCCAAGGGGGCCCGCGGCGCCGCGATACGTTGCATGCATCATGTCATATATATTGGTGTGCCCAATGAAGGATATCGCCATGCGCTTCAGTCGGCTCCTCAGAAATGCACTGCTGGCCCTCGCCATCGGCCTGCTCGGCACCGGCATCGTGATGGCCCAGCGCACGGCGCCGGGCGGGTTCGACTATTACGCGCTGTCGCTCTCCTGGAGCCCGACCTACTGCGCCGATACCGGGGACCGGCGCAACGATCCGCAGTGCAACGTGCGGCGTGAACGGCCTTACGCGTTTGTCCTGCATGGCCTGTGGCCGCAGCGTGAGCGGGGCGGCTGGCCGCAGGAGTGCCAGAGCGGCGATCGCGGCTGGGTGCCAAGCCCGGTCGCAGACCGCATGCTGGACATCATGCCGAGCAAGCGCCTGGTGTTTCATGAGTACCGCAAGCACGGCACCTGCACGGGGCTGGGCGTCGATGGCTACTTCACGCTGGCGCGACAGCTCTATGAGAAGGTGAAGATTCCGCCGCGCTTCGTGCGCGTCACCGATGAGCGCCTGACGGTGGGCGTCGCCGAGCTGGTGA
Source organism: Hyphomicrobiaceae bacterium (assembly GCA_036280295.1). GTDB lineage: Bacteria > Pseudomonadota > Alphaproteobacteria > Rhizobiales > Hyphomicrobiaceae > AWTP1-13. Next base: position 12,254 of record DASURA010000002.1, read on the forward strand.
AGGAGTTCACGACCGCCAACCCCGGCCTCAAGCCGGACATGCTGGCGGTCGGGTGCGGCGGCGCCGGCAACCGCCTCCGCGAGGTGCGCGTCTGCTTCACCAAGTCGGGCGAGTTCAAGGCCTGTGGCCGCAACGAGGACCAGCGCCGGCTGTGCTCGGCAGAGCGCATGTACGTGCCGCCGGTGCGGGTGAGCGCGGCGGCGAAGGACTGATCGAGGGCGAAACGCGACGGCGGGCGCAATGATCTCGGCCAGCCGCCGTGCCGTGCGGCACTCAGGGCCAAGCCCTGCGGGCGCGGCGTTGGAGGAGGCGCTGGCGAGGCACGGCAAGCCGGAGATCTTCAACACCGACGAGGGCTCGCAGTTCACCTGCGCGGCCTTCACCGGCGTGCTGGCGAAGAACGAGGTCCGGATCAGCATGGACGGCAAGGGTGCGTGGCGGGACAATGTGTTCGTCGAGCGCTTGTGGCGTACGGTGAAGTACGAGGAGGTCTACCTGCGCCTACGACAGCGTGTCGGACGCGCGCGCCTCGATCGGCCGCTATCTCGATCTCTACAATCGACGGCGACCGCATTCGAGCCTTGACGGACGAACGCCCGATCAAGCCTACTCCGGACAGGAGAACACGCTGCCGATCCGCTCGGCAGCCTAACCCGGCAGGCGATCCACCTATCGAAGCGGAAAATCTGTCCGAACAAGCGGGTCCACCTCAGTGGACTGCAATGCACCTCACGCCCACAGCAATCCGCTTTCGTGTTCTCCATCGCGCCAAATGGCGTCACATATGTCGTGCTGCAAGGTCGCAATCGCGAGAACCGGACGATCAGCCACGCACGCCTGCTCACCCAAGTACGACTTCGATATGACTCCGCGCGTGTCACGGTCACGTGGGCCAAGGTTGATCACAAATTTCAAATTTTGCGGATGATTGGGATCGACGGCTCCATCTATGTGGAGAATGGGAAAATAGGGCTCTCCGCTATTTCACGTGGGTAGCCTGAGGTCGAGTTTGCCGGCGATGAGGTAGGTGATGGCCTTGAGGGTGCGGTTTGAGCGGTAGCCTCGGGCCTTGGCCTTGGCGGCCTGCACGAGGGAGTTGATGCCCTCGATGAGGCCGTTGGCGATAGCGCTGTCGAACCATCTGAGGATACCGTCGCGGTGGCGGTGGATGGTGGCGGCGACCTGCTTCATGGGCTCCAGCCGGCATCGCCTGGCCCAGCTGATCCATCGGTCGAGGATGAGTTCGCCCCAAGCTCGGGACGGCTGGGCGTAGATGTCCTGGAAGGCGAGGCGCAGGCGATAGGCGCTCGCGGTCTTGAGGTTGGTGCTGGCAAGCGAGCCGAGCTGGGCGGCCTGCTCGGGGGAGAGCTTGGGCTCGTTCTTGAGCCAGAGATAGCGGCTCCTCTTGAGCTCGGGCCGCTCCCTGCTCTCGGCGCGCCGGACCTTGTCGAGGGCGTCGTTGACGAGCTTGACGGCGTGGAACTTGTCGAAGGTGATCTCGGCCTCGGTGAGGTTGTCGGCGACGCCCTTGATGAAGGCGGCGCTCATGTCGATGCACACCTGCTTGATGCGGGAGGCGTCGCCGTTGTGGGCTTCGAGGTCGTCGGCGAAGGCTGCCACGGTGTTGGCGTCGCGGCCGTCGGCGACGTAGAGGACGCGGCGTTCGTCGATGTCGACGAACAGCGTGATGTAGTCGTGGCCGCGGCGGGCTGCGGTCTCGTCGATGGCGACGCGCTTGACGCGGGCGTAGTCGGCGCGCTCGCGCGCCTTCTCGACCCAGTGGTGGAGGATGCGCCACAGCCTGGTGTCGTGCTCGCCCATCAGACGCGCGGCGGCGGCGACCGGCATCGCTGTCATCAGCGTCATGG
>DASURA010000003.1:0-4658 GCA_036280295.1 Hyphomicrobiaceae bacterium
GGAGGTCCGCAAGGGCCGCGAGATGCGCGATGCGATCATCGTCACCGCCATTCCCTACCAGGTGGTCAAGAAGCACCTGATCGAGAAGATCGCCGCCGACGTGCGCGAGAAGAAGATCGAGGGCATCGCCGACATCTGGGACGAGACCAACCGTGAGGGCATGCGCATCGTCATCGAGCTGAAGCGCGATGCGATTGCCGATGTGGTCCTGAACCAGCTCTGGCGGCACTCCGACCTGCAGACGACGTTCGGCGCCAACATGCTGGCCATCAACGGCGGCCGGCCGGAGCAGCTCAACCTCAAGGACATCATCTCCGCATTCACGCAATTCCGCGAGGAGGTCGTCTCCCGGCGGACCAAGCACCTGCTCGCCAAGTCGCGCGATCGGGCACACGTGTTGGTGGGCCTTGCCGTTGCCGTTGCCAACATCGACGAGATGATCCGCCTGATCCGCTCCGCGCCCTCGCCGCAGGAGGCGCGCGAGCAGATGATGGCGCGCGCCTGGCCGGCCAAGGACATCGGCCCCCTGGTGGATCTGATCGCCGATCCGCGCCACCGCCTGGAGGACGACGGCACCATCCGCCTTTCCGAGGAGCAGGCCCGCGCCATCCTGGATCTGCGCCTGCAGCGCCTCACCGCGCTCGGCCGCGACGAGATCGGCGACGAGCTGAAGAAGCTCGGCGAGGAGATCAAGGACTACCTCGACATCCTCTCCTCGCGCGCCCGCATCGTCGACATCATCAAGACCGAGCTTTCCGACATCAAGGCCGAGTTCGGCCTCCCGCGCCGCACCGAGATCATGGAGATGGAGGGCGAGGTCGAGGACGAGGACCTGATCGCCCGCGAGGACGTGGTGGTCACGGTCAGCCACCGCGGCTACATCAAGCGCGTCCCGCTCTCCACCTACCGGGCGCAGAGGCGCGGCGGCAAGGGCCGCTCCGGCATGTCGACGCGCGAGGAGGATGTGGTTACCCAGATCTTCATCACCTCCACGCATACCCCGGTGCTGTTCTTCTCCTCGCGCGGCATGGCCTACCGCATGAAGGTGTGGCGGCTGCCGGCGGCTACGCCGCAGTCTCCGGGCAAGGCGCTGGTCAACCTGCTGCCGCTGGCGCAGGGCGAGACCATCACCTCCATCCTGCCATTGCCGGAGGACCCGAAGACCTGGGGCGCGCTGGAGCTGATGTTCGCGACCCGGAGCGGCAACGTGCGCCGCAACAGCCTCGCCGACTTCGAGAGCATCAACCGCAACGGCAAGATTGCCATGAAGCTCGACGAGGGCGACCGCATCATGCGGGTCTCGATCTGCACGGCAGAGGACAACGTGCTCCTCACGACCGCTGCCGGCCGCTGCATCCGCTTCCCGGTGGACGACGTGCGCATTTTCAAGAGCCGCGACTCCGACGGCGTGCGCGGCATCAAGCTCGATGACGGCGACGAGGTGATCTCGATGGCGATCCTGCGCCATGTCGACGCCACGCCGGGTGAGCGCGAGGCCTACCTCAAGCAGGCGGCGGCCGTGCGCCGCGCCCAGAGTGCCGAGAACGGCGAGCCGGTTGAGGGCGCCGAGGCTTCCGAGGTGGAGGCCGATGCCGAGGAGGGCACCGATGAGGTGATCGAGCTGACGCCGGATCGTTATGCCGAACTCGGCGCGCGCGAGCAGTTCGTCCTCACCGTGTCGGAGAAGGGCTTCGGCAAGCGCTCCTCGTCCTACGAGTACCGCATCTCCGGCCGCGGCGGCAAAGGCATCGTCGCCATGATCGTCAACGAGCGCAACGGCCGCCTCGTTGCCTCGTTCCCGGTGGAGGAGAGCGACCAGATCATGCTGGTCACCGATGGCGGCAAGCTGATCCGCTGCCCCATCGATGATGTCCGCATCGCCGGCCGCAACACCCAGGGCGTGCGCATCTTCAAGACCGAGGTTGACGAGAAGGTGGTCTCGGTCGAGCGCATCCCCGAGGATGGCAGCGGCAACGGCGACGCCGGCGAGGAAGGCGGCGAGCCGGGGTCAGACGCTGACGGCCTGACACCATAAAGGACCGCTCTCGGAAAAGGGGTCACAGCTGGGCCTGACCCCGACGCCGGGTGGGAGCCAACGCAGCATGGAAATGGCTGATCGCATCCTTGTTCTCTACGGGTCCTATCGCTCGGACCGGATGGGCATCCGCCTCGCAGACTATATCGTTGCCGCCCTCAGGGCGCGCGGCGCAGACGCCGAGCTGATTGACGCCAAGGCAATCGGCCTGCCGATGCTCGACCGCATGTACAAGGAGTACGCGCCGGGCACGGCGCCGGCGCCTCTGGAGGCTCTGGCAGCCAAGATCCGAGCTGCCGATGCCTTCGTCTTTGTGACTGGCGAGTACAATTGGGGCGTTCAGCCCGGATTGAAGAACTTGACCGACCATTTCCTCAATGAATGGTTCTGGCGCCCCGCTGCTATTGCGAGCTACTCGGCTGGGCGCATCGCCGGGGCGCGTTCCAACCTGCATTGGCACGGAACCCTGTCCGAGTTGGGCATGGTCGTGATCTCCAGCACTGTCACTGTGGGACCGATCGCCGATGCGCTGGCAGGAGACGGCAAGCCGGTCGGCGAGGCCGGACGTCTGCTGGAACGCTCGTTCGGGCGCTTCGCGGACGATCTCGCCTGGTGGACTGAGGCCGCCAAGGCGCAACGTGCACGCAAGGCGCCTCCCTATTGAGACGATTGCTGAGAGGTTGCGGAAGCGCAGCCTCAGATCAGGTCGCCTACAGCCTCGATCGACGGAGGCAATTCATTCCGGTCCTGGCTCTTCTTTTTCTCTGCAGCCGGAATGGTGAGGACGCATCTGACGCCCTCCGGCTCGAACGCCAGCTCGACGGAGCCACCCAGCTCATAGGGGATCAGTCCGCGAATGACCTCGGTGCCGTAGCCGGACCGCTGCGGCGGCGGCACTGGCGGGCCGCCGCTCTCCTGCCAGACGATCCTGATCTCGCCATCGATTGGCTTCCAGCTCACCGAGATCCGACCTCCATCGGTTGACAACGCGCCGTGCTTGGCGGCGTTGGTCGCCAGCTCATGCAGCACCATCGATACGGCCTGCCCGGCCTCCGGCCTCAGTATGGCATCGGGACCGTCGATGTCGGTGTTGCCGGGCGTCATGTAGGGGGCGAGCACGCGGCGAACCAGTGCGTGGACAGAGACACCCTTCCACTGCCGGCCGCTGAGCAGCTCGTGCGTCGCGGCCATTGAGCGGATGCGGCCCGCGAGCGCGGCGGCGAAATCGTCGCCGGAGCGGCTGGCGTCCTGGGTGCGCGAGGCGACCGCGCTGACCGTGGCGAGGACGTTCTTGACACGATGATCGAGCTCGGCGACCAGCAGGCGCTGGTGCTCCTCGGCGCGCTTGTGCGCCGTCACGTCGATGCCGACGCCGACGACGCGGCGCGGCTGCTCGCCGTCATAGGAGATGAGGCTGCGCAACTCGATCCAGCACACCTCGCCGTCGTTGGCACGCACCACGCGAAACTCGGCAACGTGCTCCCCGCGTCGTTCCTGCCAGGCCTGCCGCATGCCCTCGTCCAGCCCTTGCAGATCCTCAGGGTGCACGCGAGCGCGGGCATCGGCGCGCGACAGCTCCGTGATGCCTTCGGGCAGGCCATAGAGCGCGGCGAGCCCGGGCGACAGGCGGACGGTCTTGGTGGGGAGGTCGAGGGTATAGGTGCCCACGCGAGCGGCTTTGCTCGCCAGCGTAAGGAATGTATCACGCTCCGCCAGCGCCGCCTCCGCCTGCTTGCGCTCGGTGAGGTCGACCTGCATGTTGACGACGCCGATGGTCTTGCCGCGCTCGTCGAGCATCGGCGCGGGACAAGGCATGATCGGCACCAGCGTGCCGTCCGGACGCTCCAGCAGCGCTTCACGGCCGCGGACGGCCCGGCCCTCGCTGAGGACTATCTTGGTCGGACGCTCATGGAGCGGCACTGAGCGGCCATCGGGATAGTGCAGCCGCCAGAGATCGAACCACTTGTCCCGGCCGAGCTGCGGCCGCCTGCCCCACAGATCGATCGCGGCCTGGTTGCAGTAGGTGATGCGGCCCGTCGTGTCGGTGGTGTAGATGGCGGCGGGCAGCGAGCCGAGCAGCCGGCGAAACGCGTCCTTCTGGGTGCGGAGCCGCGCAATGCTGCTGCCGAGGAGCGCCTCGCGCGAGCGCCGCTCGGCGAACAGCGCGGCCATCACGAGGGTGCAGCTCGATACCGTTACCAGGGCGGTCTGCGCCGCGAGCAGCCGCTGGCCCAGGGAAATATCCGCCTCGCCCAGGTGCCCGATGCCAAGGATCGCGCTCATCATGATGACAACCGCGAGGACGAAGATGGCAGCGGCGGCAAACACCGGCGGGCACCGTGCCGCTGGCCACAGCAGCAACGGGAGAACCATCGCCAGCGGCAGCATGGTGTACCAGTGGCCGGTGGATCCGATGAAGGCGAGCACGCTCATCAGCGCGAGCACGACGAGGATGCACGTTCCCTCCGCAAGCTCTGACACACGCGGTGGATTGCGCGTTGACCGGGCAATGCCGATCACGAGCGGGGCAATCACGAGGACGCCCACAGCCTCCGATATGAGCCAGTACAGCCAGAATGTCGGGAAGGACACCTGCGGGTTGTGGAGAATAATGAAGTAGCCG
>DASURA010000004.1:0-3199 GCA_036280295.1 Hyphomicrobiaceae bacterium
TCGCCGGCTTGAACTTGCCGGTCTTGTCGGCGAGGTAGGTCAGGATCACACCTGATTGGGCGAGCTTCGTCGCGCCGTCCTCCAGCACCGGCGCCTCGCCCATCTCGTTGACGGTCTCACGCCACTTGGGATCGCGCGCCTGCCCATTGAAGAAGTCGACGAACACCGGCTCAAACTCGAGCCCGGCGCAGGCGAGGTACAGCGCCACCTTGTAGGAGTTGCCGGACTGGGCGAAGCAGTGGAGCTTGTATTGGGGCATGGACGGGCCTCTCCTTCACGAATACCACTGCCCATGCTAGCAGCGGTCTTCATGAAGCACCCCTTCAAATCCTCCATCTTCTTCCTCCTGGGCTGAGCTTCTCCGCGAGAGCCGGGCGCACAGGCTGCGTCCAAAATGAGGATGACGGCGGCCCCAGCTCGGCTGGCGGTCGGGCAGAGACATTTGACAATGGACGACAGTTGCGAATGCAGCCTGAGCGACGGTCAGGTGGCCGGCTTCATCGAAGATGGCTTCGTTAGAATCGACAATGCCTTCGCGCCGGAGCTCGCGGCCGAGGCAAGGGCGATCCTATGCCAGGCGATGGGGATGTCGCCGGATCACCCGAGCGGCTGGACGCAGCCGGTGGTCCGGCTCGGGCTCTTCACCGACCCACCCTTTCTTGCCGCAGCCACTACGCCGCGTCTCCATGCCGCATACAATGCACTCGTGGGGGCCGGCCGTTGGCTGGCCCCGTCCGCCATAGGCACATTCCCTGTCCGGTTTCCAAGCCCGGACGATCCGGGCGATACAGGCTGGCATGTCGACATGAGCTTCGGGACCGAGGATCCCGATTTCATGCAGTGGCGCATCAACATCGTGAGCCGCCGGCGCGCGCTCCTCATGCTGCTCTTGTTTTCCGACGTTGGGGAAGCCGATGCCCCGACCCGGATCAAAATCGGGTCCCACCAGCAGATCGCACGACGCTTGCTGCCGCACGGCTCAGCCGGCCTCACACTGCGGGAGCTTGCCGCTGACGGTTTTGCAGAATGCCGAAATTGTCCGGAGGCATCAGCCATAGGGCCTGCTGGCACAGTCTACCTGTGCCATCCCTTTCTGGTGCATGCCGCGCAAGCTCACCACGGGACGGCACCGCGGTTCCTCGCTCAGCCGCCGCTTCTGCCGGCGCACGGCTTCAGGCCTGATCTGCCGGCTTCGCCGGTGCAGTTGGCCATTCGGCAAGCCTGCGGACTGCCGGCCTGATCGCAGCTGTCGGCAGCGGTGGATTCGTTCACGGTCGCGCGCCGCTTGGGATCGCGGGTCTGGCCATGGAAGAAGTCGACAAAGACCGGCTCCCAGTTGGGGCCGGGCACCGCAGGTATGGCGCCGCCTTGCAGGAGTTGCCGGACGGCGCGAAGCACTGGAGCTTATGCTGCGCCATGGGGCGTCTCCGTGTCGCGCGCCGCGATGCGCGTGCGTCGCAACCGTCAGGAAGCCGCCCCGGCCGCTGGCGCAAAACGCCTCAGAATATGCCGTTCTTGTTCAGCGCAGCAGCCGGGTCGGGGATCGGCTGCACCGCGTCCCAATGCTCGAGCACCTTGCCGTTGTCGTCCAGCCGGAACAGATCGAAGATGGCGTTGCCACGCATCCCGGGCTCTCGCACGGCATGGACATGCACGATGACGTAATTGCCGTCGGCGAAGACGCGCTTGATCTCGCTTTTGTTGTTTGGGAATTTCGCGCGCAGGAAGTTGATGAAGCCCTTGATGCCGTCGAGCCCGTCAGCGCCGATCGGGTTGTGCTGGATATAGGTGGCGCCAACGTAGGCCTTGGCCTTCTCGAAGTCCTTCTCGTTCAGCACCGCGTTATAGAACTCGACGACGTTTTTCTTATTGCGCTCCAACCGCTGTGCCTCGGTCAGCGGTCCCTGTGCCTGCGCTGCTGTCAGCGCGGTACTGACGACCAGTAGGAATGCAAGAGCCGATCTGATCATTTTTTCCTCCCTCCGTTCCCCGCCGATGTCGCAAGGGCCAGCTTGAACGGAAAAGTGCTATTGGGCAGCCGGCTTCCCGTCAATCGGTGCAAAACAATCGCGCGGACCGCCGCGCTTCCTGGCCCGCGGGCCCTGCCCCCTGGACCCGCGGGCCGTTGGCGCCTAAGTGGAAGCCATGCCGCTCAAGAACACGCGCGAGGTGCCGCTCGGGGCGCACATGGAGCCTGCATCGCCCGCCGGGCAGGCGGCCGGGCAGCCTGTGCCCACCGGGCCGCAGGTGATCGCCCAATACCTCAAGACCCTGCCGTCCTCCCCCGGCGTCTACCGCATGCTCGATGCGTCGGGCACGGTGATCTACGTCGGCAAGGCGCGCAGCCTGAAGGCGCGGGTGACCAGCTACGCACGGGCGGGGAATCACACCAACCGCATCACGCGCATGATCGCCAACACGGCGGCGATGGAGTTCGTCACGGTCCGCACCGAGGCCGAGGCGCTGCTGCTGGAAGCCAACCTCATCAAGCGCTTCCGGCCGCGCTACAACGTGCTGCTGCGCGACGACAAGTCGTTCCCCTTCATCCTGATCACGGGCGACCACCGGGCGCCGCAGATCCTGAAGCACCGCGGCGCGCGCAAGCGCAAGGGCGAGTACTTCGGCCCGTTCGCCTCGGCCGGCGCCGTCGGCCGAACGATAAATATGCTTGAGCGGGCGTTCCTGCTGCGATCCTGCTCCGACGCCGTCTGCGACAGCCGCACGCGGCCGTGCCTGCTCTACCAGATCAAGCGCTGCTCCGCGCCCTGCACGGGAGAGATCGGCCTGGAGGACTACGGCAAGCTGGTAGAGGAGGCGACCCGGTTCCTGCGCGGCGAGAGCCAGAACGTGCGCCAGATGTACCAGCGTCTCATGCAGGAGGCGTCCGACCGGCAGGACTACGAGCAGGCAGCCAAGTACCGCAACCGCCTGTGGGCGCTGGCGCATGTAACCGCCGACCAGGCCATCAACCCTGAGGGCATCGAGGAGGCCGACGTGTTCGCCGCCCACCAGGACGGCGGGGCGACCTGCGTGCAGGTGTTCTTCTTCCGCTCGGGCCAGAACTGGGGCAACCGCGCCTATTTTCCACGTGCCGACCGCTCGATCGGCGTGGAAGACGTGCTGGAGAGCTTCATCGCCCAGTTCTACGACGACAAGCCGGTGCCGCGGCTGATCCTGCTGTCGCACGAGCTGCCGAACC
>DASURA010000005.1:0-7636 GCA_036280295.1 Hyphomicrobiaceae bacterium
GCGCACGTTACCCCTTCGGCCGGCGCTCCACCTTCTCGGCGGTCAGGCTGTAGCCGGCCTCGGCGAGCCCGGTGTAGGAGGTGGTGGCCTTGAGGGTGCCTGTCACCCAGACCGGATCGAACATGCCCGTCACCTCGAATCCGTCCGCGCTCTTGACGTAGACGATCTGGTTGGCGGGCGGTGGCGGGACGTGGATGCAGGCGCCGACAAACGGCACCAGCAGGAACTCCTTGACCTTCGTGGCATCGAAATCAAGCGAGACGACGTAGCCGCCGATGCGTACGCGCTTGCCGTCCAGTGCCGCCACCACGGGTGCCGGCGTTTCGCCGGCCGCCAGCGGAGCTGACATCCAGCGCCCCTCCGCCTGCGGCTGCGCACCGGGCACACCGTTGTGAGGCGCGCTTGGATCAGCGTTGGGGGCAGCGGACCGATTGGCGATGAAAGACTTGGGCGGTTTCCGCGGCGCCGGCGGGACGAGCTGGTGCCATTTCAGCTCGGGGGCCGGCGCCACAACGCGCGTGGTCCACGGCCGCACGCCGCCGAGGCCGGCAGCAAGGCCGGCCAGGAGAACGACGCCGGCGCCCGCGCCCAACACAAAGGTGCGATTGCTGAAAGCTGCCATGTCTTCCCTTCCGTTCCCGGTCATTGCATCGTGCTCGCAGGCGATTCAGGTCCGCACCGTCATGCCGTCCGCCAGCGACAGGCGGTAGGCGCGCAGCGCCGGCAGCAGCCCGACCGCGCACCCACCCAACACGATGATGGCCAGGGTGGTCCACGCCTCCGGCTTCAGCGGCGCGATCGGCAGATGCAATCCGTAGGCGGCATCCACATACGGCCGCGCGAGCAGCAGCGCCGCATAAAGAAGGAGGATGCCGAGCACAACCCCCGCCGCCGTCAGCACGCCGGCCTCGGCCATCAGCAACCCGAGCACGGTGCGCGGCCGTGCGCCCACCGAGCGCAGGATCGCCATCTCGCGGCGCCGTTCGTTGAGGCTCGACAGGATCATGGTGAGCATGCCCAGCAGCGCCGTCGCCACCACCATGGCGGAGACGACCTGAAGGGCGGTCTCGGCGGTGCCGACCAGGTCCCACAGCTCCTGCAAGGCCGCACCCGGCAGGATCGCGGAGAGCGGCTCGGCGCGGTACTGGTTGACGGCGCGCTGCAGGCGGAAGATCGCCATCTTCGACTTGAGGCCGACCAGCGCGGCGGTGACCGCCTTCGGCGTGAGATCCATGGCGCGTACGGCATCGGCCGAGGTTGACTGGCCAGGCACGCGCCCCCCGCTCTGCCAGTCCACATGGATCGCCTCGATCGCCTCCAGGCTTACATGCACGGTGCGGTCCACCGGCGTGCCGGTGCGCTCCAGGATGCCGGCGACGCGGAACGGCTTGTCGTCGTGCTCGGAGAACGCCACCGCGCCGAGCCCGTGCGCGACCACGATCGGGTCGCCGAGCTTGTAGCCGAGCTTGGCCGCCACATCGGCGCCGATCACGGCGTCGAACAGGTCGGAGAACGGGCGGCCCTCGCGGAACGTGAGGCCGTGAGTCTGGCGGAACTTGTAGTGCTTGAAGTAGTCGGGCGTGGTGCCGAGCACGCGGAAGCCGTGGTGGCTGTCGCCGAGCGAGATCGGCACGATCCACGCCACCTCGGGGCGCTGGGCGATATCCTGGTAGCTCTGCCACGTCACGTTGTTGGTGGCGTTGCCGATGCGGAACACCGAATGGAGCAGCAGGTTGAGATTGCCGCTGCGGGCGCCGACGATGAGGTCTGTGCCGGAGATGGTGTCGGCAAAGCTCTGCCGCGCCCCCGTGCGCACCTCCTCGACACCCAAGAGCAGCACCACGCTGGCGGCGATCGTGGTGATGGTGAGCAGCGCCGTGATCCAGCGGTTGAGCAGCGATTGCAGGGCGAGGCGGAGGACGATCATGTGAATGCCTCGCCCGTCTTGGCAATCTCATTGAGCCGCACCACGCGGTCGAAGCGCGGGCCTAGGCTCACGTCGTGGCTCACCATGATGAGCGTGGCGCCGGCCGCCTCCACCTCCGCGAACAGCAACTCGAGGAAGGCATCCTGGCGGTCGCCGTCGAGTGCCGAGGTGGGCTCGTCGGCGACGACGATCTCGGGCGCGCCGATCAGGGCGCGGGCCGCCGCCACCCGCTGCTGCTGGCCGACGCTGAGGTTGGCGGCGGACCTGCTGTGCAGCGCATCCGCCTCCAGGCCGAGCCGCGCCAGCAGGCGCCTGGCCTCGTCCGCGGCCGGGCCCTTGCCGGCGGCGCGCTGCCGGCGCCCGGGCGCGAAGCTCAAGGGCAGCAGCACGTTGTCGATCACCGAGCCGTAGGGCAGCAGGTTGAACATCTGGAACACGATGCCGAAGTGCTCGGCGCGGAACGTATCGCGCGCGGCGGCGCCGAGCTTCACGAGATCGTGGCCCAGAATCTCGATGCTGCCCGCCTGCGGCGCCAGGATGCCGCACAGCAGGCTGAGGAATGTGGATTTGCCGCTGCCAGAGGGTCCGATCAGCAGGATGCGCTCGCGCGCCGGCAGGGCGAACTCCGGCACCGCCAGCGAGAATGCGCCTTTCCCCGCCCAGGCGAAGCGGACGTCGCTGATCCTCACAATATCCAGCGTCCGCTCGGCCGGCCGGGCCGTTGCAACTGCCACCATTGCGCGCGCCTAGATCAAGCCGCCGAGCTCGATGCGCGGCTTGTCGCGGCTCGCCTCGAGCTTGCTCTGGCCCTTGGGCGTGACAACCGTGACATCGAGCTTCTGGGCGCCGGCGAACGCCTTGAAGTAGCCGAAGCCGATGCTGGTGAGGCTGGTCGGCGTCTTGCATTCAAAGTCGTACTCCACCCGGAAGCCGGAGTGCTCGTAGCCGGCGTGGTCCTGGTGGTCGTGGTCGTGGTCCTTGTCGCCGTCCTTGGTGGCGGCGTGATCATGATCATGGCCATGGTCAGTGTCGCCTTCCACCGTGATCGCGGCGGTGACGAACGTGCAGCCGGCGGCGGCCGGCAGCTCGAACAGCGTTTGCGGCGCCATCAGCTGCTGCTCGGCCTTCTCCAGCGCCGCCTTCTGCGCGTCGGTCTGCGCCTTGTGCTCGAAGCCGACGATGTCGGCCCCCGGCGCCTCCAGCTCCATGCTGAGGTGTTTGCCTTCCAGCGCAATATTGAGCGTGCCGCGCCCATGCGCATGCGCCCCGGCCTCGCGATGCTGGGCGTTGGCAAAGCCTGTTGCTGCCACCAGCGCAACGCTGGCCGCCACCCACGTCCATGCTCGCATGCTCCTCCTCCTGGCCATCAGGACGCCGCCATGACAGCCATCGCCGTCGATTTTGTGGCGCCGATCCCCGGCACGATACAAGGTCGCAGGCTATAGGTATGTTATAATGTTACATGCAAGGATCCGGCGTCGTTTTCCCCGCTACGTTGCTGTTGGATGCATGACGCAGAAGCGAACGTCATTGCCTTGTCTTCAGCCCCGTGTCTTCAGCGCCGCCTCCAGCCCGGGGACATACTGCGGCCCATCCACCTTGAGGGAAGAGCCCGCCAGGTCCTCGCCAATCGGCTCGAAGCGGACGGCACGCGCGGAGTTGGCGCCGTTCTCGCCGCCGCCCAGGTGCTGTGCCAGGAACGCCTCGATGATGGCATAGGACGACAGCCGGTTCCCCGGCAGCTGGAAGCCGTGGCCCTCGTCCGGGTAGAGCACGTAGGTGACGGGCAGGCCACGCGCGTGGGCCGCGGCGACGATCTGGTCGGATTCGGCCTGCTTGACGCGCGGATCGTTGGCGCCCTGCAGGATCAGGAGCGGCTTGGCGATGGCATTCGCCCGTGTGAGCGGCGAGCGCGCCTTGAGGATGGCCCGGCCGGCCTCGGTGCGTGGATCGCCGATGCGCCGCACCAGGTTTTCATAGAACGACTGCCAGTAGGGCGGGATCGAGGCGATGAACGTCTCCAGGTTGCTCGGCCCGACGACGCTGACCGCACAGCGGAACACCTCCGGCGTGAAGGTGGCGCCGACCAGTGCCGCATAGCCGCCGTATGAGCCGCCATAGATGGCCACCCGGTCCCGCGCGGCGATGCCCTCACTGACGGCCCACTCGACCGCGTCGACGAGGTCGTCGTGCATGCGCCCGCCCCACTCCATGTCGCCGGCGTTGACGAACGCCTTGCCGAAGCCGGTCGAGCCCCGGTAGTTCACGGACAGCACGGCATAGCCGCGGTTGGCGAGCCACTGGTGCTCGGGATCGTAGCCATAGGTGTCGCGATACCAGGGTCCACCGTGCACGCTGAGCACCATCGGCAGCGGCTTTGCCGGGCGAGACCCGCGCTCGCCCGGAGGCAGCGTCAGGTAGGAAACGAGGTCCAGGCCGTCGCGCGAGCGCACGATGTGGCCGTGCATGGGCGCCAGCCTGAACCGCTCCAGCTGCGGCCGGGCCGAGAACAGCCTGGTCAGCCGGCGCGGGCTGCGATCGAACAGGTAGTACGTGGCCGGCTGCTCGGCGGCGTCGACGGCGATGACCCAGCGCGCATTGTCCTCCGTCTGGCTGGTGATGCTGAAGTCGCTCCTCAGCTCATCCTTGAGCCAGGCGATGTCGGCGCCCACGCCCTTGTCGATGGCGATCCATTCCTTGCGCACGTAGGTCGCCGCCACCAGCAGCACCTCCTTGGTACGCGGGTCGGTGAGTGAGCCGCCGATGTCGGCCTTCGGGTGCTCAGCCACCTGGGTCTGCGCACCGGTTGCGAGATCCACGCGGAACAGCGCCGTGCGATCGCGGCCGATCGAGCTGCTGAGATAGTAGGCCTTGCCATCGGCGGTGATGTGCCGCGGGCTGGTGGTCAGGCTGTCAGTGTAGGGAATGGTGAGTACCGGCTCCAGCGTCTCGAGCTTCTCGCCGGTGACGCGGTAGACGGTCTCGCTGCCGTCCGGCTGGCTCCGCATGACGAGGCGCGGCGCCAGGTCACGATCAATCACATAGCCGCTGATCTGGTCGCGGTTCTCGCGCACCAGACGGCGCTCGCCGGTCGTGAGATCGACGAGCCAGAGGTCGTGCCATTGCACATCGCGGTCGTTGAGGCCGATTGCGATCAGGTTGGGGTGCTTGGGGGACGCGCCGAGCAATTGCGCCTGCACGCCGGCGAGCGGTGTCAGGTCGCGCTTGGCGAGGCTGGCCACGTCGACGGCATAGATGCGGATGTTCTCGTCGCCGCCGGCGTCGTCGCCGAACACGATGGTCGCATTGTCGTGGGCCCAGACGTAGCCCTGCACCGGCCGCTTGGTGGAGTTGGTGACGGCGCGCGCCGCCGCCAGGTTGGCGGCAGGGGCCACGAAGACATTGAGCACGCCGTTCGCGGGGGCGAGCCAGGAGAGATGGCGGCCGTCAGGGCTCAACTGGACGTAGGTCCTGTCCGGGTTGCCGAACAGGACCGAGCGCGGAATGAGCGGTGCCGGTGTCGACCCCGCAGGGGGCTCCGCCGAGGCGCCGCCGCTGTCAGGCCCTGTCCCCAGCGCAATCGCCAGACCCATGATGGCCACCTCCCGCCGTGTGGGGCCGCCGCGGCGGCCACGATCGCTTGTGCTCACCTGCAAAGCTCCTCAAGAAAATAATTCTGGGCGATACAGACGCGCCAATAGTGCCAATTCGGTGGTCCGATCCATGACGGGCGCATCGCCATGCTACACGCGGCGGCGACGGCGCCAAGCCTCTGCCCTCCCAACGGATTGGTGCCCCGCCGTCACGCGCGGCCATCGCAAAACGATCCGGGCGGATCGATGTGGACCGATCCGCCCGGATATGACGATAGCAGGGTGCCTGGTGCGCTTATCCCCACGGCCCGCGCGGGCGGTTCTGTCCCCATGGCCCACGGGTAGGAGCGCCCCACGGTCCGGAGGCGGCGCCTCCCGCAGCGGGCGCGGCGTATGACGACGCCCGCGACGCCGACATCGGCGTTGCGCCCACCTCGGCCGCCAGCTTCTCCAGCTCAGCAATGCGGTTCTCGGTGTTGGGGTGGGTCGAGAACAGATTGTCAATGCCCTGTCCGGTGAGCGGGTTGATGATGAAGAGGTGCGCGGTGCCCGGGGCCGCCTCGGCCTGCTCGTTGGGGATCTGGTGCGCGTAGCCCTCGATCTTCCTGAGCGCTGATGCCAGCCAGAGCGGATTGCCGGCGATCAGGCCGCCCATCCGGTCGGCCTGGTACTCGCGCGAGCGGCTCACGGCCATCTGCACCAGCATCGCCGCCAGCGGCGCCACGATGATGGTGACGAGCACGCCGATCCAGCCGAGCGGGCTCGAGTTCTCGCGGTTGCCCCCGAACAGCGCGCCGAACTGCAGGAACTGCGCCAGCATCGAGACGGCGCCGCCAATGGTGGCGGCCACCGCCATGGTGAGCGTGTCGTAGTTCTTCACGTGCGCCAGCTCATGCGCCATAACGCCGGCAACCTCCTGGGGCGACATCGCCTCCAGGAGCCCGGTGGAGGCGCAGACCGCCGCGTTCTGCGGGTTGCGGCCGGTGGCGAAGGCATTCGGCTGCGGACTGTGCATGATGTAGACGCGCGGCATCGGCAGCTCGGCACGGGCCGCGAGATCGCGCACGATGGAGTAGAACTGGCCGCCGCTGCGCTCGTCCACCTCCTGGGCGCCGTACATGCGGAGCACCATCTTGTCCGACTGCCACAGGCTGAACAGGTTCATCGCCGCGGCGACCGCGAGCGCAATGACGGCGCCGGTGGCGCCGCCGACCAGACCGCCCATGGCGACGAGAATGCCCGTCAGCACGGCAAGCAGCAGGCCGGTCTTGGCGAAGTTCATCGGCATCGTGGTTCCTGTCGTCCTTTCTGCAGGTGCCTGACCCTCCCGGGCCTGACACCAATCCTCGGCGTCATGCGCCGCGACGCATATATGGTATGCCCTGGCAGCGGGTTAAAGCTCGGGCTTGGCCGAACCCGCAACCCCCTCTATGGATGCCGGCATGGCGAGGGGGAATGCAGATCCGCTGCGGCGACGGGCGGCTTGGCCGCGCGTCGTACTGTTCGTTACGGTCGCCGCCGTAACGGCGCTCGCGTTCCGTGAGGGGCTGGTGTCTTCGCGCTTCAACCCGCTGCCTCCCATCGATCTGGCGGCCCGGGATGCCGGCTGGCTGCTGGATTGGCGCCTGGCCGGCCTCAAGCACGATCCGGTGGTGTGTGCACAAATCCTGGCCGGTCCGCATATTGCCGCGCATCAGATCGCTGACAGCCCGCTCAGGAACGGCTGCGGCTGGAGCAACGCCGTGCGCCTGACGGAGGCGGGCGGTGCCCGCGCGTCGTTCGGAATGATCACCTGCGAGATGGCGGTGGCGCTGGCCATGTGGATCGAGCGCGAGGTGCAGCCGCTCGCGCAGCAGCACCTGGGCCACCGCGTCGTCGCGCTCAAGAGCCTCGGCAGCTATGCCTGCCGCAACATCGTCGGCAACGCCGGCTGGCGCTTCGTGCGCAGCCAGCACGCCTTTGCCAACGCCGCCGACATCGCCGGCTTCACGTTGGCCGACGGCCGCACCGTTGATGTCCGCAAGCACTGGAACGGCGACACGCCGGAGGCCCGCTTCCTGCACGCGGCGCATGCCAGTGCCTGCCGCTACTTCCGCGCCGCCCTCGGCCCCGGCTA
>DASURA010000006.1:0-7523 GCA_036280295.1 Hyphomicrobiaceae bacterium
ACAGCGCGGACCAAGTGCCGTAGATGTAGTTCATGCCCCAGCGGCCATGCCAGCTGCCATCCTTCTCCTGCACGCGCCTCAGATAGCCGAGAGACCGGTCCAGCGCCTCGCTGTGGCCCGCCTTGGCGCCGAGCTGCGCCAGCATCGACACGCAGCGCGCCGTCACGTCCGCGGTCGGCGGATCGAGCAGCGCCCCGTGATCGGAGAACGGGATGTGGTTCAGATACTCGTAGGTGTTGTCGGCATCGAAGGCACCCCAGCCACCGTTGCGGCTTTGCAGCCCGAGCACCCATTCCTGACCGCGTTCGATGGCATGCCCGTAGCGCGAGGAGCCTCCTGCTACCGGCCGTCGCGATGCCCTATCCATGGCCATGACGACGACGGCCGTATCGTCGAGATCCGGGTAATGCGGGTTCGCGTACTGGAACGCCCAGCCGCCCGGACGCACGCCCGGTCGGCGCGCCGCCCAGTCGCCCACCGTGTCCAGGGCCTGGCGCGGTTCCAGCCATTCGAGCCCGCGCTGCGCGGCCTTCTCTGCCGCCGCCGCGCCCACCTCGATCAGCGTGTGCGCGGCAAGCGCCGTGTCCCACACGGGGGACACGCACGGCTGGCAATAGGCCTCGTCCTCCTTGATCACCAGCAGCTTGTCGAGGGAGGCGCGGGCGGTGCGGCGGTCCGGATGCTCCGGCGGATATCCTAGAGCGTCGAACATCAGCACCGAATTCGCCATGGCCGGGAAGATGGCGCCGAGGCCGGCCTCGCCGTTCAGCCGCTCGGTCACGAACTGCACCGCCTTGCCGATGGCGCGCTGGCGCGTAGCGGCTGGAAAGAGCGGCTCGGCCATGCGCAGGATCCGGTCGATCCCGCCGAACAGCTGCGCCCAGGGCCATTTCTGGTGTGGCCCCTTGGGCCAGACGCGCACCTCTTCGGGCGGCGTGACGAACAGCTCGTTGATGCAAGCGCCCTTGGGATTGCGCGCCCTCGGCTTGAGCGCGTTGAGGACCGTGAGTGGGACCACGACCGTGCGTGCCCAGTAGGAGATCTTGTCGAGATGGAATGGAAACCAGCGCGGCAGCAGCATGATCTCCACCGGCACCACCGGCACGCCGCGCCAGGGGATGGCCCCATAGAGCGCCAGCAGATTGCGGGTGAACACATTGCTGGCGGCAGCCCCGCCGCTGGCGCGTATCCATTGACGCGCACGGGCCATATGCGGTGCACCGGGCGGATCGCCGATCATCTTCAGGGCAAAATACGCCTTGACGCTGGCGCTGATGTTGGAGGCGCCCTCGTGGAACAACGGCCATCCGCCGTCGACCGACTGAATACGTCTGAGATACACCGCAAGCTTGCGCTCCAGATCCGCGTCGACCGGCTCACCGAGGTAGTGGCGCATCAGCACATACTCGGCCGGAATTGTGGCGTCGGCCTCGAGCTCGAAGACGAAGTGGCCGTCGGCTCGCTGCTGGTCGAGGAGCGCGTTGGCCGCCGCATCGATGGAGGCATCGAGGCGCGCACCGGGCATAGGCTTTTCCCAGCTACGAAGTGCCGCCCCAGCGTGCGCCGTGGTCATCTCGTTCATCCCTCGACGACTCGTCTCGCTGCGGTCTAGCAGGATTGCGCCGTGCTCACCATGTCGGCGGCCCGGTTTCCAGAGCGAATTGCACCTTCGATGGTGGCCGGCAGGCCCGTTGCCGTCCAATCGCCCGCGAGAACGAGGTTGTGCCATCGCGTGCGCGAACCAGGTCGACACGCATCCTCCTCCGGTAGCGCGGCAAAGGTCGCACGGCGCTCCTTGATGATCTGCCAACGGGGCATCGCGGCGTCGATGCCAGTCAGGGTCGTCATCTCGCCCCAGATGGTGCGGGCAATCGACTCGCGTGGTGTCTCGCTGAAGCGGTCGGCGGCGCTGACCGTGACCGACATCCGGTCGGGAAATGAAAATAACCATTCGATTGTCGCGTTGACGACGCCTTGCATTGCCGGCAGCCCGCGCGGTGGTGGTACGGCGAAGTGCGCGTTGAGAATGGCGCGGAACTGCTTAGGCGCAGTCAGCTCCGGCACGAGCGCCGCCCCAACCCAGGCCGGCACGGCGAGGATAACGGCGTCATCACGAGTTAGCTCGACGACATCCTCCCCGAAATCAAGCGCCCGCACCCGGTGTTCGGCAAGGTCGAGCCGCCGGAGCTGATGGCCAAACCGGACGACTGCGGCGTGCCGCTTGAGATAGGCGAGGGCCGGATCGACGAAGGCGGCGCCCAGGCCGCCCGAGGCAACGAGTGGCCGGCAGGCCGCGCCGCCGCGCGCCAGCGACTCGCGCACGACGGCTCCGGCCAGCCGCGCCGATGCCTCGCGCGGGTCGGTGTTGAGTGCGGCGAGCAGCACAGGGCGCCACAGCTGCTTGTAGAGCGGCCCCGTGCAGTCGATGACCTCGGCGATGGTCTGATCGGGTCTGGCCGTCAGAAGCCGTGCGAGCGGAAGATAGTCGAGAGCACGGGTAGAGGGCACGCGCCTGGTCTTCGAAAGTATCCACCACGGCAGGCGGCCTTTGTTAGGCCTCAGCCGCCAGCGTTGCCCGGTCGCGAAATCGGCGAAGGAGAACTCGGCTTCCCGTGGCCCCGTCAGTTTGCCCTCGCTTCCGATCGTCTTGAGAAACCCGATGGCGCCGTGGTTGCCAGAGAGAAGCAGATGATTGCCATTGTCGATGACGAGCCCCAGCGCCGGCTCGAAATAGGAGCGGCAGCGGCCCCCTGCGTTCCGCGCGGACTCGTGTACGATGACGGCCCGGCCTGCAGACGCCAAGCGCGCGGCAGCCGACAAGCCGGCGAGCCCGGCCCCAATGACATGAATGGTCCCACTTGTGCTCAAAAGAAACCGTGGCGCAGGATGGGCCAAAGGAGCTGCGACCGGGTGGGCCGCACGGATGCGCGTGGAGGAGCCCAGCCACGCTCTACGAGCTTTTCCAGAACCGCGCTGTAGACAGACGCCATCAGACGCGGCGAACGCACGGCGGCGCGGCGGCAGCACAGGCTGACCGCATCGGCCTCGGCGAAATGCCGCCGTGCCCGCTCCGCCACCAACATGCATGCTTGTCCGAGCGCCGGATGTCTCAGCACCTCGCCAATGTCACAGCTGGCGATGCCGGCCGCCGACAACGCCCCGCTCGGAAGGTACAGGCGTCCTATCACCGCATCCTCGTCCAGGTCGCGCAGGATATTCGTCATCTGCAGCGCGCGGCCGAGGTGATGGGCGAGCTTTGGTCCGTTGCTCTCGTCGACGCCGAAAATCCTCACCGACAGGCGGCCGACCGCCGAGGCGACACGGTCGCAATAGAGATCCAGAGTCGTCCAGTCCGGCGCACGGATATCCGTTGCGACATCCATCTGCATCCCGTCGATAACAGCGAGGAAATCCTCCAACCGGAGATCGAAGCTCTCGATTGGCTTCGCCAAACCGCGCGTTAGGTCGGTGACGCCCTTGCCTGAGTAGAGCCGGCGCAGATCCTCACGCCAGCGCTCCAAGGCATTCCTCCGGTCCGGCCGCGGGCCCGGATGGTCGGCGATATCGTCGACCGCGCGGCAGAACGCATAGACCTCGTACATGGCCTGACGCTGGGCACGGGGCAGGATGCGCATGGCGGTGTAGAAGGAGCTGCTGCGTGCCACAGGGCTGGTGCTCGTGGCCGTGCCCTGGGCCGCAGTGGAGACATCTTGCACCATGTTCGCCAATCATCACCTCCGGTGGTCGCAACCGGCCGGATCTGAGGTTAGGCGCGGCCCCGTACGCGGCCGATAAGGCCCCAAACTACCGAGCGCGCAACCACGGCAAAGGCATCCGCCTTGGTCAGGTGCACACGCTCGCTGAGAGGATCGCGTGTGAGCAGTAAGCAAGTGAGCCTCCGCGCGAGACCAACAATGGCGGCAGTCTCAGCGGCGAGTCTGAGGCTCGTTACTCTGTACGGCAACTTCATGGCGTCTGACAAAAGCTCCACGGTCTTATGGGCGAGCGACGTGAGACAGGCCCGGAGCTGCCGTGAGGACCGAGCCATTGCCAGCGCCTCGACAGTGGCGCCGTGAGCGGCAAGGTCGTCGAGCGGAAGGTAGACGCGATCGAGCGCGCGGTAATCCTTTGCGCAGTCCTGCATATGATTGATGACCTGCAGGGCTGCGCACAGGGCATCCGACGCTGGCCAGGTCGACCGCGGCTCGCCGTGGAGGTCGAGCACGAAGCGCCCCACGGGCATGGCGGAATACCTGCAATAGTGCATCAGCTCGCTCCAGTCCCGATACCGGCGCTTGGTGATATCGAGGCGGAACGCCGTGAGGAGGTCGAGCGCGTGGCGCGGTGTGAGCTCTGTGCCGGCGAGCGCGTGCCGCAGCGGCAGTGCATCCCGCGCCGCATCGGTCCTTCCGAGCAGCGTCGCCTCGAGGAGGTCCAGCGCCGCGAGCTTATCTCGCTCTCCGAGATGTGCATGATCGGCCACATCGTCGGCGGCTCGAGCGAAGCGGTAGAACGCGAGAATGGGCTCCCGAAAGCGCGGGGCGATGAGAACCGACGCGACCGGGAAATTCTCGTCCCGCTCGGTCTTCCCGGATTTGAGATCGGCCATGTCGGTCATCGACTGGCCGGGATTGCCTGAACGCGACCTTTCCACAATCCGCCCCGCCCGCGCCAGTGCTGGCAGGCGGAATCGACTGTGAACATCACATAGGCTGCAGCTATCACCGGCAGCGCTGCTCCCCAAAGAGGCGACCGCCGGTATTGGCGCAGCGTCGGCTGGAACCCAGTCGCCATGAGCGCCCACCCCGTGCCCGCAATAAGATTCGCGGGAAAGCCTCCGGCGATGGCAATGGCAGGGGCGGCGACGTATGTCACGGCCATGCCCATCACCGTTCCCGCAAGCAGGAGCGGCGAGTACCGCAACTGCGCGTAGGCGGACCTGGCGACCATGCACCTGATGTCATCCATGCGCGGGTAGGACCTCAGGCTGATGACGCGGTCGGTCAGTCCGAGCCAGATCGGTCCCTGCGCTTTCATCACACGCGCCAGCGCGCAATCATCGATCAGAGCGCCGCGTATGGCCGAGATGCCGCCCGCACGCTCCAGAGCCTCGCGCTCGACCAGCATGCAGCCGCCCGCAGCCGCTGCAACTCTTGTGGTCCGGCGGTTCACCCAGGCGAAGGGGTAGAGCATCTGAAAGAAGAAGACGAATGCCGGGATAAGCGCCCGCTCCGCCAGGCTCTCGCAGTTCAGCCTTGCCATCAGCGACGTCAGCACGAGGCCGTTCGCGCGTGCGCGCTCGACCAGATGCATGAGACTCTCGGGCGCATAGCCGATGTCCGCATCGGTGAGCAGCAGGTAGCGCGGCGGATCGGGGAGACCGCCGGCATAGGCGATGCCCTGCTCCTGGGCCCATACCTTGCCGGTCCAGCCCTCCGGCAGCGGCCTCCCGCGCAGGATGGTGACCTTGCGGCGGCCGTTTTCGGCAATGCGCCGCGCCACATCGGAGGTGCCGTCCTCACTCTGATCATCAACGACGACGATCGAGAAGGACCCCTGATAGCCCTGAGCCAATAGCGAGGCGAGAGTACGCGGCAGCATGTCGGCCTCGTCGCGGGCGGGCACGACAGCGACGACGCTCGGCCAACCCTCCCCGCCCGCGCCGCTGCCCACGCGGGGCGGCGGATGACGGCTCTCATGCTCGCGCCGGAGCCAGAAACCGCCCCGGCCCAGGAGCAAGGTGATCCAGATGGCCAGCGCGATGGCAGCCAGGCCGAGTTCGGTGGTCATCGAATGTAGCCCACCTCATGGAACCACTGAACTGCATCCCTGACTGCCACATCAGCAGGTCTTGCTTTGTAGCCGAGCTCCCGCTTCGCCTTTTCGGAGGTGAAGAACATGCAGCTCTTGGCCATCCGCAGCCCGTCGAGGGTCACGAACGGCTCGCGGCCAGTGAAGTGGGCGGCGGCCTCGGCGACGTAGGCCAGCGGGTAGATCAGATGCCGTGGCACGCGCAGGCGCGGGGGCCGGCGCCCAGCGAGGCGAGCGATTCTCCCAAGCATCTCCGCCAGCGTCATGTTCTCTCCGCCTAGGATATAGCGCTCGCCGATGCGCCCGCGCTGCAGCGCCGCAACGTGTCCCGCGGCCACATCGTCGACATGGACGAGGTTGAGCCCGGTGTCCACGTACGCCGGCATCCGGCCCGAGGCCGCCTCGATGATGATGCGGCCCGTGGGCGTGGGTCTCACATCGCGCGGACCGATAGGGGCTGTCGGATTGACAATGACCACCGGCAGGCCTTCGCTGGCGATCATGGACTCCACCAGCCGCTCGGCCGCCACCTTACTGCGCTTGTAGCCGCCGATGGCCTCCGTCTCCGCCAGCGGCACCGTCTCGTCGGCCGGGCAGCGAGGATGAGCGGGCTTGAGCGTTGCGACGCTGGAGGTGTAGACGATGCGCTCCGCGCCCGCGGCCTGCGCAGCCTGGATGACCACGCGCGTTCCCTCGATGTTGTTGCGCAGGATGTCGTCGGGGTTCCGCGCCCACAGTCGGTAGTCGGCGGCGACATGGACGACGTAGCGAGCACCGTTTACCGCCC
This sequence comes from Hyphomicrobiaceae bacterium, assembly GCA_036280295.1. Taxonomy (GTDB): domain Bacteria; phylum Pseudomonadota; class Alphaproteobacteria; order Rhizobiales; family Hyphomicrobiaceae; genus AWTP1-13. The sequence goes on from DASURA010000006.1 coordinate 6,599, forward strand.
GTCCAACTGCCGCGAGATCGCGCATGTCGCCCACGGCGATCTCGATGCCGAGGCCGTCGAGGTTGGTGCGCGGACTGCTCGGGCGCACTAGGGCACGCACGGCGAATCCCGCCTCGATCAGGGCACGCGCGACGGCCGAGCCGACGAAACCCGATGCTCCCGTCACGACGACTTGGTTGGTCCTCGACAAGGTTTCGGCGGACTCCTTCCCCCGTGGACCGGCTCAGCTGCGCCGGCTGGTGACAAAATGAGCAGCGTCTTCCAGGGCCGCCGCCCGGGTTCCGAAGAGCTTCAGTGCGGCGACAGCCTCGCTCCCCAGCTCACGGAGTTTCCCGCGAGCGCCTGAAATGCCCAGCAGCGAGACGAATGTTGCCTTGCCCGCGCTGGCATCCTTTCCTGTTGCTTTGCCGACCTGCTCCGGGCTGCCTTCCGCGTCCAGGAGGTCGTCGGTAATCTGGAAGGCAAGCCCGATCGCGCGCGCGTAGGCTTGCAGCGCCTCGCGCTCAAGCGCCGACGACCGCCCCAGGATCGCGCCGGCATCGACGGAGAACTCGATCAATGCACCTGTCTTCAAGGTTTGGATCCTGTGAATGCCGGCCGTGTCCTGCACGATGCCTTCGGCCTCAAGGTCCAGCATCTGCCCGCCAGCCATGCCGCGCCAGCCGGAGGCGCGCGCCAGCCCGAGCACAAGCTCCGCGCGGATCGCCGCGTCGGGGTGGGAGGCCGGCGCGCTCAGGATCTCAAAGGCAATGGTCAGCAGGCCGTCGCCGGCGAGAATGGCGGTGGCCTCGTCAAAGGCCCTGTGCACGGTCGGACGTCCCCGGCGCAAGTCATCGTCGTCCATGGCGGGCAGATCGTCGTGCACCAGCGAGTAGCAGTGGATGCATTCGATGGCCGCGGCCGTATCGAGTGCCTGCTGCTCGGT
>DASURA010000007.1:0-5109 GCA_036280295.1 Hyphomicrobiaceae bacterium
GATCGCGCACCGGCTCTCCACCATCGTCGCCGCCGACAACATCCTGGTGCTCGACGCCGGGCATCTGGTGGAGCAGGGCACGCATGCCGAGCTGCTGGCGCGCGGGGGCCTCTACGCCAGCCTGTGGAACCGGCAGCGCCAGGCCGAGAAGGCGCGCGAGGAGCTGGCGAATGCGCTCGCCGAGGATGCCGCACGCATCAAGGGCGGCCGCATCGACGGCGCCGAGGCATTTCCGGCGGCGGAAGTCGAGGGAGAAAGAGCGAAACCGGACACCGTGCCGTCGGCGTCGTAACGGCCGCAGGACGGGCATTCGCGGGGGTATTTTGTCCGCCGCGGCGCGGGAATGCCGCGGCGGGTCAGTCTTGGATGGTCGCCCGCACCTGAAAACCGACTGCCAATTATGACCCGGCCTACCATCCCTCCCTAATGGCACCGAGACTAGCGAAGAAATGCGCAGTGCACTGTCGCGCCGAGGCCACAAGCGCGTTATTTTTGCGACGTTCAGCCGCATCGCGACAAGCTTCGCCCCCGGGCCTTGCGCCGGCCCATCTACCGCTTGCGACCCGCCGGGACCATATCGCTGGATTGGCCCCCGCCGCCGCACTGCCGGCAATGCGCTGGGCTATGACGCGAGGTACAGGCGGGTATGGAGGCGGAGCATCACGACAGGTACCCGGGGGGCGGCGGCAAGGCGCGGCGCGCGGTAATCGAAGCGGGCGCCCTGACCCGGCGCGCGGCTGCCGGGCTATGGGCCAGGCTGTCAGCGGCGTCGCGGCTGGCGTTCAGAGCGCTGATGCCTCTCCTGCGCACGGCCCTGCAGGTGGCGCTGGCGCTCGTCATCCTGCTGGAGGAGTGGGGCTGGCATCCGCTCGCTGAGCTCCTCGGCCGGCTGGTGCGCTGGCAGCCATGGGCGCGGCTGGAGACGGCCATTGGCGGGCTGCCGCCCTATCTGGCCCTGACGGTGTTCGCGCTGCCGACGGTGCTGCTCCTCCCGCTCAAGTTCCTGGCCCTGTTGCTGATTGCCAAGGGGCACCTGGTGATGGCGGGCCTGCTGTTCGCCGCCGCCAAGGTTGGTGCCACGGCCCTGGTCGCCCGCCTCTTCCTGCTCACCCGGCCGGCGCTGATGCGGATCGCGTGGTTCGCCTGGGGCTACGAGCGCTTCATCCCCTGGAAGACGGCGCTGGAGGAATATGTGCGCGCCTCCACAGTCTGGCGCATCGGGCGGCTGTGGAAGGTGCGGATCAAGCGCATCGCCGCTGTGCAACTGCAGCGGCTGCGGCCCGTCCTCGTCCGCCTGCGCCAGGCGGCCGGTGCAGCCGTGGTGCGTTTGACCGCGCAGGCCCGTCAGATCGGCCGCGCCCTCAAGGCGCGCTGGGCGGCGTCGGGGCGGTGAGGCGTTCACGCACCTGCATCGCTTCGACCGTGCTGCAGTTGGAGGACCGACACCCTCAATCCAGCACGTGGCTCACCATGCCGTCGGCGAGCTTCGGCTCGAACCAGGTGGAGCGCGGCGGCAGGAAAGCGCCAGCGTCGGCGACCGCCATCACGTCGTCCATCTGCATCGGATAAAGGGCGAACGCCACTGCCATCTCGCCCGAATCCACGCGCCGCGTCAGCTCGCCGAGGCCGCGCGCGCCGCCAACGCAGTCGATGCGCTCGTCGCTGCGCTCATCGGCGATGTCGAGCAGCGGCTTCAACAGGTTGTCAGCGAGCAGGGAGCACGGCAGCCGCCCCACCGCGTCGTCCGGCACCAGCTCGCGCTTCAGCCGCAGGGCATACCAGCCGCCGTTCAGGTACATGCCGACCTCGCGCGGGCCCGTGGGCCGCACCGGCGAGGCGGATGGCGACACCGCGTAGCGCTCGCCCAGATCCCGCACCAGCGTCTCCGGCGTGCGCCCCGCCAGGTCGCGCACCACGCGATTGTAGTCGAGGATCGCCATCGAATGGTGCGGGAAGATCACCGCCAGGAAGTAGCGATGCGACGCCTCCGGATCATCGCCGCCGCGGGCCGCCGCGACCCGCGCGGCCGCCGCCGCGCGGGTGTGGCCGTCGGCGATGTAGACCGCCGGCAGCGCCTCGAAGGCGTGGGTCAGCTCCTCGATCGGCCCGGCATCGGCGATCACCCACAGCTCGTGCGTCACATCGTCGTCGGCGGTGACGGCCACGTCGGGATCGCGCGCGGTGGCCCGCCCCAGCAGCGTGTCGATCTCTGGCGCGTGCGGATAGGCCAGCATCACCGGCCCGGTCTCGGCGTTGAGCGCCTCGATCAGCCGTACCCGGTCATTCTCCCTGGTCGGCGCCGTCAGCTCGTGCTTGCGGACACGGCCGTTCTCGTAGCCGGCCACGGCGGCGATACAGGCAAGCCCGGTCTGGCGCTGGCCGCGCCACACCGTGCGGTAGGCATAAAGGTGCGGACGGGCGTCGCGCTGCAGCACCCGCTCGGCGATCATCTGCTCCAGGCTCTCGGCTGCCTTGAGGTAGACCGAATCGCTATGCGGGTCGGTCCCCTCGGGCAGATCGATCTCGGCCTTGGAGACGTGCAGGAAGCTCCAGGGCCGGCCCCTGGCGCGCTCGCGCGCCTCGCCGCTCGTCAGCACGTCGTATGGCGGCGCGAGCACGTCGCGCGCCCGGGCTGGAACGGGGCGCAGGGCCCGGAACGGCTTGATGAGCGTCACTAGCCCCTCCTGTTTCGCCTGATCGGATTTCCGTTCCTGATCGGACTCGGTTTAGGGGCAGGCGCGAGCCGGCGCAATGCCCCGCTCGACTAAGGATGCACCGTTCGCCGGCCAAGGTTGCTGCGGGTCGCGGCCCGCCTCCCTCACTTGCGCGGCTTGGCCGGCCTCGTTTTCTGCTGCGCGCGGCCGATCGCCGCCTTGATGAGACGCTTCGCCTCATCCGCGCCGGCCCAGCCCTGGGTCTTCACCCACTTGCCGGGCTCCAGGTCCTTATAGTGCTCGAAGAAATGCTCCACCTGCTTCAGCGTGATCTCGGGCAGGTCGGTATAGTTGAGCACGTGCTCGTAGCGCTTGGTGACGCTCGATACCGGCACCGCCAGGATCTTCTCGTCGCCCCCGGCATTGTCCTCCATCCGCAACACCCCGATCGGTCGCACATTGATGACGGCACCCGGTACGATCGGCCGGGTGTTGGCGACCAGCACGTCGATCGGGTCGCCGTCCTCGGAAAGGGTATGCGGCACGAACCCGTAGTTGCCGGGGTAGCGCATGGGTGTGTACAGGAAGCGGTCCACGAACAGGGTGCCTGCCGCCTTGTCCATCTCGTACTTGATGGGCTCGCCGCCGGTCGGCACCTCGATGACGACATTCACATCCTCGGGCGGATTGATGCCGATGGCGATCGCATCGAGGCGCATGGTGGTATCGACGGTCCCTTCTCAGCGCACATGTCGGCGTACTTGTCAGTATGCGATACAGCGCACGTGGCAGCGCATGTCACTCTCTCGCGCCGCAGGCTGGCGCGCCGCCACCCTACACCGCGCTGCAACATTTACGCTACGGGCACGCCGCGTGCGAGTCTGCGCCCCGTGGGGCGCCTTGGTGCGCGCGGCCTGTTCAGGCGAGGCTCGCGCCAGGAGCTCAGGGCTTCGTGCCGGGCGGTGCCACCTTCGACGTTGTCATGCCGATCTTGTCCAGCGACCGGCGCACGCTGCCCGACCTGATGGCGTCGTCGATGAATGCACTGGCATAGGCGACGGCGGCAGCCGGCTTGTCCTTGGGCAGGGCAATCGCCACGAAGGAGTGGAGGTAGGCCTCATCGAGCACGCGCGAGCCGGGCAGCTTGGCCGCGAGCTGGATCAGCGACTCGCGCGACAGCGCGATCGCATCGGCCTTGCCCGTCTTGAGCAGCTCGAACAGCGCGCCCGCGCTCTTGACCAGCGTCATCTTCACGGTCTTGAGCGAGGCCTGGGACGCCCGAGCCGTGGCCGTGTTCTCGACACCGGCGATGCGCACGTCGGCCTGGTCGGCATCGGCAAGGGTCTTGATCGTCGAGCCGGGCCCGACCAGGTAGGTGCTCTGCAGCACGATATGCGCCGATCCGAAAGCGACCTTCTGCTTGCGTTTCGCATCCACGGGAATGAAGGCCACGTCCCAGGCGCCGCTCGCCGCCGCATCGGTCAGGGCGCCGGAGTGGGAATAGGGCACGTACTCGGCCGGTACGCCGAGCTTGCTGGCCAGCTCCGCGCCCAGATCCACGGCAATGCCACGGTAGCCGCTGCCGTCGCGCGCCACGTTGCCGGCGCCCGGCAGCGGTGCGACGGCGATGCCGACGCGCAGCTTGCCGGTCGGCGCCAGCGCGGCTTTCGCTGCCGCGTCATCGGCCGCATCGGCGGCACCGATTGCCGTCGTCAGGGTCAGCAGGGCAGTCAAGCAGGCGGCTGCAAGCACTCGCATGGGGTTCCTCCTCCCGAGAATCGACGCAGCATGCGGCATGCCGGGGCGGTGGGGAAGAGGCTGACCCGTCCTGCGTCCTGGCCCCGCCTACGCTGCGTCGGCGAAGCTCAGCGTGAAGCCGTGCGTCTCGGCCAGCGTACGCACCGCCTTCTCGGCCTCGGCAGCCGACAGCGGCACGAACGGCGGGCGCACCTGGGCCCAGCCGGAATCGTCGCGATAGTGCGCGATCAGCGCCTTGAGCACGGGAATCATCGGGAACGCCTGGATCGCCTTGCGGATCGCCGTGATGCCGGCCTGCAGATTGTCGGCGTCCGCCCCCTGCCAGTTGTCGTAGACCTTGCGGATCGCCGCGGCGCTGACATTGCAGGTGGCGGAGATGCAGCCTGCGCCGCCGTGCCTCAGGCCATCGAGAAGGAACACCTCCGAGCCAGGAAAGATTTCCATCTGCGGATACTCGGCGAGGATCGCCGCGGTGTTGCTCCAGTCGCCCGAGGAATCCTTCAGCCCCACCACTGTCTCGGGGAATGCCTTCAGGAGCCGGCCGATCAGCGGCAGCGAGAAGCCGACCTGGGCCACCGGCGGGATGTGATAGAGATAGACCTTGAGCTTGTCGTCGCCGACGCCCTCGATCACCTCGGAGAAGTAGCGGTAGAGCCCCTCCTCGCTCGGGCCCTTGTAGTAGAACGGCGGCAGCATC
>DASURA010000008.1:0-2561 GCA_036280295.1 Hyphomicrobiaceae bacterium
CCCAGCACGCGGAATGTTGTCACCCCGGCGCGCCACCGCTAGGGTCCTCACGGGCGACCACACACACCAAGAAAGAAGAGGGGAACGCGCATGCCCCAGCACCTGCTGCCTACCACCGTCGTCGGCAGCTATCCGCAGCCCGACTGGCTCGTGAACCGCACGATGCTGTCGAAGAGCGTGCCGCGCGTGCGCATGAACATCTGGCGCGTGCCGGAGGCGTACCTGGAGCAGGCGCAGGACGACGCCACTCTCAACGCCATCCGCGACATGGAGCGCGCCGGCATCGACATCATCACCGACGGCGAGATCCGGCGGGAGAGCTACTCCAACCGCTTCGCCACCGCCCTCGAGGGCATCGACATCGAGAATGCCGGCGTGGTGAAGGCGCGCTCCGGACACAGGACGCCGGTGCCGCGCGTGGTGGCTAGGATCAAGCGCAAGCACGCGGTCGAGGTACGCGACATGAAGTTCCTGCGCGCCGCCACCGACCGCGTTGCCAAGATCACCCTGCCCGGCCCCTTCACCATGAGCCAGCAGGCCAAGAACGAGTACTACGATGACTTCGACGAGCTGGTGATGGACTACGCCGCGGCGGTGAACGCCGAAGCCAAGGACCTGGTCAAGGCCGGCGCCGACATCATCCAGCTCGACGAGCCGTGGCTCAGGCAAGACCCGGATGCCGCCAAGCGCATTGCCGTCAAGGCCATCAACCGCGCCCTGCAGGGCATCACCGTTCCCACCGTCGTGCACCTGTGCTTTGGGTATGCGGCGCTCGTCTCGAGCGACAAGAAGCCGGTCGGCTACTCGTTCCTGCCGGAGCTGGCCGATACCATCGCCCAGACGATCTCCATCGAGGCGGCGCAGCCGAAGCTCGACCTCGGGGTCCTGGCCGATCTGGCGCCCAAGAAGATCATGGTCGGCGTGCTCGACCTCAACGACCCCAAGGTGGAGACGCCGAAAAAGGTGGCTGACCGCATCCGCCGGGCATTGAAGCACCTGCCGGCCGAGCGCCTGATCCCGGCACCGGATTGCGGCATGAAATACCTGCCGCGCGAGGTGGCGTTCGGCAAGCTGAGGGCGATGGCGCAAGGGGCGGCGATCGTCCGGGCAGAGCTGGAATAAGATGCCCCTTCGCGGCTGACACAAAGACTTGCGGCCGCGATGCAAACGCCGACTCTATTCCCTCTCCTTGTGGGAGGGGCCAGGGGTGGGCGGACTTCCGGCCCTCGACGTTCTGGAATCCCTCCACCCCGTATTATTTATCGAGCCGAAGGCCCCCGCATGCTGTTCGACATGGAGACCCTGCCGCGGCAGGACATCTACAAGATTATGGCGTCGAGCGTCGTCCCGCGCCCGATCGCCTGGATCACCACGCAATCCCGCGCCGGCGTCGTCAACGCCGCGCCGTTCAGCTTCTTCAATGCCATGGGCAGCGATCCGCCGACGCTGGCGATCGGGCTGATGCACCGCGACGGGCAGCTCAAGGACACCGCCGCCAATATCCTCGAGACCCAGGAGCTCGTCGTCAATCTGGTCTCGGAGGCCACCGCCGAGGCCATGAACATCACCTGCATCGACGCCCCGCCCGAGGTCAACGAGCTGGAGCTGGCGCGGCTGACGCCGGTGCCGTCGCGCTCCGTCGCGCCGCCGCGTATCGGCGAATGTCCGGTCGCCTTCGAGTGCCGCGTCCTTGCCACGCTGTCGCCCGGACCAAGCTCGACCATCGTCATCGCCCGCGTGCTGTGCGCCCACATCGACGATGCGTTCGTGCTGGATGCTCAGCGCTGCCACCTGGATACGCCGGCCCTGCAACTGGTCGCCCGCATGCACGGCCGCGGTGTCTATCTGCGCCCCACGGACCGCTTCGAGATGGAGCGTCCGGTGTGGGAGACGTGGGAGAAGCGCGCCAAGTAGGTGGGCCGGGCACACCTCGCATCCTGCGCGGGGTCATCTCCGCGCGAGGCGAGCCGTGCGGGCATGACCCGGCCCGTCACAGGCTTTGTGCGATCGCGGCATCGCCCGCGCCCGCTTCCCGCGCTCCGTTGCGACACGCCGCCGATTCGCGCTAGAAGGGGCGGGCCGGACGCTCAGTCATGGCCCCGTAGCTCAGCGGATAGAGCATCGGATTCCTAATCCGAGGGTCGCAGGTTCAAGTCCTGCCGGGGTCGCCAATAAAATCAACAAGTTAGCCTGTCACAAACACCCAATTTCTTGCAGCATTGGCGTGCTGCAAGGCGCCGCAAAAACCCGCTAAAAACCGGCATTTCCAGCGAGTGACAGTGGCGCCATGCTGCAAGGATGCAGCAAGAGCGAGCCGGGAAACCCCACGAAAAACCCTGAAAAACCGCGATCTATCGTAGCGCCATGCTGCGCACCGTGCGACAAGGCCGAGCCAATCAACAGGGCTCGCCATGGACGCGCTGCAGGACGATATCGACACATACAGGGCCATAGCAGACGGCATGGCCGCCGGCCTGGAGTGCGCCAATGGTGCGCCGTTGCCATGGGCTAGCCCTGATGACATGGCCGCGGATATGGCGGCGCTCCTGCAGGCTATGCCC
>DASURA010000009.1:0-22172 GCA_036280295.1 Hyphomicrobiaceae bacterium
CATGACGCTGCGGGCGTCCTTGGGCTCGCTGGACTTTGCATTCTCGTCCATCAGCCGGGTCAGCAGCTCCTGGTCGAGACTGCCCCAGTTGACGCCGATACGCACCGGCTTGGCGTACTCCAGTGCCAGCTCGACGATGGATGTGAACTGGCGGTCGCGCTTGTCCTTGAAGCCGACATTGCCGGGGTTGATGCGCCACTTGGCCAGCGCCTCGGCGCAGGCCGGGTTCTCGGCCAGCAGGGTGTGGCCGTTGTAGTGGAAATCGCCCACCAGCGGCACGCTGGCGCCCATCTGCGCCAGCCGGTCGCGGATATGTGGCACCGCCTTGGCGGCCTCGTCGCGGTCCACCGTGATGCGCACGATCTCCGAGCCGGCGCGGGCCAGATCCGCCGTCTGGCGTGCCGTCGCCGCCACGTCGGCGGTGTCGGTGTTGGTCATCGACTGCACCACGATCGGCGCATCGCCGCCGATGCTCACGCCGCCGACGTTCACGGGGATGGAAGCCCGGCGCGGGGCGCGGAGGGCGGAGTCTGAGGTGGTGCTGGTCATGGGCTCCCTTCTAGCACAAGGAAGGTTTCGATTTGATGTCGGGCCTTCGACAAGCGCAACCGTGCTGCGACCTGCCGACGCGCCCCCGGCGCCGGCGATGGGTTCGTCACCCTGCCTGCTGCACGGCTTCGAGGTTGAAGCTCAGCGCGACATCGCGGCGGAGCGCAGGTGAGCCCGCCCCATGGCGCACAGCAGAAGTGCTTGGAGCTGCTTGACAAAAATGCCGCCGCTTCTGCAATGGCACATAGGAAGAAAAGCAAAGACGACGGTGAGGTGGTGGCCCATCGGCCGGAAAGCTTCGACACGCTCGACTGCGGCTGCGGCCGGGCGGCTGATCGCTTTTGGTCGGGACAGATAACCGCAATGCAGGAGTGCACCGACATACGCAAGCGTGCGCCAGGTGTCGGTTGCACCACCCCATCCGGCGATCGCATCCCCCATGGGGTCGGTCACCGTTCGTCTTCGCGCAATTTGTCCCCGCCATCCTGATCACCCGCCCGCTGCCATCCCTTCAGGCTCTGATGTGGGCGGCGGCACGGGGCTCACGCCTGGGGTCGTGCCTGTGCGGGATGCACCGCCCGCCCGACACTGTGCCCCCCGACCAATGACAATGAGGCAGATATGGTCTCCATAGACGAAAAGCTCGTGCCCATCCTTGCCGAGGTGCTGCGCCGGAATGCAGGCGAGGAGGAGTTCCACCAGGCCGTCACCGAGGTGCTGGAGAGCCTGGGCCGCGTCGTGGCGAAGCACCCGCACTATGCCAACCACGCTCTCATCGAGCGGCTCTGCGAGCCCGAGCGGCAGATCATCTTCCGCGTGCCGTGGGTGGACGACGAGGGGCAGGTCCTCATCAACCGCGGCTTCCGCGTGCAGTTCAACTCAGCGCTGGGGCCATACAAGGGCGGGCTCAGGTTCCACCCTTCCGTGAACGTCGGCATCATCAAGTTTCTCGGCTTCGAGCAGACCTTCAAGAACGCCCTGACGGGCATGCCGATCGGCGGCGGGAAAGGCGGGTCGGACTTCAACCCGCGCGGCCGCTCCGACGGCGAGATCATGCGCTTCTGCCAGTCGTTCATGACGGAGCTGCACCGCCATATCGGCGAATACATCGACGTTCCGGCCGGCGACATCGGCGTCGGCGGCCGCGAGATCGGCTACTTGTTCGGCCAGTACAAGCGGTTGACCAACCGCTACGAGGCCGGCGTGCTGACGGGCAAGGGTCTCGTCTACGGCGGCTCGCGCGCCCGCACGGAGGCGACCGGCTACGGCGCCACCTATTTCGTGCAGAGCATGCTGGCAACCAAGCGGCAGTCATTCGAGGGCCGGCGGGCGGTGGTCTCGGGCTCTGGCAACGTCGCCATCTACGCCATCGAGAAGATTGCCGAATTCGGCGGCAAGGTCGTGGCGTGCTCGGACTCGAACGGCTACGTCGTCGACGAGCGCGGCATCGACCTCGATCTGGTGAAGGAGATCAAGGAGGTCCGCCGCGAGCGCATCGCCGAATACCCCCGCCTGAAGGGGGCCGGCGCGCATTACATCGAGAACGGTTCGATCTGGGATGTCCCGTGCGACGTGGCGATGCCGTGCGCCACGCAGAACGAGCTGACGGGCAAGGATGCCCGCATCCTGGTCGGCAACGGCGTGATTGCCGTCGGCGAAGGCGCCAATATGCCGTGCACGCCCGAGGCCGTGCGCATTTTCCAGGAGGCCGGCGTGATGTTCGGCCCGGGAAAGGCCGCGAACGCCGGCGGCGTGGCCACGTCGGCGCTGGAGATGCAGCAGAACGCCTCGCGCGACAGCTGGACCTTCGAGCAGACCGAGGCGCGTCTCGCCACCATCATGCGCGACATCCACGACCGCTGCGCGGAGACGGCCGCCGAATACGGCGCGCCGGGCGACTACGTATTGGGAGCCAACATCGCAAGCTTCATCCGCGTCGCCGCTGCCATGGAGGCGCTCGGGGTCGTCTGACCGCGCAGGCCGGAACCGCTCACCGCCGCCGCAGCACCGACGGCAGGATCGACAGTGCAAACAGCGCCGCCAGCACCAGCACGATCGATGGGCCGCCCGGCGTATCCAATGTGACCGACAGGAAAAGCCCGGCGGCGACGGCAAGCATGCCGAGACCGCCGGCGATGACGGCCATCTGCTCGGGTGTCCTGGCCAGCGGCCGGGCGGCGGCGGCGGGCATGATCAGGAAGGCGATGGTGAGAAGCGCACCGACGATCTTGATGGCGATCGCCACCACCAGGGCGAGGACGACGACGAACACGAGCTTGGCGCGCTCGGTCGCCGCCCCTTCCGCGGCGGCGATATCCTCATTGACGGAGAGCGACAGCAGCGGCCGCCAGACGGAGACCAGCGCCGCCAGGGCTGCCGCACCGGCGAGGAGCAGCCAGGCAAGGTCGGCATCGGTGATGGCGAGGATGTCGCCGAACAGGAAGCCCATGAGGTCGGGCTGGCGTCCGCTCGCCAACGACGCGGCGATCACGCCGATCGCGAGAGCAGCATGAGCGATCAGCCCGAGCAGGCTGTCGAACGGCACGACCTGCTGCCGGCTCAGGAGCAGCAGCAGGCCGGAGACAGCGAGCGTAACAATCAGTATGCCCGCAGTCATATCGAGCGACAAAGCCAGCGCCAGCGCGACGCCGATCAGCGCCGCCTGGGCGATGGCCTCGCCGTAGTAGGCCATGCGGCGCCAGACCACGAAGCAGCCAAGCGGCGCCGCCACCGCGGCCAGGCCGAGCCCGAACAGCAGGGCGCGCAGCAGGAAGGGCTCGAGCAGCATCGGCGGCCTCCGGTCAATCCCGGCCGTTAGCGGGGCAGGGCGCCCCTGCCAGGTCGTGCCCATGATCGTGGTCGTGCCGGTAGACGCCGAACACCTGCGCCGCATGCGGCCCGAACAGGCGGGCGTACTCGGGATGCTGGGCGACCGTGCGCGGCACGCCGGAGCAGCAGACGTGGCGGTTGAGGCAGATCACCCGGTCGCTCTGGGCCATGACGATGTGCAGATCGTGCGATACCAGCAGCACGCCAAGCCCGCGCTCGCGGCGCAGGCGGCCGATCAGGGTGTAGAGCTCTGCCTCGCCGGCATAGTCGACTGCGCGGGCGGGCTCGTCGAGAACCAGGAGGTTAGGTGAACGGATCAGCGCGCGGGCCAGCACCACCCGCTGCAGCTCGCCGCCGGACAGCTCCGACAACTGGCGCTGCGAGAGCGCGCCGGCGCCGACCTCGGCCAGGACGCCGTCGATCGCAGAGCGTGTGGCCGACGGCTGGCCTAGAGCGATGAACCGCGCCACGGTGAGCGGGATGGCCCGGTCGACGTCGAAGCGTTGCGGCGCGTAGCCGATGACGAGCGGCGCACGGCGGCGCACGCTGCCGCGGTCGAGCGGCTCCAGCCCCAGCAGCGTGCGTACCAGCATCGACTTGCCGGCGCCGTTGGGGCCGATGACGGTGACGATCTCGCCGGGCGAGATGTCGATGTCGACGCCCGTGAGAATGGGCCGGCCCCCGCGCGCCAAGGCGAGCCCGCGAGCGCTGATGAGAGCGCCGGGATCGTGCTGCGCGGGATGGGCGGCGTGGCTGTGCGCCAGGCGGGCGTGGGCGTCGTGCTCCTGGGGCATCAGTTGGTGGTCGCCGGGCTGTTCCCGCAGCAGAATGCCCATGTCCGCCGGCTGCCGCGGCCAGCCAAACCCCTCACGCCCTGGCATCGTCCTGCCCCGCACAATTGCCGCACAAGCCCCAGACCTCGACCACCGCGCCCTTGTCCAGGCTGGCGGAGAACGAGGCGTCCTTTGCAACCTTGTCAATGGCCGCGAACACCGGCGCTCCGTCCACCTCTGCCACCGAGCCGCATTTCTCGCAGGCCAGCACCAGCTGACGCTGCTCGTGGCCGGCGTGGCAGGCAAAGAAGGCGTTGCGGCTCTCGAAGCGGTGCACGATACCCGCCGCAACCAGCGCATCGATGGCGCGGTAGATGGAGATCGGCGCCAGCCGCTCGCCTTGTGTCGCCAGCCGGTCCAGCACCTCGTAGGCGCCGACCGCGCGGTGCGAGGCAGCAGCGATCGTCTGGAACACCTGCTCGCGGAGCGGCGTCAGCCGCAATCCCTTTGCGGCAAAGGCCGTGCGGGCGCGCTCCATGGCCTGGTCGAGACATGCGCCGTGATCGTGCCCTGGCGCGGGGAATGCCTGGTTGGGAAGGATCGTGCTCATTGTTATAACATAGCATTGCAGCCGCCCGAGACGCCACTGCTCCGGGGCCGGACAGGGAAAAAATCAGGCCTCGACGTTTCGGATACGGGCGGCGAGGCCTATTGTGCGAAAATATGCCATCTAAGGCCTTTTCTTGATGGACAGTCTGTCGTCTTATCTGCTATTATGTCGTCACTTGGTAGGTAAGGGCCACTACGTCTGCCAAATTTACTGCGGTCTTGGGCGCGATTGGAACTTGCGCCGGCACAGCGGCTGTCCCCGCCCGAAGGATGTACCTTGGTCGCGCATGGCCCTTCGCGCGGCCGCGTGAGCGAGCGCGGCGACGTTTGAGCGAGCAGCCCCGAGCCGGCCAGTCTTAAGATTGAGCCGGATATCGGCCTGATATCGGCCCGCCTGTATCGAACCGCGGCAGCGCCAAACGCCCCGCGGGCAACTGCAACGCAGGGTGCGGCGCCCCACGGCAAAGGGCGACGCCCCACCGCGTACGGGGCGATCCCAGGGGCAAAGGCTACGCCCACCGCGTACGGGGCGATGTTCGCGGCGAAGGGCGATGCGCGCGGCGAAGGGCGGCGACCGCGGCGAACGGCGACGCCCACCGCGTACGGGGCGATGCCCAGGGGCAAAGGGTAATGCCCGCCGCCTACGGGGCGATGCCCGCAGCGAAGGGCGGCGCGCGACAAAGGTGCGACGCCCGCAGCAAAGGGCGGCGCCCGCGGCGAACGGCATCGCCCGCCGCCGGAGATCGCCCCGGCGAAAGGCGGTACGGCGCCCCTAAGGCATCACCGACCTGATCGCCGGCAATCTCGACCTCTAGTGTTGTGACTCTAACGCTTGTTTCGCTCGGGCAACTTTTTCGAGGATTTCGCCTGCGGACTTGGTCCAGACGAAGGGCTTGGGGTCGGCATTGTGCTTCTCCAGGTAGTCGGTGATGGCGGCCTTGAGCTCGGCGACGCTCTTGAAGACGCCGCGGCGGATGCGGTTGCGGGTGATCTCGGCGAAGAAGCGCTCGACCATGTTGAGCCATGCCGACGAGGTCGGCGTGAAGTGCAGGTGGAAGCGAGGATGCGCCTTGAGCCAGCGCTTCACGGCCGGGGTCTTATGGGTGGCATAGTTGTCGACAACCAGGTGCAGGTTGAGATCGGCGGGCGTCTCTTGATCGATCAGCCGCAAGAAGCGCAGGAACTCGCGGTGCCGATGGCGCGGCAGGCACGCGCCGATCACCTTGCCGTCGAGCATGCTGAGCGCGGCGAACAGGGTGGTGGTGCCGTTGCGCTTGTAGTCGTGGGTCATGGTGCCGGCACGCCCCTTCTTCATGGGCAGGCCGGGCTGGGTGCGGTCGAGCGCCTGGATCTGGCTCTTCTCGTCGACGCACAGGACCAGCGCCTTGTCCGGCGGGTTGAGGTAGAGCCCGACCACGTCCTGGACCTTGGCGGCGAAGTTCTTGTCGCGCGAGAGCTTGAAGGTGGCGACCTGATGCGGCTTGAGCCCGTGCGCCTGCCAGATGCGTTGCACGCTGCTGCGGGAGACGCCGGCCGCCTTCGCCATGCTGCGCAGGCTCCAGTGGGTGGCATTCGGCGGCTTCTCGTGCAGCGTCATGTGCACCACGCGCTCGATCACCTCCGGGCTCAGCGGCTTGACCCGCGAGGGACGCGTGGCGTCCTTCAGCAGGCCATCCACGCCTGCGGCCACATAGCGGCGGCGCCAGCGGCGAACCGTAAGCAGGCTCTTGCCCACCGCCGCAGCGATCTCCTCCGCCGTTGTGCTGTCGCTGGCCAGAAGCACGATGCGCGCTCTCCAAACCACCTTTTGCGGCGTGTTCCGGTCCCGGACCAGCCGCTCCAGTCGCTCGCGATCAGCCGGGCTGACCGAAATCCGCTCGATCTTTCGCATCGGCGCAGATTCGCAGGTTCCCGCCGATTTGTGAATCGTATGTCAGCGACGGAACACTAGCGATCCGCGTGGAGCAGCGGGGGAACCCGCTGCTCTCTTTCGCCCCTTACCGTTTCGCCTTTTCCTCAGAGGGCGCCCGCGTCCCGCCCCGCACTATTCCGCGTCTTGGAAATCAAGGATGTAGACGGCTTCGCCAGCCGCGCGGGCGGCTGATTTGGTCCCGAGTTCCAGCCTGACGATGCCTCAAAGTCGGCTCTCGATCTGCTGCGGAGAGGCTCCAATTCAACATGAGAAACATATTCGCAGAATTCCTACGCGTCGTCAACGGAAAACAATCCATAAACTGCATATTATCCCACGCTTCCAGGCCAACCTCGGCGGCTTGCCCATGCTCGGAGGGCTTGAGCACGCGTCGTTGTTCGACCGGTGCATTTCCTGGATCGTGTCATATCTATCCATGTGATCGCCCCAAGCGAGGTGCCCACACGGCCCATGGCCTTCAATTGCCAAGCATGGAGCCCCAGGCGGGCTCCGTCTTTCGCGGAGCCCGGCGAGGGCCATTGCCGATCGGAGATGACGAATGCCGCACCGGCTCAGCATCATCGTGGCCGACATCACCACGCTCGACGTGGACGCCATTGTCAATGCCGCCAACGCCACGCTGCTTGGCGGCGGTGGGGTCGATGGCGCGATCCACCGCGCCGCTGGGCCGGATCTGCTCGCGGAGTGCCGCATGCTTGGTGGCTGCAAGTCCGGCGAGGCGAAGATCACCAGGGGCTACCGGCTGAAAGCGCGCCATGTGATTCACACCGTCGGCCCGATCTGGCGGGGCGGCGGCGCCGGCGAGGATGCCCAGCTCGCTGCCTGCTACAACAATGCGCTTACACTGGCGCAGTCGCGCGGGCTGCGCTCGCTGGCCTTCCCGGCGATCTCGACCGGCGTCTACGGCTTTCCCGCCGACCGCGCCGCACGCATCGCCGTTGCGTGTGTGACGGAGCGGCTGCGCGGCAGTGCGCACTTCAGCGCGGTGACGCTCTGCTGCTTCAGCACTGAATCGGCTGGTCACCACCAGGCAGCGTGGCGGGAGCTCATCGATGGGAATGGGGCGTAGCAGATCGAGAAGCAAATCGAGAACGGCAGCCAGCTTCGCCATTGGCTACTCGGCCTTGGCTTGTCGCGCTAAACTCCGGGCCCGAAGACGCCCAGCAAGGAGCCCGCCGCAATGGCCTACCGCACCATCGAGGTTGTGAAGTCAACGCCGCATATCGGTGCCGAGCTCTATGGCATCGATCTGTCCAAGCCGCTCAGCGACGAGCAGTTCGAGGATGTGCACGCCGCCATGATGCAGCATCTGGTGATCTTCTTCCGCGACCAGAAGCTAAGCCCGGAGCGCCAGAAGGAGCTGGGCAGCCGCTTCGGCAAGCTGCACATCCATCCGGCGACGCCCAACGTGCTGCCTGATCATCCCGAGGTCTTCGTGATCAAGGCCGATGAAGGCTCCAAGTTCGTCGCCGGCGAGGACTGGCACTCGGACGTCTCGTGCGAGACCGAGCCGCCGATGGGGACGATGCTGTATCTGACGACGGTGCCTCCCGACGGCGGCGGAGATACCCTGTTCGCCAACATGTACCTGGCGCTGGATACGCTCTCGGCACCGATACGCAAGCTGATCGACGGCATGACCGCGATCCACGACGGCGAACCGTTCTACCGCGGCCGCTACGGCAACGACGACCGCGGCAGGGCCTACCCGCGCGCCGAGCACCCGGTGGTGCGCACGCACCCCGTCACGGGGCGGAAGTGCCTGTTCGTCAACCGCTTCTTCACGACGCGGCTGGTGGGTTTGTCGCGCAATGAGAGCGACGCCATCCTGCAGATGCTGTTCCGGCATATCGAGACGCCGGAATTCAGCATGCGCTTCCGCTGGCAACCTGGCTCGGTGGCGTTCTGGGACAACCGCTGCGCCCAGCACCACGCACTGTGGGACTACTACCCCCACAAGCGCTACGGCCACCGGGTGACGGTTTGCGGGGACCGGCCGTATTAGGCCATGTACTCAATTGTGAGCCGCGTGCCATCGGCCGTCGGCGACCTCGATGTACCCCGAGGAGCAGACATCGATGCATCGCTGCCGGTGAATGAGTGCCAGGAGCTGGCGTAATGGGATCGCGTTCGGGCCGGAGGGTTCCCGCGTCAGCTCGTCGCCGCGCACGTTCTGGCCTCGCGCAATGCCTCATACGGCCGGCTATCGATTGCCGGTCGGATGGATCTCCCGTCGGCCGGCCCCCTCGGCAGTACGCAACCTCCAGGACGTCATGCTCGGAAACACATCGTCCCGGTAGATCAGGGCATGCATCAGCGCAGCCCCCAAGTGGGCCAGGAAGGTCGCGAAGAGGAGAAGCGCCAGCACCGTGTGGGTCGGGCGCAGTGCCGCGAATAGCTCAGGGCTCTGGGGCGCAATCGGAGGCAACCGCAACGGGCCATAGAGCACGATGGGATAGCCCGCCGCGGAGAGCATCGCCCAGCCGACCAGCGGCACGGCGAACATCAAGGCGTAGAGCAGCACGTGCGAACCGACCGCAACGAAGCGTTGCCAGGCCGGCATCGCCTCAGGCAGTGGCGGCGGCGGGTTGAGAAGGCGGTTCACCAGGCGGATGGCGACCAGAGCCAGGATCAGTATGCCCAGCGGCCTGTGGATGGAGACCAGCGTGTGGTAGTGCGAGACAGAGGCGACCATGCCGATCCCGATGAACAGCATGGTCAGAATCAGCGCCGCCATCGTCCAGTGCAGGATGCGCGAGAACGGCGTGAACGGTCGAGGTTGCGTCGTCACGGTCATGAGCCGCTCCCCGGGCCCGGAACCTGGATCGCGCTCGGCGTCTTCCCCTCGCCCTCGCGCCGCCTGAAAGATTCCGAGTAGGTGGCGGACCTGGGGCTCAGTATGGGGTCGTCGGACGGCGCTATGCCCCAGGGCAGCACCAAGGGGTCAAAGACGACATCGCGGCAATTGCCGGGCCCTTCGGTCTCAACACGATTGATTGTCAGCGTGCCGACATCCACGTGCTCGCGATCGGCGGGCCAGGGCACCGTGGGGTCGTTGGTGACATCGCCGGGCTGCCCGAGCGTGACGACGAGATGCCATTGCAGGGGGCCGCGGGCGAGGCGCGCAATCACGTCGTCGAAGAGATAGCTCTTGTCCGGGCTCTTGCCCTGCTCTGGTGTCGTCGGCGCAGGCGCCTCGCTCGCCACCATTGACCATCGTACCGGCATCGCGGCACCGGCCGCATTGATGAAGCGAAATGCGTTGAGGCTGTTGTAGTTGGCCGTGGCGAAGCCCGAAGGCGGTGGACTGCTCTTGATCACCTTCATTGCGCGGACGAACTCCGGATGGGCGGCGGTGAAGGCTGCCATCTTCGCTGGATCAGGCTTTCCCGTTGCCGGGTCGGGCTTGGTGGCGAGCAACTGGTCGTAGAAGCCCTGGATGTCCTTAACGACGAAGACGGGCAGATGGATCATCGCCATCCGCCACTCCTCGTCGCCGGCCGGCCGCAGACTCAGCCCCATGGCGAGCACGGCCGTCGGTGCATCCGGCATCTGGGGATTGCCGCCGCCGAGCGAGAAACGGCCGATGACGGGCACTTGGCCGGGCTTGAACACTGCCGCCCTGGACAAGCGCACGCCCTGACCATTGCTCTCGAAATTGCCCGTGATGCAGACGCCCTTGGCGTGGTTGCGCCGAAACCCCGGATGGACGCCGCTCACCTGCTCGAACCTGTCGATGACCCGCGCCTGGGTAAGCAGGCCGGGCGACAGCCAGCCGGCTACGTAGACAAAGGAACCTGCGATGGCGAGGACGATGGCACCGATGGCGGCCAATCGCGGGAGAGCGCGGTTGCCGATCAGCGCGGAAAGCCGGTATCGCTCGGATTCCCTTGGATCATCGGACACGGTGGGCACTCATCGGCCTGAGCAACAGTCCTACGCGATCTTCGACGCGGGCGCCGGAGAGGCGGCCCATTGCGGAGGGCGAAAGCCCTCCATCAGGGGCGGCTCCCGCGTCGCACCCGCCCCGGCAGGCTCCGGGCAGGGGTTGCAGGGATCTGCCTACCAGCAGCGCCGCACCCACCTCACCCGCCAGCCGCGAGGCGTCCACACGGTGCGGCGCACCAGCGGGCAAGAGGTGTAGCCATAGCCGTAGAACGGCGCTCCCAGCGCCAGGCCCCAGCCGATGCCGCGGCCCCAGCGCCGGCCACGCCAATGGCGCCCACCGCGCCAGCCGCCGCCACGGAAGGCATAGCCACGGGAGACACCCCCACGGAATGCGCGTCCGTGCCAGCCGCCGCCGCGGAAGGCGTGTCCGCGGAACCCGCCGCCGCGGAAGGCGTGTCCGCGAAACCCGCCGCCACGGAAGCCATGGCCGCCGCGGAAGCCGCCACGTCGCACGTGCTGCACGATGCCCGCATCAGCGGCGCTGGTGTGCTGTTGCAGAGCCGGCAGCGGAAGAGCCGATGCCGGTGCCGGCTGCAAAGCCGGAACCAGGGCAGCGCCTGCAATGAGCGCGACACTCATAAGAGTGATCCGGCGCATGAGGGGCCTCCTTAAGGATTTAGCGGGCTCGCGGTCATCTTGCCCTGTGGTTCGCATCCGCTGGTGCGGGTCGCACTCGGGCCAAACCCTGAAATGCCGCCCGTGTGCCCTGAGCAGGCCCCTGCAAAGCCCTTCCGGTCGCCGTGGTCAGGCCCTAGGAAGAGGCATGGCAAAAATCCTGGCGATCTCCTCCCATGTTGCGCGCGGCAGCGTCGGTCTGGCCGCGAACCTGCCAGCATTGCAGTGGCTCGGCCACGAGGTGTGGGCGCTGCCGACGGTGCTGCTGGCGACCCGCCCGGGCCTCGGGCAGCTGGCCCGGCATGACCTGCCGGCGCCGGATCTCGCCGCCATGCTCGCGGCGCTGGAGGCGGACGGCCGCTGGCCGTCGCTCGGCGCGGTGCTGACCGGGTATTTTCCCTCCGCGGCCTCGGTGATGGCAGCCGCAGCGGCGGTGCGGCGCATCAGCCAGGCGGTGCCGGGCATTCCGGTGCTGGTCGACCCGATCGTCGGCGATGCCGGCCGGCTCTACGTGGCGGAGGCAACAGCCGCCGCCATTCGTGACGAACTGCTGCCGCTCGCCACCATCGCCACCCCCAACCTGTTCGAGCTCAACTGGCTCACCGGCGCCTTGGCCAACGGTCCATCTGAGCCACTGGAGCTGGCACGCCGCCTTGGGCCGCGGACGGTGCTCGTCACGTCAGCCAGGGAGACCGACGAGC
This sequence comes from Hyphomicrobiaceae bacterium, assembly GCA_036280295.1. Classification (GTDB taxonomy): domain Bacteria; phylum Pseudomonadota; class Alphaproteobacteria; order Rhizobiales; family Hyphomicrobiaceae; genus AWTP1-13. Next base: position 11,958 of record DASURA010000009.1, read on the forward strand.
AGGTTGCGACGCTCGCAGTCAGCCAGCATCACACCATAGAACGCTCCCTGCCGCGTCGGCTCGACGTTCCCAACGGCACAGGCGACTTATTGGCAGGGCTCTACCTCGGGCACCTGTTGAACGGTCGCGATCCGGCCGGTGCACTCGACGCCAGCCTGGCGGACCTTGATCGCGTTCTGGCCGCCAGCGCCGGTTGCGATGTCTTGCGGCTGGCGGCGCTTCTGGGCAAAAGCTGACTGGAAGAAAACGGTCGACTGCCGCTGCAACAGCCACGGGACGTCCTGCCGCTGCTCAATCCGTGGCGAGATCGATGGCCCGCTCCATGTCACCGCACGCCGCCGCCGGTTCGACACGAGTAAGCCGGAAGACGCGGTCATCTGGGCCGAGGCTGAGCGGCGGATCGCCGGGAACAGGCTTCCGGATGCCTTTGTCGTCAGGTGCGGTGCGCTCCGGCAATGTCCCCCACAGGCCGATGCTGTCGTCGAGGTAGACCATGACGCTGCGCCCATCCGCAGCAAGGTCCAGCATGAGGTAGCCGGCCTCGACGGCGGCTTGGTTGCTGTAGAGCGCGATGCACGCAAATCCCTCATCGCGCGGATAGGCCGCGATCAGGCGGTTGCCCGACGTGTCGCGGTTGGCCTTGGTGCCCCACTCGCAACTGGCGCCGATGTCGGCCGGCGCCGCGCGCCCCGTCTGGCGAAGGCGCATTTTTATCGAGGGCGTCTCCCCCGACTTGTCCGTGCCGGCGTGGAGCGAAACCAGCACAGATTGCGTACGTTGGCGCGGGTGGCGATTGCGATGGGCCTTGTCGTAGATGCGCTCGAAGCAGAAAGGGCCACCGCCCCCCTCGGCGATCAGCTTGGCAAGCGGATTGGCAGGCGTGTCTGCCATCGTCGCACCCGGCACGGCGGCGCAGGCAAGGACGGCAGCAGCCAGGCCGGCTTGGCCGAGACGGTGTCGCGTCATTCGCTGTGCTCCAGCCACAGCGCCTGGCGCGCCGTCGTCTCAAGCATGCAGCCCGTGAACAGCGGCCCGACGATCGAGCCGCCTTCGTTCACGATGCCCGGCAGCGCGCAGCGCCCCTCGCGCCAGGCAAGCCAGTTGCGCTGGGTCTTGCGAAGGCTGGCGGCGAGCCTGGGCTCGGCGCCGTCCAGCGCCTCCTTGTAGACACGGTTGAGACGCTCGTCCCACACCGCCCATTCGCGCTCGTTGCACGCGATCATGCCGTGCGTGGTCGCGCCGCCGGGTTCCCGCTGGCAGCGGATGGCGACGGCGCCGATGCAGCTGTCATGGCGACTCGCCGCCTCCTTGCCCGCCGCGGCCAGCCGCCCTTCAGGCCCCGGTCTCTCGTCCTCGGTCGCGGACGCCTGCGCCGCCTTCTCGGCATTCGCGGTGACGAGCGCCAGGCACGCCTCGACCGCCGCGCGATCCGCCGGCGCCACCGGCTGTGGATCGGCCGTTGCCAGCCCAGGCTCCATCACGGCGATTGTGGCGATCACAGCGAAAAGAAGGCCTGAACGCCTTGCAATGTATCCTGGCATGACCCGCGTCCTCATTGAGGCATGGAAAATGGGTGGCGAGATGCCGCGCGTAGCCCACCGATCGTGCCGTGTCGAGATCCTTTGTACCAAGACTGGCAGCCCCCCTCGACTGAACGTCCGAAATAGGACGCCATGTTGCGGCGAGGGGCCTGACCCTGTGTCTCACTTCATGTCTCCCTACGCAGTGAAATGCGGCATCACTTCCTCGCCGAGCAACGCCACGCTGCGCCTGGCCTCCTCCAGCGTGATGTCGCCGAAGGTGAAGTCGCAGATGAAGTAGTTGCAGCCGGAGGCGGCGATCTGCTCGGCAATGTAGGCGCGGGCGGCGGCAGGCGTGCCGGAGAAGGCGCCGCCGGAGGCCAGCAACGGCCCCAGCTCCTCGGGCATCGGCACCGCCATCGGTACCTTCATGCCGCGCTGGGTCCACAAGAAGGCCAGGTGACGGTACCAGCGCTTGTAGGCCCGCTGCGCGATGCTCAGCGCCTCGGACTCGGTTTCCGCGAGCACCATGTGGCGGATGATGCCGGCTAGAGGCGCCGGCTCCGCAGGATGGCCGTGCCTGGACCACTCCTCGCGGTAGCGGTCGATGACGCGGCGTGCGGCCGGCGCCGGCACCAGGGTGGCGATGTTGGCCTTCTCCTTGACGGCCCACACCGTGGCGTCCGGGGTATTGAGGCCATACCATAACGGCGGGTGCGGCTGCTGCACGGGCTTCAACGCCATGGGCACGTCGGTAAACTGGTAGAACTCGCCCTTGAAGGTGAGGACGTCGGAGGTGAGCCCCTGCTTGATCACGTGCAGTGCCTCGGGGAATTGCCGCGGGCCATTGGTGGCGTCCACGCCATAGAAGCCGACCTCGAACGGCGACACGCCGCGCCCCACGCCCAGCTCCAGGCGGCCGCCGCTCATCTGGTCGAGAAAGCAGATCTCCTCGATCAATCGCAGCGGATGGTAAAGCGGCAGCAGGTAGACGAGCGGTCCGAAGCGCAGCCGTTTCGTGCGCTGGGCCAGGGCCGCCATGAAGAGGCTGGGCGAGGGGGCGAGGCCAAGCGGCGTTCCGTGGTGTTCGGCAAGGTGGTAAGCGTAGAAACCGAGCCTGTCGTAGGCTTCAGCCAGCTGCATTCGATTTGCGATCTGCTCACCGAGCGGCACGCCGCTGTCATCCATGTGCTCGAACACACCAAATCGCATGGATAGCTCCTCCCCTGCCGGCGCCCGTTCACTGGTTAATCTCAAGGACGCCACCGCTGATGACATTCACTTTTGAGGTGCGCGGCAAGCTAAAAGGCGCGTTGGCCTTCGTGCATCACGAGGCCGCCGGAGGTCTGGCGCTGATGCTCGCAGCGCTCGCGGCGCTGGTCGTCAGCAACTCGCCCATTTCCTGGCTCTACGACAGCTTTCTGGCGACACCGGTCGGCGTCCGGGTGGGGGCGCTTGCGCTCGACAAGCCGCTCCTGCTGTGGATCAACGACGGGTTGATGGCGTTGTTCTTCTTTCTGGTGGGCCTGGAGATCAAGCGCGAGTTCATACGCGGCGAGCTTTCCACCTTTGGCCAGGCACTGTTGCCCCTGCTGGCGGCGCTGGGCGGCATGGCGGTCCCGGCCGTCATCTACGTCACCATCAACTGGGGCGACCCGGCGGCACTCAAGGGGTGGGCCATCCCCACCGCCACGGACATCGCCTTCTCCGTGGGCGTACTGATGCTGCTCGGCACGCGTGCGCCCGCCTCGCTCAAGATCTTTCTGCTGGCGCTTGCCATCATCGACGACCTCGGCGCGATCGTCATCATTGCACTCTTCTATACCGGGAACCTTTCCTTGGGCTCGCTGGCGCTGGCAACGGCCGGCGCTCTCGTGCTCTGGGGGCTCAACGGTCGCGGCGTGATGCGCGTGGCGCCCTACGTCCTCACCGGCATTTTCATCTGGGTGTGCGTGCTGGAGTCGGGCGTCCACGCAACGCTGGCAGGCGTGGTGGTCGCCCTGGCGATTCCGCTGCGGTCTCCGTCAGGCGAGCCGGAGCAGGCCTCGCCGTTGGAGCAGCTGGAAGAGAGCCTGCACCCATGGATCGCCTTTGCCGTGCTGCCGCTGTTCGCCTTTGCCAACGCTGGCGTCTCGCTGCAAGGCATGTCGCTCGCCAAGCTGGCCGAGCCGGTGACGTTGGGGATCGCGGCCGGGCTTTTTCCCGGCAAGGCGATCGGCATTCTCGGCGCAACCTGGCTGGCGGTTGCGCTTGGCCTTGCCAGGAAGCCGGAGGGCGCCACCTGGGCACAGATCACCGGGCTCGCCGTGCTGGGCGGCATCGGCTTCACCATGAGCCTGTTCATCGGCATGCTGGCCTTCGATACCCCCGAGTACACCGCCAAGCTGCGGCTCGGCGTGCTGGCGGGTTCGCTGCTCTCGGCGGTGGTGGGATACGTGCTGCTCAGGACGTCGGCTGGATCGGGGGCGGCACGTGGCACGTAGGGTGGGTTAGCGCGCCAGCGCGTAACCCACCGATCTGGACCCCTGTCAATACTATCTCGTTGCTGACAAATGGTGGTTACGGCCCTTCGGGCCCAACCCACCCTACGCGTCAGCCCTGCTCCGCGGCGATCGCCTTCTGCACGTTGGGCCGGGCAGCCATGCGCGTGCGGTGGTCGAGCACGCGCGGGAAGCGCGCCGGATCGACGCTGTCGCCCTCCATCCATTGCGCGAGCGTGAACAGGTACGGATCGGCGACACTGTAGGTGTCGCCCATCACCCAGGGGCCGCGCAGCATTTTGGTCTCGATCATCTCGAAGCAGGCGGCGACGGTTTGCGGCACCTTGCGCTTCATGTCGGCGTACGAAGTCTCCTCGTCGGCCCAGCGGCTGCCGCGCATCCTGTGGGCGTGGGCGACGTGCACGGTCGAGCACAGGTAGCTGTTGAACGCCTGCATCTCGGCGAAGGCGAACGGGTCTGCCAGCGGCGCCAACCCAGCCGCCGGGAAGCTCTGGGCGATGTAGGCCAGGATCGCCGGAGTCTCCGTCAGGATGCCGCGCGGCGTGACCAGCGCGGGCACGCGCCCCTTGGGGTTGATCGCGAGGTAGGCGGGCGATTGCTGCTCGGCCGTCTTGAAGTCGACGCGCCGCAACTCGTGGCTGGCTCCAGCATCCAGGAGCGCAATGTGCGACGCCAACGCACAGGTGTTTGCGGCATAGTAGAAGGTCAGCATGGGTCCATCCGAGCCGGTTGAGGGGGCTGGGGTCAGACCCCTAGCTCAGACATTAGGGCCTCACGACGGCGGTCGTGGCAAGGGGGCTGCCGATGTCGCGCGGCGAATAGCCGGAAGCACAGCGGTCTTGAGCGACTCGGGCGTGATCGGCCCTGTGTGCTTGTAGACGATGACGCCGCGGCTATCGACGATGAATGTTTCTGGCACGGCGATGACGCCCCACTCGATTCCCGCCCGGCCGTCGCTATCAGCGGCCACCGCCGCGAACGGATTGCCGTAGCGGCCGAGGAAGCGGCGGGCATTGACCGGCTGGTCCTTGTAGTTGATGCCCCACAGGCGCACGCCCGGCTGGTCCTTGAGCGCCATCAGCTGCGGGTGCTCCTGCTGGCAGGGCGCGCACCAGGAGGCCCAGAAGTTGACCACCGTCACCTCGCCCGGCTTGGCCAGCTCGGCTGGCTTCGCGGGCACCGGACGCGCGCCGTTGGTCAGGCCCTCTACCGTGGGCAGCTTGAAGGTGATCTCGGGCGCGCCCTTGCCGATCAGCGCCGACGGCAGCTTCGACGGATCACCGCTGCGCAGCGCAAAGGTGAACAGCAAGGCCAGCAGGGCGAAGATGGCAAGCGGCCATATGAGCAGGCGCATGCGGCGTCAGCCCTTGCTCGCGCTGCCGCCCGAGCGGCGGCGGACGCCGCGGGCATCGAGCGCGTCGAGCAGGCGCTGCTGATGGCGGCCGTCGAGGACGAGCCACGCCACCAGCCCGGCGAGCACCAGGGCGGTGATGGCGTAGCACGCCAAGATATAGGCGGCGTGCGGGCCCAGGTCGGGGATAATGTCGGGGATCAGATCGCGCATGGCGTTCACTCCGCGGCCTCGGCCAGGCCGGCGGCCATCTGCACCTCGGCGACGCGCAAGGCCTTCACGCGCCGCCGCAGGATCTCATTGCGCATGGCCTTGAGGTGCAGGGCCACGAACAGCACCGTCATGCCAGCGCCCATGACCAGGAGCGGCCACAGCAGCGAGGGGTGGATGGTCGGCGCGCCGAGGCGCGAGACGCTGGGGGCCTGGTGGATGCTGTTCCAATCCACCGAGAGGCGGATCACCGGCAGAATGACGATGCCGACGAGACCCAGAACGGCGGTGAGGTTGGCCGCCAGCGCCTCGTCTTCGATGGAGGAGCGCAGCGCGATCAGGCCGAGGTAGAGGAAGAACAGAATGAGCACCGAGGTGAGGCGCGGATCCCAGGTCCAGAACGCGCCCCACATGGGCTTGCCCCACAGCGAGCCGGTCACCAGGCACAGGAAGGTGAACACTGCCCCCACAAGCGCGGCAGACTTGGCCGACACATCCGCCAGCGGATGCCGGAATACCAGCAGGCCGAAGCTGGAGGCCGCCACCAGCGCGTAGCCCATCATGGAGAGCCAGGCCGCCGGCACGTGCACATACATGATCTTGGCCGCGTGCCCCTGCTGGTAATCGAGCGGCGCCGTAAAGGACATGTAGAGGCCGACCGCGATCAGCCCGCATGCCAGCGCCGCGATCCACGGCAGCAGCCGTGCCGAGAGCGCCATGAAGCGGGTGGGGTTGGCGAGACGTTGGGTGAAGCTTTGCATGGTGACGATGTAATGGTTTGTCTGCCGGGGCGCAAATTCGAGACGAGGCCTGGAACCATCGCAGGATGGCATCATTGCGAACGGTCAACGCGATCTTTGTAGGGCGGATTAGCGAAGCATAATCCACCGCTCCTCACCGACCAATGGTGGATTGCGCGCTGCGCCCTAATCCGTCCTACTGCAGCTGAAATTTGAGCGCGAGCGCTGCTGCAAGCGGCGCCAGCACAACAGCTGCCAGCGAGATCGCCAGCAGAACCAGGAATGCCGGCGTGAAGCCGCCGCTGTGCGTCAGCGAGGCCGTCATGGCCTCGATGCCGAACAGCAGGGTTGGTACGAACAGCGGGAGCATCAGGAGCGCGATCAGAACGCCGCCACGCCGTGCCTTCAGCGTCAAGGCCGCACCTATGGCGCCGATGAAGCTGACTGCAGGCGTGCCGGCGAGCATGGTCAGGACCAGCACGCCATAGGCCTCCAGCGGCAAATTGACCAGGAGTCCCAGGATCGGCGCCAGGATGGTCAAGGGAATGCCGGTGGTGACCCAATGGGCAAGGCTCTTGGCCGCGGCGACGGCCTCCAGCGGCAGCGAGCTCGTGGCCAGCACCTCCAGCGAGCCGTCCTCGTAGTCGGTCTCGAACAGCCGGCCCAGCGACAGCAGTGTCGCCAGCAGCAGTGCCACCCACAGGAGGCCGGGGCCGATGCGCGACAGCAGGTTGAGGTCGGGGCCCAGGCTCAGCGGCAGCATGGTCACGACGACCAGGTAGAACCCGAGGGCCACACCGATGGCGCCGCCCTCCTTCCAGGCGAGCAGGATGTCGCGGTGCACCAGGTGCCAGAACGCGCTCATGCCGCGGCTGCCGCCGCCGGGCGGCCCAGGCGCAACTCGTGCGTGCGGGCGAAGTCCAGGGGCAAGTGGGTGGCCGCGACCACCAGGCCGCCGCCGGCGAGGTGCTTGTTGACGACACGCCCCAGCCGCTCCTGCGACGCGCTATCGAGCGAGGCGGTCGGCTCGTCGAGCAGCCACAATGGCCGTTCCGCCAGCGCCAATCGCATCAACCCAACGCGCCGCTTCTGGCCGGCTGAGAGATAGCCCACAGGGATATCGCGCAGTGGAGCGAGGTTGAACGCTTCCAGCGCATCGTCGAGAGGGTCCATCTTGGATAGGGGCGCACCCGCTTCTGCGGATTCAGCCGGATCCCCCTTTTCCTTGTAGGGAGGGGACGCTGCTGCGTGCGCCTCGTCCAATTTCGGGCCGCCCAGGAATCCCATCCAGAACGCTGCGTTCTCGGCGACCGTCAGGCTGGGCTTCACCGCATTGGCGTGCCCAACGTAGTGGCACTGCTCGGCGATGCTCATGTCGGCGCCCGCGCCGTCCAGGCGGATCGTCCCATCCTCCAGGGGCAGGAAACCGGCGATGGCGCGCAGAAGCGTCGTCTTGCCTGCGCCATTTGGCCCCGTCACCAGCAGCGCCTCTCCCGCGTCGACGGAAAACGATATGCCCGCGAACAGGATGCGGCCGCCGCGCCTGGCGCATAGCTTTTCGGCAATCAGCTCCATTTCAGCCGTCAGGACCTTTCGCGCATTGGGGGCGCATACTAGACTCGTTATACGGTTTCAATGCCCGCTCGGGTGGGTCAGACCCCTCGCGCACGATCTTGCGCTGGAATATGGCGTAGTGCGCGAGGGGGCTGACCCCGTCACCGGCCCCCGTCAGCCCGCCCGCACGACTTTGCAAGGAGACTGCGCTTCATGAGCACCGCGGCCCACCCCGACAGCTTCAAAAGCCGCAAGACGCTGAGCGTCGGCGGCAAGAGCTACGAGTACTTCTCGCTGCCCGACGCCGAGAGGAACGGCCTCACCGGCATCTCCAAGCTGCCGACCTCGCTCAAGGTGCTCCTGGAGAACCTGCTGCGCTTTGAGGACGGCCGCTCGGTGAAGGCCGACGACATCCGCGCCGTTGCCGAGTGGCTGAACGACAAGACCTCCATCCGCGAGATCGCCTACCGCCCCGCGCGGGTGCTGATGCAGGACTTCACCGGCGTGCCCGCAGTGGTGGATCTGGCCGCGATGCGCGATGCCATGAAGCATCTGGGCGGCGATGCCTCCAAGATCAACCCGCTGGTGCCGGTCGACCTCGTCATCGACCACTCGGTGCAGGTCGACTACTTCGGCACGGCCGACGCCTTCAAGAAGAACGTCGATATCGAGTACGAGCGCAACAAGGAGCGCTACGAGTTCCTGCGCTGGGGGGCCGGCGCCTTCAACAACTTCCGCGTTGTGCCGCCAGGCACCGGCATCTGCCACCAGGTGAACCTGGAGTACCTGGCGCAGTCGGTGTGGACCAGAGACCTCGGCGGCGTCACCCAGGCCTATCCCGATACCTGCGTCGGCACCGACAGCCACACCACCATGGTCAATGCGCTGGGCGTGCTCGGCTGGGGCGTCGGCGGCATCGAGGCCGAGGCGGCGATGCTGGGCCAGCCGGTGGCCATGGTGATCCCCGAGGTTATCGGCTTCCGATTCCACGGCAAGCTCAAGGAGGGCGTGACGGCCACCGACCTGGTGCTCACCTGCACGGAGATGCTGCGCAAGCGCGGCGTGGTGGAGAAGTTCGTCGAGTACTTCGGCGACGGCCTGGACCATCTTTCGGTCGAGGACCGCGCCACCATCGCCAACATGGCGCCCGAGTACGGCGCCACCTGCGGCTTCTTCCCAGTGGACGCCGATACCGTCAAGTACCTGCGGGCCACGGGCCGCGCGCCGGAGCGGGTGACTCTGGTGGAGGCCTACACCAAGGCGCAGGGCATGTGGCGCGAGCCGGGCGCGGCACCGGTCTACACCGACGTGCTGGAGCTGGATCTCGGCACCGTTGGGCCGTCGCTGGCCGGGCCGAAGCGGCCGCAGGACCGGGTGCCTCTTACCGGTGTCAAGGCCGGCTTTGCCGCTGCCCTGCCCGAGATCGTCAAGACTGCTTCCCTGGCGCAGAAAGCCAGGGTCGCCGGCACCGATTACGAGATCGGCAACGGCAACGTGGTGATCGCGGCCATCACCTCGTGCACCAACACGTCGAACCCCTCGGTGCTGATTGCCGCCGGACTGGTTGCTCGCAATGCCCGGGCCAAGGGCCTCAAGTCGCAGCCGTGGGTGAAGACCTCGCTGGCGCCTGGGTCGCAGGTGGTTACGGACTACCTCGCCAAGGCGGGCCTGCAGGATGACCTGGATGCGATGGGCTTCAACCTGGCCGGCTACGGCTGCACCACCTGCATCGGCAATTCCGGGCCGCTGCCCGATCCCATCGCCGAGGCCGTGCGCGGCAGCGACCTGGTGGTGGCCGCGGTGCTTTCGGGCAACCGCAACTTCGAGGGCCGCGTCAACGCCGACGTGAAGGCGAACTACCTGGCCTCGCCACCGCTGGTGGTGGCCTATGCCATTGCCGGCACGCTCAATAAAGACCTCACCACCGAGCCGCTCGGCACCGGCTCGGACGGCCAGCCGGTCTACCTCAAGGACATCTGGCCAACCTCGGCGGAGATCGCCGAGCTGATCCGGACGTCGGTGACGCCCGCCATGTTCGCCAAGCGCTACGGCGCGGTGTTCCAGGGCGACGAGAAGTGGCAGGCAATGGGCAAGGCCAAGCCGAGCCTCACCTACAGCTGGAACGCCGGCTCCACCTACGTGCAGAATCCGCCCTACTTCGAAGGCATGCCGGCCACCCCGGCGCCGATCACCGACGTGGTGGGAGCGCGTATCCTCGGCCTGTTCCAGGACAGCATCACGACGGACCACATCTCGCCGGCCGGCTCGATCAAGAAGGACGGCCCGGCCGGCAACTACCTGATCGAGCACCAGGTGCGCCCGGCCGACTTCAACTCCTA
>DASURA010000010.1:0-18489 GCA_036280295.1 Hyphomicrobiaceae bacterium
GAGGCCGGCCGGCATCCGCGTGCGCGGGCGCAAATCGACGCCGGGCCGCTACTTCCAGGTCGCCAATCCGGGCCTCGGCTGGGGCGGCACCGACATCACCGACCCGCTGGCCATCATCCAGAAGATCGACGACAAGGTCGCCTGGCCCGGCCTGCGCCTGCTGATGACCTCGACCACCGGGGAGGACGCGATCTACTGTGTGCTCGACGACAACCTGGTGCCGGTCCCCGAAATGATGCCGGAAGCCGTACGCAAGGTCGTGGACCGTATCGGCGAGAACTGCGAGCCGTCCCAGTGCACAGTGCTGTTCGTGGCGGGCGCCGGCGGCTCGCTGCGCGCCGGCGTGAGCGAGAACCCGGTGCTGCTGACGCGCTCGGTGGCCGCCGGCGAGACGCGCGTGACCATGGGTGGCGCCCCGGTCTATGTCTGGCCGGGTGGCGGCATTACGATCATGGTGGATGTGACACGCATGCCCAGGGGAGCGTTCGGCTACGTGCCGACCCCGGCGCTGGTGGCACCCATCGAATTCACGCTGCCCGCCGCGCTCTACCAGCGGCTCGGCGGCCATATCGGCGACGTGGTATCCATCGCCGAGGTCCTGGCGGCGCTCGGCCCCGAAGCGCGCATCCAAGCGTGGCGCGGCGACAATCCGTGGCCGTTCGAGCCGGGAAAGGGAGGCAAGCCATGATGGCAGATGCGGCCCAAGCGGGAGCGTCGCAGCGTCGGCGCTCCAATCCGGCGAGCTACCGGCTCGAAGCCCAGGTTGGCTTCGTTCTGCGCCGCGCGCACCAGAACGCGACCAAGGTTTTCAACACGGTGATGGGCGAGTTCGGCATGACACCCACGCAGTTTGCGGCCTTGGCCAAGCTCGACGATGTGGGCCGCGTTTCCCAGAACGAGCTCGGCCGGCTGACGGCGATGGATCCCGCCACCATCTGGCGGGTCGCCAACCGGTTGATCAAGGACGGCCTGGTGGCGCAGTCGCCCGACCCCAACGACGCGCGACTGGTGATGCTGGAGCTGACCGAGGGGGGACGCGCGGCGACCCTGCGCATGAAGGCGGTGGCGGCCGAGGTCTCACGCGAGACACTGGCCCCGTTCACCGAGGACGAAGCACGCCAGCTCCTCGCCCTGCTGCGCCGGCTCGGAGGCTGAAGCGATGAACGGCGAGCGCCCGCGGATCCGCGAGCTGCCCGGCGGTCGCCTGCACCTGTCGCACGGCCCGATCGACGTGGTGCTGCGCGCCTGGGGCCCACCGCCCGCCATCGACGCCGCCTATCGGGCCGCGGCAGGCCGCTTTGGCGAGATATTGCCGGAGCTGTGCCGCGAGCTGCCGCTGCTCAGGCGAGCGGTCAACCGGCACTCCACGCCGTTTGCGAATGCGACGGGATCCCCCTTCCCCTTGTGGGGAGGGGTTAGGCGTGCGGGGACTCCCGACGTCGATTGTTCTGGAATCCTCCCCACCCTGTCCCTCCGCCACAAGGGGGGAGGGGACGTTAGGACGGCCGTCCCTTCCAATCTCGACGACCACCATTTGCCACAACACCCTTCCAGCCCCGTCGGCCGGCGCATGTATGGTGCGTGCCGGCCGTTCGCCGACGTGTTCGTCACACCGATGGCTGCCGTGGCCGGGGCGGTGGCGGATGAGTTGATGGCGGTGATGCTCGGCGCCGCCGAGCTGGAGCGGGCCTACGTCAACGATGGCGGCGATATCGCCGTCCATTGTGCACCCGGCGCGGCGCTCGATGTGGGTGTCGCTGGCGACTTCGGCCGCGGTCCGGCGCCACTGCTGAACGGCAGCCTGCGCATCGAGCATGGCGATGGCGTCGGCGGCATCGCCACCTCGGGGGCGCACGGGCGCTCGTTCTCGCTCGGCATCGCGGACTCCGTCACGGTGCTGGCCTCGGATGCGGCCACGGCCGACGTGGCGGCGACGCTGATCGCCAATGCTGTCAACATCGACCACCCGGCGGTGGAGCGTTGGCCGGCCCGCGAGCTCGCTCCGGACAGCGATCTGGGCGACCTTCCGGTCACGGTCACGGTTGGCGAGCTGCTGCCCGAGGCAGTGCTGGAGGCACTGGAAGCGGGGCGGCGGCGCGCTGCCGGCTACCACGCCAGAGGCCTGATCGCCGATGCCGTGCTGATGCTGGCTGGCGAAACGGCGAGCCTTTTTGCCGACATCGCATTAATATCCGGCGCGGCGCAGCGCCACCTTGCCAAGGTTTCATAGGGGATCGGCCCGAGCTGGACGCAGAATGCCGGCAGGCCGCAACAGAAGGGACGTTGACAATGAAGGATGCCAGGAAACGGGGTCAGCCCTCTCGCGGGGATGCCGGTATTGAAACTGCCGCGCCGAGGGCGAGGGGTTTGGCCCCTTCCGCCACCGTCTCGCGCCGCACCGCCCTGAAGCGCCTCGGCGCCGCCGGCCTTGGCGCGGCGGGGATGACAACCGCGCCGGGCTTCGTACGCTATGTCGAGGCGCAGACCTCAGCGCCGATCAGGCTTGGCTTCCAGGTACACCGCACCGGCATCGGCGCCGCCTACGGCCGCTGGTATGAGCGCACCACCCGAGCGGCCGCCGCCGAGATCAACGCCAAGGGCGGCATCGCCGGGCGCAAGATCGAGATCGTCGCCGAGGACGACGGCACGGATCCCAAGCGCGGCGCCGAGGTGGTGGAGAAGTTCGCCACCCAGCACAAGGTCGACCTCGCCTTCGGCACGCTGTTCAGCCATGTGGTCATGGGCGCGGCCCCTCGCGCCGGCGAGCTGAAGCTACCCTACTACGTGGTGAGCGAAGGTTATCACGTCTCCTCGGGCGCCTTGAACCGCTACACCTTCCAGCCCGGCATCACCGACGTGCGGTCGCAGGTGATGTCGATGGCCCCGTGGGTGGCCGACAAGCTCGGCAAGAAGGTCACCATGATCTACCCGGATTATGCCTTCGGCCACGACCACCGCAACTTCTTCTCCGAGGCCATCAAGACCCAGGGCGGCGAGGTGCTGAAGCTGATCCCGGTTCCGCCGACAGAGACCTCCTATACCAAGTATTTCCCGCAGATCCCCTCCAGCACCGACGTGCTCTACCATGTCATGATCGGCCCCGGCGTGCTCACCTTCGTCAAGGAGTTGGGCGAGCACCTGGGCTCCAAGCGGCCGCAGATCTTCGGCTTCATCGATTCACTTGAGGCCGTGTCGCTGGCGAGCCCCGGCCTGGAGTTTCTGGAGGGTACCTACTTCTGGGAGGGCTTCCCCCGCTACGCCCAGGCCAATCAAAGCCCGTACGACCAATTCTACCGCGAGAAGGTGGGCGTGAATGCCGACGGCGCCCTGAAGTCCGATCCCAAGGACATCTCCACCTACGCCCACATGTTCGGATGCTGGGAGACGCTCTACATCATCAAGCAGGCGATCGAGGCGTCCGGCTACAAGTCGCCGACGCCGGCAGACAAGGCGAAGCTGGTCGAGGCCACCGAGGCGATTACGACGATCCCCGAAGGCTACGAGCACCCGCAGGGCGATAAAATCTTCGATGGCAAGAAGCACCAGGTGTTCGGGCACCAGAACATCTCGGTGGTCGAGAAGGGCAAGCTCAAGGTCGTGCACCGCACTTCGATCAAAGACGGCCAGTACGAGAACAGCACGGACTACACGAAGATGAAATTGTAGGGCGGATTAGGGCATAGCCCGTAATCCGCCGACGGCCCAACAATCTGGAGAACGGCGGATTAGGCTCCGCTAATCCGCCCTACGCCCGTATGGACTTCGGACCTCACTTATTCCTGGCCATCCTCGAAGGCACCGTGACGGCGGCGGTGCTGGCGCTGACGGCGCTGGGGCTGTCGCTTGTGTTCGGCGTGATGCGCGTGGTCAACGTGGCGCACGGCGAGTTCTTCATGCTGGGCGCCGTGCTGGCGTGGTGGTTTGCGAGCCTCGCGGCCGGTAACCCGGCACTCGGTTTTCTCATCGCCCTGGTGCTGAGCCCGCTGGTGGTGGGCGCGGTGGCGGTGGTCTGCGAGCGCACCGTGCTGCGCCGCGTCCACTACGACCCCGAGGCCACCATCGTCGCCACCATCGGCCTCATGTACATCATCCAGCAGCTGGCGCTCACCTTCTACGGGCCGGACGCGCGGCCGGTGCAGGCGCCGTTCAACATGCGCGTCGTGTTTCCGTGGTTCGGATACTCCGGATACAAGCTGTTCGTGGTCGCGGCTTCGGCTGTGCTGCTGATCGGCGCTTGGGCCGTGCTGACGCGGACCCGGCTGGGTCTCGTCATGCGGGCTACCCGCTTCGACCGCGAGACGGCGCAGGCGTTCGGCATCCCGGTAGATCGAGTCTACGCCCTGGTGTTCGCGCTCGGCGCCATGCTGGCGGCGATTGCCGCGGTGCTGATCGTGCCGATCCAGCAGGCACACTATCTCATGGGGCACGACCCGCTGCTGCTCTCCTTCATCGTCGTCATCATCGGCGGGCTCGGCAGCATCCTCGGCACCGTGGTGGCGGCGGTAATCATCGGCTTGAGCGACGGCATCATCTCGGTGTTCTTCTCGCCTACGCTCGCCAAGATCCTGGCCACTCTCCTCGTGGCGCTGGTACTGGTGGTGCGGCCTCAGGGCCTCTACGGCGAGGCGGCGCGGTGAGCGTGCTCGGCTTCACCTCACACCCGTCGCGCCTGGCGTGGCTGACGGACCGGGCCGTGCTGCTGCACGTCGGCGTGCTGGCCGCACTGCTGGCAGCGCAGCTCGTCTTGAGCGACTATGCCATCCTCAGCCTCGCCCGAGTGATGGTGCTGGCGGTCTACGCCGTCGGCTACAATATCCTCTTCGGCTACACCGGCCTCTTGAGCCTCGGCCACGCCATGCTGTTCGCCGCCGGCCTCTATGGGGCGGGCTTGTCGGCGCTGCACCTCGGGCTCGGCGCGCCGGCAGCGTTCCTCGCCGGCATCGCCGCGGGCGCCGTCGTATCGCTGCTGGTGGGGCTGATCGTGCTCCGCACCTCCGGCGTCGCCTTCATGATCGTCACCTTGATGTTCGCCCAGGCCGGCTATCTCACCTCGCTCTACTTCGGCGAGATCACGCGCGGCGACGAAGGCTTCGCCCTGCGGGGCGACATCCGCCACGCGGTGCTGCCCGGCGGCCTGTCCCTCGACCTGACGAGCCCGCTGCTGCGCTACAATCTGGCGCTCGGCCTGCTTGCGGTGTGCCTGCTGGGCTGCCTGGCGCTTGTGCGCTCGGGCGTTGGCCGCGTGCTGGTCGCCATCCGCGAGAACGAGGAGCGCACGCGGATGCTCGGCTACGACGTCCAAGCCAGCAAGCTCCTCGCCTTCGTCGTCTCCGGCACCGCGGCGGCCGCGGCAGGCGCGGCCTACGCGCTTCTGTTTGCCTATGTCGGCGCCACGTTTGCCTCGATCCAGTACTCGATCCTGCCGCTCCTGTGGGTGCTGCTCGGTGGCGCCGGCACCGTGCTCGGACCGCTGGTCGGCACGCTCGTCATGTTCTATCTGGTGGATGTGAGCAGTGAATATACCTCCGCGTACATGCTGCTGGTTGGCATCGCCCTGCTGGTGCTGGTGGTGTGGGCGCCCAAGGGGCTGCTCGGCACACTGCGCGAAAGGATCGCGCCATGGCTGCCATAGGGGCTTCGGTGCGCACGCTGCTCGCGACCAAGGGTCTCAGCCGCCACTTCGGCGGCCTGCGCGCCGTCGACAACGTGGACTTCACGCTGGCCGAGGGCGAGGTGCGCGCCATCATCGGCCCCAACGGCGCAGGCAAGAGCACCTTTGTCGGCCTGATCTGCGGGCGCATGACGCCGACGGCCGGGCGCATCTTCTTTGAAGGGCGCAACATCACCGATCTGCCGGCGCACAAGCGCGTCGGGCTCGGCATCGCCTATACGTTTCAGATCACCTCGATCTACGGCAACCTGTCCGTCTACGACAACGTAGCGTTGGCAGCGCGGAGCGGGATGCGGCGGAGAAATGCGATCAGCCCCGCCAACGATGGCGACTCGTTGCATACAGTCGGCGCAAGGGATCGCCTCCCGCCGGCACAGCGCATCGACGAGGCACTGCAGAGCGTCGGCCTCACGGAACGTCGGGAGGCGAAGGCGTCGACCTTGTCGTATGGACACCAGCGGCTGCTGGAGGTGGCCATGGGCCTGGCACTGGCGCCCAAGCTGCTCATCCTCGACGAGCCGACGCAGGGCCTCTCCGACGCCGAGATCGCCGGCTTCTGCGGCCTGATCCGCGCCATATCAAGGGACGCCACAGTGCTGCTGATCGAGCACAACATGGACGTGGTGATGCAGCTGGCCCGCCGCATCACGGTGCTGGCCAACGGCGCCATCCTGGCGGAGGGCACACCCGCCGAGATCCGTGCGGACGAGGCCGTGCAGCGGGCGTATCTGGGGACGTGAAAGCGTGAGCAATCAGCGCCGATCAGGGTCTGAATTGGGGCAAGGCGCTCGCCACATCGTCCCCTCCCCCCTTGTGGGGGAGGGACAGAGTGGGGGGGATTGCAGAACATCGAAGGTCGGGAGTCCCCCCACCCCTAGCCCCTCCCCACGAGGGGGAGGGGGATCCGGTCGCGACTCTCGTGGGCGTTAGGACATGCTCCACGTCAACGCCATCGACGCCTGGTATGGCAATGTGCAGGTTCTGCGCTCCCTGTCGCTCTCGGTCGCGGCCGGCGAGGTCTTGTGCATGCTGGGGCGCAATGGGGCCGGCAAGACCACGGCACTGAAGGCGATTATGGGGCTGGTACCGGTGCGCTCCGGATCCATCATGCTCGACAGCATCGAATTGACGAGGCTGCCGGCTTGGCAGGTGCCCAAGCAGGCCATCGCCTACGTTCCGCAGGGCCGGCGGCTGTTCTCGGAGCTGACGGTTGCCGAGAACCTGGAGATCGGCCTGATGACGCGGGGCAATGGCAAGAACACGCTGGAGCGGGCGCTGGCCCTGTTCCCGGTGCTGCGCGAGCGCATGCGGCAGCGCTCCGGCACCCTCTCCGGCGGCGAGCAGCAGATGCTGGCGATCGCCCGCGCGCTCTGCGTGGAGCCCAAGGTGCTGCTCCTTGACGAGCCGACCGAGGGGCTGATGCCGTCCATGATCGCCGCCATCCGCGACTGCGTGCGCATGCTGCGCGAACAGGGCGTCGGCATCATCCTGGTCGAGCAGCGGGTGGATGCCGTGCTCCCGGTGGCCGACCGGGTGGCGTTCATCGAGACCGGCCGCACGCGCGACGTGGTGGACATCGAGACGCTGCGCGGGGATCTTTCACTGGTACACCGGTATGTGGGGGTCGGAGCGTGATGGTCGGCGCGGCCCTGCCTCTGCCCGCCGTCCGCGGGCCGTCACTGTGCAACAGGCGCCCGCGGAGAACGTTCCGCTTACGGCTGTCCCTCACCGTAACCCTCTCCCCGCAAGCGGGGAGAGGGGATCTGGGCGGCGCATGCGGCGAGGTCAGGCCATGATCCGCCGGAGGCTTGGTGTTATGGCCATGATCGCCGTGGCCCTGCCATGGATGGCAGCGCCAGCCTTCGCCCATGGCGGCGGGCGCGCGTTCGTGCTGCTGATGCCGACGGGATACTATCTCCTCGGCGGCACGCTTGCGGTGGCGGCGACATTCCTGCTGCTCGCGATGGTGCCAAAGGACCTCTCCGACCGGCTCGGCCGCGCACGGCTGCCGTTGCTCGCGCTCAAGCCGCCGAGCCCGGTGGCGACGAGCCTGCTCTCTGCGCTGCTCCTGGGCTTCCTGCTGGCAACGGGGCTCTACGGCAGCCGCGATCCGCTCGCCAATCCGCTCCCGCTGACGATCTGGACACTGTGGTGGGTGGGCTTCACACTGGCGACGGCGATGCTGGGCGATCTGTGGGCATATGTGAACCCGTGGACGGGGCCCTATCGGCTGGCGATGTGGCTTGGCTCAAGGCTGAGCGAGGCTTCGACTGCAGCGCCCCCTCCCCACAAGGCGGAGGGGGGTTGGGTTGGCACACTGCACAAGCCCCCGCTCTGCTATCCTTCCTGGCTCGGCTACTGGCCGGCGATCGTCCTGTTCCTGGGCTTCGCCTGGTTCGAGCTGATCGATATCGCGCCGGACGATCCGGCGCGCTTGGCCGTGGCGGCGGGGGCGTATTGGCTATTCACGTTCATCGCCGTCGTGCTGTTCGGCGAGGCCGCCTGGCTCAGCCGCGCCGAGCCGTTCAGCGTGTTCTTCCGCCTGATCGGCGGCCTGTCGCCGCTGTTGTGGACGCCCGATCCGGATGACGGCGCGAGGCAGCGGCTGACGCTGGCCCTCCCCGGGTCGGCGTTGCTGGAGGAGCGCGCAGCGCTGCCGCCAAGCGGCGTGCTGTTCATTCTGCTGACGCTCAGCTCGGTGACGTTCGACGGTCTTTCCAAGGCATTCTGGTGGCTCGGGCTCAACGGCATCAACCCGCTGGAGTTTCCGGGCCGATCGGCCGTGCTCGGCATCAACACGCTGGGCCTCCTGCTGACCTGGGAGGCGCTGGCCGTGCTCTATACCGGCGCCGTGCTGATGGGCTGGCGGCTGGCCGGACGGGCTGGAAAGGCGCTTGGCTCGCCGCACGCGCTGCTCGGCACACTGGTGCTCTCCATCATGCCGATCTCACTCGGCTTCCACTTCTCGCATTACCTGACGGCGCTGCTCGTCAACGGCCAGTACGCCTGGCGCGCCGCCGCCGATCCGTTCGGCCTGAGCCACGGCGTGCTGGCGATGGGCGCCTCCGAGGTCACGACCTCTTTCCTCAACACATATGAGGGCACCCGTGCGATCTGGAACGCGCAGACCGCCGGCATCGTCACCGGCCACGTGCTGGCGGTGCTGCTGGCGCACGCGCTGGCGCGGCGCACGTTAGGCGACGGCCGCGCCGCCATCCTGAGCCAGGTGCCGCTGGCGGCGGTGATGGTTGGCTATACCTGGCTCGGCCTATGGCTGCTCTCGACGCCGGTGGCGGGGTAGGCATTCACCACCCCCACGATCACCGCCGCCTGCCGAGCACGGTGGCGTTGGCGAGCAGCCCCAGATAGGGACCTAACACCATCACAAAAAGCTATACGGATCCACATCCACCGTGAGCCTTAGATCCGACGGCGGCTTGGGCAGCACCGCCAGCCATGCCCGCAAGTACGCCTGCAGGTCCTGCTCGCGCGGCGCCTTCACCAGCAGCCGCCAGCGATGCCTGCCACGTACCACGGCGATGGGTGCCTCGGCCGGTCCCAGCACCTCGATGCGGGCGGCGAGGGGCGCGCGGCGGCGGACGTCCTGGGCGTAGAGCTGGGCCAGCTCCTTGGCCTTGGCCGAGACGATCAGCGCGGCCAGTCGGCCGAACGGCGGCAGCAGGCCGGCCTGGCGGTGGCGGATCTCGCTGGCCAGGAACGCCTCGCGGTCACCCGTTACGATGGCGCGCATCACCGGGTGCTCGGGGTTGTACGACTGCACGAGACCGCGGCCCTTGGCCAGCATGCGGCCGGCGCGGCCCGTCACCTGGTGCAGAAGCTGGAATGAGCGCTCGGCCGCGCGCGGGTCGGCGCTGCCGAGACCCAAGTCGCCATCGACGATGCCGACCAGGGTGAGATTGGGGAAGTTGTGGCCCTTGGCCACCATCTGCGTACCAACGATGATGTCGGCCTCGCCGACCTCGATCCGCTTGACGATCTCGCGCATCTCGGTGAGCGAGGGCACCAGGTCCGACGACAGCAGCGCCAGGCGCGCCGTCGGGAAACGCTCGGCCACCTCCTCGGCGATGCGCTCCACGCCGGGACCGCAAGCGACCAGCGAATCCGGCGCGCCGCACTTGGGGCACTTCGCCGGCGGCGGCAGCGAGAAGCCGCAGTGATGGCAGTTGAGGCGGTTGCGGTATTTGTGCTCGACCAGCCAGGCCGTACACTGCGGACAGTCGAAGCGGTGGCCGCAGGCGCGGCAGAGCGTGAGGGGGGCATAGCCCCGGCGGTTGAGGAACAGCAGCGCCTGTCGGCCCTCGCCCAGCGTCTCGTGCATGGCCGAGACCAGCGTGGGAGAGAGCCACTTGCCGGCCTCGGGCTGGTCCTTGCGCATGTCGATGGGGGTGACGGGCGGCAACTCGACGCCCGAGAAGCGCGCCGGCAGCACCAGGCTGCGATAGCGGCCGGTGCGGGCATTGACGTGGGACTCGATGGACGGCGTGGCGGAGGACAGCACGACAGGCAGCTTGCCGAGACTGGCGCGGGCGACGGCCATGTCGCGCGCCTGGTAGTGCACCCGGTCCTCCTGCTTGAATGAGCCGTCGTGCTCCTCGTCCACCACAATGAGGCCGAGATTGGCGTAGGGCAGGAACAGAGCCGAGCGCGCGCCCACTACCACGCGCCCCTCGCCGGTGGCCGCGGCGCGCCAGGCGCGGGCGCGTTCTGGCGGCGACAGCGCCGAGTGCCACTCCACCGGCAGGCAGCCGAAGCGGGCCTTGAAGCGGTCCATGAACTGGCTGGTGAGCGCGATCTCCGGCAGCATGATGAGGGCCTGCACTCCACGCTCCAGCGCGGCAGCCACCGCCTCGAAATAGACCTCCGTCTTGCCGGAGCCGGTGACGCCGTCGAGCAGCGTCACCGAGAAACCGCCTTGCGCCGTGGCGCGTAGTCCGTGCGCCGCCTGCTCCTGCGCGTCGCTGAGCGCCACCTTGGCGTGCGCCGGGTTGGGGGCCGGGAAGCGCTTCTCCGGGACCGCCACCTCCACCAGCACGCCGGCTGCGATCAGGCCGTCGATCACGGCGTTGGAGCATTGCGACTCGGCCGCGAGCGTAGACTTGACCCGGATCTGGCCGTCGGCGGCGATATTCACGGCGCGCCGGCGCGCCGGCGTCATGCGCGGCGGCTCGGCGGCACCCGGATTATGCTGCACGCCGAAGCGGGGCTTGGCCGGCTCGAACACGGCCGGGGCGCCCATCATCATGCGCACCACCATGCCAAGCGGAGCCAGTGTATAGCGCGCCACCCATTCGGCAAAGCGCAGGCAAAGGGGTGGGAGCGGCGGTACCTCGGCGAGCCCGGCGACGATGGGCTTGAGCTTCTTATCCGGAACCGGCTTGTCGTCCTGGCCCACCGGAGCGACGGGGACGTCCCAAACGACACCAAGGCGGGTCTGGGGACCTAGCGGCGCCAGGACAAAGCTGCCGGCGGGGGCCGCCAAGCCGTGCGGCAGAAGGTAGTCATACGTCTGGTCCAGAGCCACCGGCAGCAGCACCGGAACGCGCGTGCCTGAGAGCGGCGCATCCGGTGGGTCTTCATCGAATTGGGCGAGCAGGCTTTCCAAAACAGGTCCTCGCCACTAGAAGCACGGGAGAATCACGAGGGACAGCCCGAGCTTAGCCCAGAAGAAGGGGCGAACGTAGGGCGAACGCAAGCCAAGGGCCGTCAATGGCGAATGGGCAGTGGCGAATGGGTGGCAACCATTCGCGATTGGCCATTCGTCATTCGCAAGACCGGCACCAGCGCAGATTGAAGTGGAGCCAAGTGCCATGAAATTCTTCGTCGACACGGCGGACGTGGCCGAGATCAAGGAGCTGGCGGCGACCGGCCTGCTCGACGGCGTGACGACCAACCCCTCCCTGGTGGCCAAGGCCAAGCGCGACTTCAAGGAGATCATCGCCGAGATTTGCGAGGTAGTGCCGGGGCCGGTCAGCGCCGAGGTGGCAGCGACCGACCTCGATGGCATGCTGACGGAGGGGCGCACGCTCGCCAGGATCGCCGACAACGTGGCGGTGAAGCTGCCTCTGACCTGGGACGGCCTCAAGGCCTGCCGGGCGCTGACCGGCGAGGGCACGATGGTGAACGTGACGCTGTGCTTCTCGGCTAACCAGGCCCTGCTGGCCGCCAAAGCCGGTGCGACCTTCATCTCGCCGTTCGTCGGCCGGCTGGACGACGCGGGCCAGGACGGCATGGAGCTGATCCGCGAGATCCGGACGATCTACGACAACTACCCTGAGCTGCAGACGCAGATCCTTGCCGCCTCGATCCGCCATGTGACCCACGTCAAGCAGGCCGCCATGATCGGTGCCGACGTGGCCACGGTGCCGCCGGCAGTGCTGCGGGCGCTGGTCCACCATCCGCTCACCGACAAGGGGCTCGACCAGTTCCTGGCGGACTGGAAAAAGACCGGCCAGCGCATCGTATAGAGACGCAACGTCGCTCGACAGGTGTGGAGATGGTGGTGAGCTTCACGCTAGCGCCAACCGGATTCCCCTCACCCTTGTGGGAGGGGCTAGGGGTGGGGGGAACCCCAACCTCAGATGTTCTGCAATTCCCCCACCCTGTCCCTCCCCCACAAGGGGGGAGGGGATGCTGCGGCGCGCGCTCCAGTCCAACGGCGAGCGTATGCAGCGGTTCTCGGCTGGAGCTTCTGCAAACCCATCGGCACTGAGTAGAGCGCCCTACTAGAGCAATACGGATGAGTGAGATGATGGACCTTGCCGGCAAACTGTCGGAGGCCGCGGGCGCGGCATTTGCGAAGCTCGGGCTGGATGCGGGGCTGGGCGCGATGCGGCGCTCGGACCGGCCGGACCTGGCCGACTTCCAGTGCAACGGCGCGATGGCGGCGGCGAAGGCAGCCAGGAAGAACCCGCGCGAGATCGCCACGGCAGTGGTGGATGCGCTGAAGGCGTCGCCCCTGGTGGCGAGCGCCGAGGTGGCGGGGCCAGGCTTCATCAACGTGCGGGTCAGCGCGGTGGGGCTGGCCAACCGTGCCGGGGAGATCGCCGGCGACGACCGGGCCGGCGCGGGCGGCGTGGCGAAGCCGCGGCGCGTGGTGATGGACTTCGGCGGCTGGAACGTCGCCAAGGAGATGCATATCGGCCACCTGCGCTCCACCGTGATCGGCGACAGCCTGCAGCGGCTGTTCCGCTTCATGGGCGATGAGGTGACCAGCGACGTGCACCTGGGCGATTGGGGCCTGCAGATGGGCCAGCTCATCAACGAGGTTCGCATCGAGCAGCCGCATCTGCCCTATTTCGACGCCGGCTTCACCGGGCCGTATCCGGACGAGAGCCCCGTCAGCATGGACGACCTCGGGCGCCTCTATCCGCAGGCGTCGGCCAAATCCAAGGCCGACGAAGCCCGGCGCGAGGAGGACCGCAAGGCGACGGCGGAGCTGCAGGCCGGCCGGCCAGGCTACCGGGCGCTGTGGCGCCACTTCTGCAATGCGACGAGGGTCGGCCTGGAGCGCGAGTGCGCGAGCCTCGGCGTCACCTTCGATTTGTGGAAGGGCGAGAGCGATGCCGAGCCGCTGATCCCCGAGATCGTGGCGGACCTCAAGGCCCGCGGCATCGCCGAGCTGGACGACGGGGCACTGATCGTCCGCGTTGCCCGCGAAGGCGACAAGAAGGAGGTGCCGCCGATCATCCTGGTGAAGCGCGACGGCGAGGTCGGCTATCACGCGACCGATCTCGGCACCATTCTCGACCGCAAGCGGACGCTCGATCCGGAGTTGTCGCTCTACATCGTCGACCAGCGCCAGGCGCTGCATTTCGAGCAGGTGTTCCGGGCCAGCGGCCTGGCCGGCTATCTGCCGGAGAGCGGCCTGGAGCACCTGGGATTCGGCACCGTGAACGGAAAGGACGGCAAACCCTACAAGACACGCGAGGGCGGCATCCTGAAGCTGCATGAGCTGATCACCCAAGCCGATACAACGGCGCTCAAGCGCATGCAGGAGGCGGAGCTCGGCGCCGACGTCGACGAGACCGAACGGAAGGAGATCGCACACAAGGTCGCCGTGGCGGCGATCAAGTTCTCCGACCTCGCGAACGTGCGCACCACCAGCTACATCTTCGACCTCGATCGCTTCATCTCGTTCGAGGGCAAGACGGGGCCGTACCTGCTCTATGCAGCCGTGCGCATCAAGTCGCTGGCGCGGCGTGCGGCGGCCGAGGGCGTTGCG
Source organism: Hyphomicrobiaceae bacterium (assembly GCA_036280295.1). Lineage (GTDB taxonomy): Bacteria > Pseudomonadota > Alphaproteobacteria > Rhizobiales > Hyphomicrobiaceae > AWTP1-13. Next base: position 13,914 of record DASURA010000010.1, read on the forward strand.
CCGGGCTCGATCAGCGTTGAGCTGGACGCCGAGCGCGCCCTGGTGCTGGCTCTCGATGGATTCGACGAGGCCCTGCGAGCAGCCTACGACAAGCGCATGCCACACCTCCTGTGCGACCATGCGTATGCGCTCGCAACGGCCTTCTCGGGCTTCTATGCGGCGGCGCCGATCCTGGTGGAGAAAGATAACGCCAAGCGCGCCTCGCGCTATGCGCTCGCCCTGGCGACACTGAAGCAGCTTGAGCTGGTACTCGGATTGATTGGGATCGAGACGCCGGACCGGATGTAAGTTAGCTAATAACTATTATAGAAATTGCACACCAAACATAGAGCGCATTCGGGTGGAGCCTGTAATCCGCCGCTTCGCGCAGAGAGCGGCGGGATTACGCTTCGAGTAAACTCGCCCGCCGTCTTAACGGTTATCCACATAAAAAAGGCGCCTCTTCTTGGGGGGAAGAGGCGTCCCAGGAATTTCCGGCCAAGTGCTCCAGGGGCACCGGACCGATTCGTGAAGCAGCAGGATTAGGCCTTTTGCAGCTGACCCGCCTGCTTGCCGCGTCCGCGCTTGTCGTCCTCAAGGACGAAGGTGACCCGGTCGCCTTCGTTCAGCGAGCGGATGCCCGCCTGTTCGAGCGCCGTGGCGTGGACGAACACGTCCTTCCCACCGCCTTCCGGCTGGATGAAGCCGTAACCCTTGGCGGTGTTGAAGAATTTCACGGTACCTGTGACGCGCATAGGGGAGTTCCTTATTCCCGGTAAAGCGTGAGAGACGCCGGTTGTTATGAGCCGCACGCTCGGCCCGGTAGCTCAGACATGGGGAAGGCACACCGCCCAGTGGGCAAGCACAAACCACAGATCGTGAGGTAGCACCCCCAACGCAGGGGTACCCCGGCTGCGGCCTATATGGGCCTCGAAGTCGGCGGAAGCAAGACACAGCTATGGGAACAGGACGTCGGAAGTTCGTCTACAAATGAGCAAAAGGCAAGGGTATTCCTTTATGATTCATTAACCGACCCAAGCCAATGTTGCCAAAGCGTTCTCATGAAACGCATTGCGGTAGAATTCCGGCCCCGAAAACATCCATGCATGACAGCATTGATGGTTGCCATGACGGCCAGGGCCGCCCGGCACTCTCCGTCACGGAAGATGTCGGCAGCGCTGTGGGCGACTGGCTTGCGCATATGGCGCATGAGCAGGGGCTCTCTGACAAAACCATCGAGGCGTATACCCGCGACGTCCGCCAGTTCCTGGCGTGGCTGCGTGGGAGCCTCGGACGCGACGCAAGCCTCACCGATCTGGCCTGCCTCGATGTCCGGCAGTTGCGAGGCTTTCTTGCTGCCCGACGCCAAAGCAGGATCGGCAGCCGCTCGCTGGCCCGCAACCTGTCGGGATTGCGCGCCTTCTTTCGCTGGCTCGATGCCGAGGGGCGGGGCAGCAGCCAGGCCGTGCTGCGGGTCCACCGGCCGAAGGTGGGGCACGGCATCCCGCGGCCGCTCAGCCCTGAGAAGGCCGCGGCTGTGGTGGATGGTGGCATGGCCGCCGACCTGGATTGGATCGCCGCGCGCGATGCCGCGGTCCTGCTCCTGCTCTACGGCTCCGGCCTGCGCATCTCCGAGGCACTCGGAATTGCTCATCGTGACGCGCCGATCGAGGGGCGCGAGATCCTGCGCATCGCCGGCAAGGGCGGCAAGGAGCGGCTCGTCCCGGTGCTGCCCATCACGCAGGCTGCCGTCACGCGCTACCTGGCGCTTTGTCCTTATCCGTTGACGCCGGATGGCCCACTGTTCCTGGGTGCCAAAGGCGGTCCGCTCGGCCCGCGCATCGTTCAGCTGCTGATGGAACGGCTACGCGGCGCCCTTGGCCTGCCCGATACAGCTACGCCGCATGCCCTGCGCCACTCGTTCGCGACCCACCTGCTGTCTGCCGGCGCCGACCTGCGCCAGATCCAGGAGTTGCTGGGGCACGCCAGCCTGTCCACTACGCAGGTCTACACGGAGGTCGATCGCGAGCGGTTGCTGGCGGTCTACGACAAGGCCCATCCGCGGGCGAACGGACGCAGGGCAGATTAGCGTTGAGCGCGTAATCCGCCATCTACCTCGCATCGGCGGAGTACGCGCCGTTACTGCGCCATACGGCTCACCCAGCCGGTCGCCAGCGCGCTGGCCCAGTCGCAGCAGCCGGCCCTTGCTGCAAGCTCCGCCATGCGCGTGGCGTCATACGGCACGTAGCGTATGCCTGCCATCCACCTGCCAGCCGTGCGCTCCAGGATCGCATAGCAGGCATCGGGCGTACCGCTCTCGACCACGTGCGCGACAGGCGCGCAGCCGCGGTATCCCGGTAACCCGACGCTTCCCGCGTTGACGACGAGCCGTCCGTCACGCAGGCGCACAACGCGGGGCAGGTGCGTGTGGCCGCACAAGATGAGCGAGGCGGCGATCCCCGCTGCGTCACGCTCAATATCCTCGATCTGCGTGGCCATGATCATCCCCTCATCGGTGACGTGATCAAGCCAGTAGGCCTCGTCGCTGCGCGGCGAGCCATGGCAAAGGAGCACATCATCGCGGTAGAGCAAGGTCGCCGGCATGGCGGCCAAGCATTCCAGGTAGGCGTCGCCCAGCCAGGTGAAGGGGCGACGCAGCGCGGCTCGCTTCTCAACCAGCTTCCGGTCCTGGTCACCCTGGATCGAGGGAAAGCCCCGCGCCATCAGCAGCTCGGCCGTTCGCAGCGGCTCGAGCGGCCCGCTGACATGGTCGCCGAGATTGACGACCTCGGCGATGCCGAGCGCGGCGATGTCGGCCAGCACGGCCTCCAGCGCGTCGATGTTGCCGTGAATATCGGCAATGGCAGCAAATCGCATCGTCCAGCCTCCCTAGGGTCGGCCGAGGAGACGAGCAGTCGCGCGGGATGCATGAAAGCCGTTCGCTTTAGCCGCATTTGTTGAAGCGCCCGCAAGCTGATCGTCAAATCGGCGCTGTCTGACGTTCTAGCCGGCGGGTAACCATCGTGCAACGACCTCAGGCGCCTGGGAGCGGAGCTGCAATGCTTTTCACGATTTCACACCTTCACGGTCCGGCGGCGCTCAGGCGATAATCCCGGATCAAGGCTACAGGCTTCACGCCTCAATGGAGGGAAGGAATGACCAAGACTGCCCTCATCGTCGGCGCCGGCTCGGGCGTCAGCGCGGCGTTCGCCCGCGCGCTGGCGGCCGACGGCTATCGCGTGGCGCTGGCTGCCCGCAACGTCGACAAGCTCGCCGGCCTCGCGGGCGGGATCGGCGCCCTCACGATTGCAGCGGACGCGACCGAGCCCGACAGCGTGGCGCAGCTGTTCGCCGAGGCGGACACGTCGCTCGGTCGGCTCGACCTGGTGCTCTATAATGCCAGCTACCGCCCGACCCGTGCGCCGCTTGTCGATCTCGCGCCGCAGGAGGTGGCGCGCGCCATCGAGGTGACCGCGTTTGGCGCGTTCATCGTTGCCCAGCAGGCCGCCAGGCGCATGGTAGCGCAGGGCGACGGCGCCATCTTTTTCACCGGCGCCTCGGCCAGCGTGAAGGGCTACGCCCTCTCGGTGCCGTTTGCGATGGGCAAGTTCGCCCTGCGCGGTCTTGCGCAGGCGATGGCGCGCGAGCTGCAGCCGAAGGGCATCCACGTCGCGCACTTCGTGATCGACGGCGGCGTGCGCAGCGTGGAGCGCGGGCGGACGGAAGGCGCAGGCGATGCCGCCGACAGCTTGCTCGATCCGGCCGCCATCGCCGAGACCTACATGGCGGTCCTGAAGCAGCCGCGCAGCGCCTGGAGCCTGGAGGTCGAGCTGCGGCCGTGGGTGGAGCGGTTTTGAGGGGACGTCTCCCTCTCCCCGCTCTTGCGGGGAGAGGAGATCCGCGCAGTGCGACACGTGCGGCGCCCCCCGCCTCACCGCCACCCGAGCGCCGGCGCGACGTGCTTCAGGATCGCCTCCAGGACGTGGGCGTTGTAGTCGACGCCGAGCTGGTTGGGGACGGTGAGCAACAGCGTATCGGCCTCGGCGATCGCCTCGTCGGCCTTGAGCTGCTTGACCAGGACGTCGGGCTCGGCCGCGTAGCTGCGGCCGAAGATGGCGCGCGTGCTGGCGTCGATCATGCCGATCTGGTCCTGCTCCTCGCCGCCACCGCCGAAATAGGCGCGATCGCGATCATCCACCAGCGCGAAGATTGACCGGCTCACGGACACCCGCGGCGTGCGCGCATGTCCCGCTTCCTTCCAGGCCTCGCGGTAGGCGCGGATCTGCGCCGCCTGCTGAACGTGGAACGGGCGGCCGTCCTCGTCGTTCTTGAGGGTCGAGCTCTGCAGGTTCATGCCGAGCTTGGCGGCCCATTGCGCGGTGGCGTTGGACGCAGCGCCCCACCAGATGCGCTCGCGCAGGCCCTCCGAATGCGGCTCAACACGCAGCAGGCCCGGCGGGTTCGGAAACATCGGCCGCGGGTTGGGCCTGGCAAAACCCTCGCCCTGCAGGATTTTGAGAAACACCTCCGCATGCTGCCGGGCCATATCCTGGTCGGTCTGCCCCTCTGCCGGCGCGTAGCCGAAATAGCGCCAGCC
>DASURA010000011.1:0-4203 GCA_036280295.1 Hyphomicrobiaceae bacterium
GCCGCGCACATGTTCGTCATGTACAACGGCATGCTGTCCATGATCACGCCGCCGGTGGCGTTCGCCGCCTATGCCGCGGCCAACATTGCCCGCACCGACGGCTGGTCGACCGGCTGGATCGCCTGCATGGTCGGCTGGAGCACGTTCCTGCTGCCGTTCCTGTTCGTGCTAACGCCGAGCCTGCTGATGGACGGGTCGGTGCCGGAGATCGTGCTCAACCTGGCGCGCCTGCTGTTTGGCATCTACCTCGGCACCGCGGCGGTGGTCGGCTTCGCGCTGACGCCGCTGCCAGTGTGGGGCCGCGTGCTGTTTGGCCTGCTGTCGCTGGCCGTGGTGATGCCGCCGGAGGCGTTCACCGGCGCCATCTGGATCGACGCCGCGGGCATTATCATCGCTGTAGCCATGCTCGGCTACAGCCACCTGCAGCGGCGGGCGGGCGGCAGACCCTCGGGGTCTGACACCGTGGCATCGACGCGCACGTAGCGCGATCATGAAAACGGCGTCAGCCCCTTGCCAGGGCTGACGCCGACCGATCGCGGGTGGCAGGAGCATCCACGGAGGAGACGGCAGACCATGGCCAAGACAGTCGCGGTTGTGACCGGCGGCGCCAGCGGCATCGGCGAGGCGACCGCCCGGCGCCTGGCCGCAGATGGGCACAGCGTCGCCATCGTCGACATCAATGCGGCCGCGGGGGCGGCGGTCGCACAGTCGCTGGGCGCCGGCGCGCGGTCCTATGCCTGCGATATCTCCGATGCCGACGCTGTCGACGCCGTGGCGAGCCGTATCGAAGCCGACCTGGGGCCTGCCGGTCTGCTCGTCACCTGCGCCGGGCTGATCCCGAGCCCGGAGTCCGTCATGGAGATGGACATGGCCGCGCACGACCGCATGTGGCAGGTGAACTATAACGGCACGCTGCACGCCTGCCGCGCCCTTGCGCGCCAGATGATCCCGCAGCGGAAGGGGGCGATCGTCACCATCGGCTCCATCAACAGCCGCCTGCCGCTGCCGATCCCGGCTTACAACATGGGCAAGGCGGTGGTGGAGCGGCTCACCCAGCTTCTATGCGTGGAACTCGGCCGCCATGGCATCCGCGTCAATGCCGTTGCGCCCACCTACGTGATGACGCCGCCGCTGCGCGCCAAGGTCGCCTCCGGCGAGCGCGACATGGGCAAGATCACGGCGGTGCACGCCTTGCCGTACCTGCCCGAGCCCACCGACATTGCCAACGCCATCGCCTTCCTGCTGTCCGACCAGGCCAGAGCCGTCACCGGCGTGCTGCTCCCCATCGATGCCGGCTGGCACTCGGCGGTGAGCTACCGCACCTACGCGGGCGGCGTGCCGTGGACGGAGTAGCGCGCGCGGCGTGCACGGCTCAGCGCGCCACCCAGGCATCAGGGCGAGAAGATGCTGGCGAGCGTATCGGCCAAGGTCGGCGCGTCAGACGAGGCCGCCGACCCGTTCCGCGCCGCCCTTATTTCCTCGTCGTAGCTTGGCGTGACGAACGGACCTTTCCCACCAAAGAGCAGTGCGCCCATGCGCGTATCGAGTCCGTAGAGATCGCCGAAGGTCTGCAACTTCCCGTGCTCGTCAACGACCGCCGTGAAGTACGTCATGTACACGGGGATACGCGTCGTCAGCTGGACATTGCGGGTGCCGGCGTTCAACAGGTCCGCCACCTGCTGCTCCGACCAGCCCTTGTCCTGGGCCAGCAGAACGGTGGCAAGCCGAAGCGGGTCGGCCACGCGCATGCACCCGTGGCTCAGGCCACGGAATGAGTATGCGAAGGCATCGCGCTCCGGCGTGTCGTGCATGTAGACGTCATGCCTGTTCGGGAACATGAACTTGATGGCGCCGAGCGGGTTGGTCGGCCCCGGTGGCTGGCGGAACTCGTAGGCGCCAATGTTGGCGCTGTCCCAGTCCACCTGCTCGGGATTGATCTGGCGGCCCCGGTGATAAACCTGCAGCTGGAGCTGATCGAGCACCTCCCGGCTTGATGGTGTACCGGTGAGCAAACCGAGCAGGCTGGTCCCTTGCGAGCTGCCGCGCAGCCGGGGCCACAGCTCCTTGCGCCTGATGCCGTCGGGAACACCCCAGCTGGGATGAAAGACGATCGTCTTCATGTCGGCCGTGAACGCGGGCGTGGCCCATTCGGGCTGGCCAGCGACGATACGGTCGGTGTGGATCGTCTGGCCATTCCGGACAACCCGCGTCATGAACTCCGGCACGTTGTTCCAGACATGGAACGCGCCGAGCTCCGCCGGAAGCCAGCGCCAGCGCTCCATGTTGACCAGGATGCGGGCGATGCGGATGGCCGTTTCCCCGCCTTCACGCTCCTGCCCCGGCTCGACGCTCGTGTGCGCACTTGATCCGCGCAACTTCAGCAGCATGCGGCGCAACGCCTCGAATTGCGTGTGCTGGGGATGCAGCGATCGCAAGTAGGCATCCGGGGCATCGCTGGCGGCGATGGTCGCGAGAACGTCAGCGGATCGAAGCAGCGGTGGCTTGTAGTCCACCACCTTCGAGATCCGCGCCGGATCGCCGAACCGTCCGCCGCGCGCGTCGCGCGCATACTTCAGCACGGCAAACGTCAGAGAAATCTCAGCCGTGGCCGCCGCCTGTGGCGAGAGAGACCCCGCGGACAGCCGTGGCAGCGCAAAATCGCGTGCGCGCAGGCCCCAATCATCGGCCTTCTGGATCTCGCCAAGCACGGCGCTGCCCGGCTCCGTGAGCCCGCTCTCCGTGACCCACAGCAGCCGCCCGCTATGCCCGTTGTAGAACGCGGTCGCGGCCGCGAGGTCCTCGGCGGATGCCGCGGGGGTGTTGGCCCGCCCAGTCAGCTCGGCGAGCTGCTTGCGCAGTGCGGCCTCCGCCGGGTTGGCAGTGCGGAACAGCCCGGCCAGCGCTGGCCAAGGCACTGTTTCTCCAGACAAATGCAACGCGACCCCGGAAACGAGCGCGCCGGCGACCACTGCCATGATCCAGCGCCAGAGTCTCACGATCCCCCCTATCCGGCTCCGCCGGCCGACAGCCCGGCACGGCCGCCCGACAAGCTTGGCACGGTTTGATGGTGGGGATGTGGCGACGGCGAGTGTGCGGCAGACTGTTGCCGCAGCGCCGCGCGAAGCTCTTCATTCGCCAAATCGATGGCGCGCATACGTTCTAGGCCATGTACTCACTGACGAGCCTCGCGCCCGCATGCCACGGCCTCGGCGACGGCCGATGTACCCCGAGTAACAGACATTGATGCATCAGGGCCCGTTCTGGCGACCGGTCGGGCCGTGGGAGAAGATCGCGGCCGGCTGCCGGCGCGGCAAGCGCAGTCCTGCTTGAGACGGGCGACTCGATCCAGGACATGACATCAACCTCACAGGTGCCCACCGTAAGCCTCGGTGACGCGGGGGCGCCATGCGCAGGATTTCGGATGGTTCGACAATATGGACGCATCGAAACGATCTTTGCGAAATATGCACGACAGTCCCCTCTTTGGCCCATCCACGAGACCGTCAGAAGGTGATGCCTTAGGCCTGCGGCACCGACAGCCACCGGCAGCCTAAAAATCACAATGCGATTTCAATTACATAGGTGTTCGCAGTTTCATCCTGTACGGTGCGCCATTTGGGTGCGTGTCCGACCCGGACACATGGGTGACAGAACGTACCTAAGACATAGGTGACAACCTTGGCCCGCGGCGGCTTTGCTCAGGCCGTGCTCCACAACGGAGCGGACCATCTCCTCTCGACCTTTGGGCGTGAGGCGGGCATTGTTGTGGGTGTTCATTCGCGCCCTCTGCGAATCACTGGCGTCGGCGACATCAGCGTTCCCGGTCCGGACCGAATGGACAACCTCCTGAAGGAGCACATCTAGCCGCCCAGATAAGCCCGCAACAGGCCGGGATCGGTGCTGAGGCGGGCGGCGGTGTCCTCGGCGACGATGCGCCCGCTCTCGAACACGTAGGCCCTGGCGGCGACCGAGAGCGCACTGTGCACGTTCTGCTCCACGATCAGCACGGTGATGCCTTGCGCGGCCAGCTGCTGCAGCGCCACCAGCACCTCCTGGCTCATGAGCGGGCTTAGCCCCAGGCTCGGCTCGTCGAGCAGCAGCACCTGCGGCGCCGACATCAGCGCGCGGCCGATCGCCAGCATCTGCTGCTCGCCGCCCGACAAGGTGCCTGCCAGCTGGGCCAGGCGCTCCTTGAGGCGCGGA
>DASURA010000012.1:0-12254 GCA_036280295.1 Hyphomicrobiaceae bacterium
TCCTCGGGGCTGTGGGCGATGCCGTCGCGCACGATGCGGTCGGGCCGCCAGCCGCCGATCGAGGCGCCGTTGTAGCGGATGTCGCCGGCGATCGGCGCGAGCAGGCCGGAGATCGCCCGCAGCGTGGTGCTCTTGCCGGCGCCGTTGCGCCGAGCAGCGCCACGATCTCACCGCGGTGCACGTGGAGGGAGATGCCGTGCAGGGCGCGCAGCTTGCCATACGCGACCTCCACGTCGCGCAGCTCCAGGATGGGCGTGGGGTCGCTCATGCCGCAGGCTTGCCAAGGTAGGCGGCGACAACCTCAGGATGGGCACGCACCTCAGACGGCGTGCCCTCCGCGATCTTGCGGCCGAAATTCAGCACCACGATGCGGTCGGAGACCGCCATTACCAGTCCCATGTTGTGCTCCACCAGCAGCATGGCGTCCACGTGCGTGCCCAGCAGGCCCTTCAGCACGTGACCGAGCTGCTCTGCCTCGCGCGTATTGAGGCCGGCCGCAGGCTCGTCCAGCATCAAGAGCCGCGGCCCGGCGCCGAGCGCCACCGCCACCTCCAGCAGACGCAGCTCGCCGCAGGAGAGCGAATCCGCCTCGGCGTTCATGCGGGCGCCGAGCCCCACCGTCTCGACCAGCGCCGCCGCCTCCTCGCGCAGCGCGCGCTCGCGCGCTCGTCCGCGGCCGAGGAACGCGCGCTACAGCGAGGTCTCACCGTGCCGGTAACGCGCCGTCAGCACGTTGCCGAACACGGTGAGACCCTTGAGCACGTTGGTCTTCTGGAACGTTCGGATTAGGCCGCGCTGGGCGATGGCGTGGGGGGCCAGGCCGGTGATCTCGCCGCCGCCATAGCGGACCCGGCCGGCGGTGGGCTTGTAGAACCCGGTGATCAAATTCAGGCAGGTGGTCTTGCCGGCGCCGTTGGGCCCGATCAGGCTCATGATCTCGCCATGGCGGACGGTGAAGCTCACCTCGTCGAGCGCCGTGAGGCCGCCGAAGCGCGCCGTGAGATTGCCGAGCTCAAGCATCGACGGCCCCCTCCTGCCTGCCCAGCCTTCTCGTGGCCGGTATCCCGGTGGGCTCGGCGGTACCTTGGGGCGCGTCCCCGGCCGCGCGCGGCCAGGTCTCGTGCCGGCGGGTGATGAAGCCCGTCCCATCACGCATCGGCCGGCGGGCGACCGAGCAGGCGTCGAAAGAATGCGCGCATACGCTCGCGCAGGACGGCCCACAGCAGGCCGCCGGCGTCGACCTGGCTGGTTGGCTGTTGCGGCGGCGATGCCGGAGGTGCGGAGGCGGTCAGAGCCGACTGGTCCGCCTGGCCGGCCGGCAGCGCTATCCGCGCCTCGAAGTTGGCGACGAAGGCGGCGGTGATGCGGTTGGCGATCTCCTGGACGATCTGCCCCTTGCTGAACTGGGCGAGCGGGCCGGCCAGGTTGACCTCGGACACGATATCGACGCGTGTCGATGCCGGCGTGCTCCCGTCGGCGAGCGTGTAGGTCATGGCACCGGAGGCGCGCGAGCTGGAGCCGGAATCGGCACCCTTGCCCGAAACCACCCCGGTCCAGTCCTGCTTGCGGCTGTCGATCCCGATCTCGCCGTTGAACGCGGCCGCCATCGGGCCGACCTTCACCGACATGCGGCCCTTGTAGCGATTGTCGCCGAGCTCGCCGATAATGGCGGCACCCGGTAGGCACGCGGCGACCAGCCGCACGTCGTTGAGCATCGTCCACACGTGCTCGCGCGGCGCCTTGATCTGGAAGCTCTTCTCGATTCTCATCAGCCGGCCTCCGGCTTGCTTGCGGCGTGCGCCACCTTCGCGTCGGCCGCCTCCGCGGACCGCGTGTCGGCTGCCGCCTTGATGGAGCGCACGATCTTGGTAGCCCGTGCAGCGGCACAGGTTGCCGCTCATGCCGATCCGGATCTCCTGCTCGCTGAGGCGGGGCCGGCGCCTGATCAGGTCCCAGCTTGAGACCAGCATGCCCGGCGTACAGAAGCCGCACTGCAGCCCGTGGTTCTCGTGAAAGGCATCCTTCAGCGTCGCCATCAGGGCATCGTCGCCCAGACCCTCCAGCGTGCGGATATCCGCGCCATCGAGCGAGACAGCGAGCGCGATGCAGGCCCGGGCCGGGGCGCCGTCGATCAGCACCGTGCAGGCGCCGCACACACCCTGCTCGCAGCCGAGATGCGTCGCTGTCAGGCGCAAGTCCTCGCGCAGGAGGTCGGCGAGGCTCTGGCGGGGCTCCACCGTTGCCGTGCGCTTTCTGCCGTTGATGGTGAGCGCGATCTCGATCTTCATGGGAACCCGGCGTTCTTGATGGCGCGCAGCGCCACGGTCCGATGCAGATGCAGCTTGGCCGGCGAGAAGCCGCGGTCGCTCGCCGCCAGCTGGTCATGGATCGCGGCGGCGAGCCGATCCATGCCGGCCCCCTTGCCGATCTCGCTGGCGACGCGGTCCAGCACCAGGGGGGCGCCGTTGACCGAGCCGACGACGATGCGGGCACGACCCGTGGCCCTGTCGATCAGCGCGATCGCCATCGACTCGGCGTATTCACCGATCTTGCGCGTGGCCTTGTAATGGCCCCAGCTCTCGCTCTTGGGACGGCGCGGGACGACCACGGCCTCGATCACCTCGGCCTGATCGAGCGCGGTCATGTAGGGACCGGTCGCGAAGTCGGCAGCCGGCATGCCGCGGCGGCCGCGCGGGCTTGCGAGGACGATCTCGGCTTCAAGGGCGATGACCGTCGTCAGCCAGTCCGCGGCAGGATCGGCGAGCGCGAGCGCGCCTCCGATCGTGCCACGGGTACGCACGGCGCGATAGGCGATCTGGCCTGCAACGTGCGCCATGAGCCCGTTGCCGGCATCCGGGACGCGCCCATCCTCGAACGCGGCATGCGTGACCATGGCGCCGTAGCGGATGCGGTCGCCCTGATCCTCTGCCCGTCGCAGTGCGGCTATGCCGCCCGGATCAATCAGCTTGCTTGCAGGCGCCAGCCGCAGGTTGAGCATGGGAACCAGCGATTGGCCGCCGGCGAGCGGGCGTACAATCCCGTCCGGATCGTCGAGCTGCGCGACGGCGTCCTCGATCGACGAGGCACGGTGGTAGAGGAACGGGGCCGGCTTCACGTGCGCGCTCCGCGGTCTGCAGCCTGCGCCGCGATGATGCTCTCCAGAATGCGGTCGGGAGTCGACGGGGTCTGGCCGACCTCGGCGCCGAGCGGACGCAGGGCATCGTTGATGGCGTTGATGACCGCAGCCGGCGGCGCGATCGCCCCGCCCTCGCCCATGCCCTTGATGCCGAACCGCGTGTGAGGCGACGGGGTCTCCATGTGCAGTACACGCACGTCCGGCACCTCCGGTGCGCCGGGGATGGCGTAGTCGAGGAATGTCGATGCCAGCGGCTGCCCATTCTCGTCGTAGGGGATCTCCTCGTAGAGCGCGGTGCCGAGCCCTGGGCCACACCGCCGACGACCTGGGCCTCCACGATCATCGGGTTCACCATGGTGCCGCAGTCGTGGCAGACGACGTAGTCGAGGATCTCGTCCGCGCCCTGCTGGAGCGTCGGACGGAGGCTGCCGGATTGGCGATGCGCCAGCATCTGGAGACGGTGCGACGGGCTGATGCTAATGCAGCGCCGGGCGCAAGACGATGATGCGGAGACCGCCGTCGGCATCGCCACGCGATCCCCCGGCGCCCGCGCGACGTTTCCGGCTGCGGCTCGCCCGCTTGCCGATCCCGCCGATCTCGCCGGCATGCAGCCCGATCTCGTGGTGGAGGCGGCCGGCCGCGCCGCCGTGGCGCAGTGGGCACCCGCGGCGCTGGCGGCCGCGCCCGAGCTCATCGTCACCTCGACCAGCGCCTTTTGTGACGACGCCCTGATGGCTCGCCTGGTGGCCGAGGCCGAGCGGTGCGGCAGCCGCATCCATGTCCCGTCCGGCGCCATCGGCGGCATCGACGCGCTCGCCAGTGCGTCGGTGCTCGGCATTGACGAGGTGGTCCATCAGGTGGTGAAGCCCCCGCAGGCATGGAGGAATACGGCCGCGGAGCAGCACCTCGCGCTAGATGCGCTGCAAATGCGAACGGTGTTCTTCTCTGGAACAGCGCGCGAGGCCGCCGCAGCCTATCCCCAGAACGCCAATGCAACCGTGGTGACATCGCTCGCCGCCGGCGAGCAATTGCGCGCGGTCGTGCTGGTGGGCCGGTCGTCCGCCCCCGCGCCGGAGATCGGAGACGAAGGCGACGACACGCTGCTGCAGGCCCGCGGCCAGCGGGGCGAGCACATCGGGATGAACTGCGGTGCCTTCCAAGGCGAACTTCGGCTTGTCGTTTAAGTACTAGTTTTTGACAGAATAGCGCTAACGCGCTGCCTGGTCGAGCCGCTAGGATGTAGCGCAGCCGATCCCAGCAGAACGCAAGGAGCTTGCCCATGATGTCCACGGTCGTTGGCGGCGCGATGCTGCCGCATGCCCCCCAGTTCTTCACGATGCCCGACACCGGACAAGAAGACCATCCACGGCCGGCGAGATCGTGATTGGCGACCGCGTCGTATCTTCGCCGAGCAGCACGCTGGCACCCGAGAAGCGCAACGACTCCATGGTGTGCCAGAGCTATGCGCTGTGGCCGCATATGACGGTAGCGGAGAATGTGGCCTACGGTCTCGTTCTCCGCAAGCCTGGCCGGAGGGCAATTGCCGAGAAGGTCAAGACCATCCTTTCCTCAACCCAGCTCGCGGCCCTGGCCGACCGCTATCCGGCAGTGTTGTCGGGCGGTCAGCAGCGTGCGCCATTAAAATCAGGCACCCGCGAGTTTTTTCTGGTCGCAGGATCCCCCTCACCCCAGCAGCGGCGCGCATGAGATGCGGCCGTCGGAGTGCGTGTCGATCGTCACTGCCACGCCGTATACCCGCTCCAGGCGCGCGCGCGTCAGCACTTGGCGCGGCGGGCCGTCGGCGATCACGCGGCCGTCGTGAAGGAGAAGGACGCGGCTGCCGACGGCGAAGGCGTGATCGGGATGATGCGTGGAGAGCACGACGCCGAGACCGCTGCTCGCCAGCCGCGCCACCTCGCGCAGCACCAGCGCCTGGTTGCCGAAGTCGAGGCTGGCGGTGGGCTCGTCCATGACGATGGCCGGCGCCTCCTGGGCGAGAGCGCGGGCAATCAGGGCCAGCTGCCGCTGGCCGCCGCTGATGCGCGTGTAGGCCTCGCCCGCCAGATGCGCGATGCCGAGCCGCTCCAGCGCTGCCCAGGCCTGCGCGCGGTCGGCCTCGCCCGGCGCGGAGAACAGGCCCAGGCGAGCGGTCCGTCCCATCAGCACCATGTCGAGCACGCGATAGGGAAACGCCGACAGGGTGGCTTGCGGCACATAGGCGAGGCGGCGCGCCAGCTGCTGCGGCGGCCAGGCCTCGATCGGGCGGCTGTCGATGGCAATCGAGCCGCCGAGCCTGGCGATCAGCCCGAGCAGGGTCTTGAACAGCGTGGTCTTGCCGGAGCCGTTGGGGCCGAGCAGGCATACCACCTCGCCGGCGCCGAGGCTCATGTCGATGTCGTGCGCAACTGTGCGGCGGCCGTAGCCGATCGCCAGTCCGCGGGCCTCGATCAGAGGCGGTGTGCCAGACGCGACGCCGGTCACGACCACCCCTCCCGCCCGCGCGCCAGCAGCCACAGGAAGAATGGCGCGCCCAGCACGGCGGTCAGTATGCCGAGCGGCACCTCGATGCGTGCCATTGTGCGGGCGAGCGTGTCGACCAGCAACAGGTAGCCTGCCCCCATCAGCATCGCCGTCGGCAGCAGGCGGTCGAAGCTCGGGCCGACGATCATGCGGGCGAGATGCGGAATGATGAGGCCGATCCAGCCGATCACCCCCGAGATGGCGACCACGCTCGCCGTCATCAGCGTGGCGGCCGCGACAACGATGGCGCGCAGCGCGGTGACGTTGACGCCCAGCGCCTTCGCCTCCTCGTCGCCCAGCGACAGCACGTTGATGCGCCAGCGCAGCAGCACCAGCGGCACAAGGCCGATCAGCACCAGAGGGGCGGAGAGGGCGAGGTCGGCGCTGCGCAGGCTGGCGAGGCTGCCGAGCAGCCAGAAGATGATGGCGGGGAGCTGATCGTACGGGTCGGCCAGGATCTTGAGGAGCGAGATGCACGCACCGGCGAGCGAGCCGACGACGACACCGGCCAGCACCAGCACGAGAATGGTATCGCGCCCCCGCACGAGGGCGGCGATGGCATAGACCAGGGCGACAGTGGCGAGGCCGACGGCGAACGCCAGGAGCTGGATCGCCAGGACCGGCAGCGACAGGAAGATGCCGATTACGGCGCCCAGGCCGGCGCCCGTCGAGACGCCAAGGATATCGGGCGAAACCAGCGGGTTGCGGAACAGGCTCTGATACACCGCACCGGCTGCGGCGAGGGCGCAGCCGACGAGCGCAGCGGCGGCAACGCGCGGCAGGCGGACGCCGAACAGCACGGTATCGACTTGTGTTTGCTGCAGCGATCCCGTGAGACGCCCCGCCAATGCGGCGGCGAGATCAGCAAAGGAGACCGGATAGCGCCCGATCAGGGCCGCGGCCACAAGCAGAGCTATGAGGAGCGCGCCGAGCAGCGCCAGCACCCCCAGGCTTGACTCGGCCGCGCGTGACCTGGCCGAGCCCGCGTATGTGAAGCGTTCCTGACCTGCGCGATCCTGCACCGATCCTCATCTTTCTGGCTTGGCGGCGGTTGCCGACGCCAGCAGGCCGTCGAGCTGGGTGTTGGTCAGGTCGACGTGGTAGAAGAGCTTATAGAACGAGCGCGTCATGTCGCGAAGGCTCTCGGGAAACTGCCTGGGATAGAGCACCGAAGCCAGCCAGCGAATGCCGATCAGGCGGTTCACGCCGGGTGGAGAATCGAACCAGCCGTACGGGAGATTGGGTGCGAGGTAGACGCGCTTGTCGCGGACGGCCTTGACGGATGACCAGAGCGGATCGCGCTGCACCGAGCGGTAGAAGGCGGGGTCGAGCACCAGGATCACCTCGGGGTTCCAGGCGAGCACCTGCTCGATCGATACCCTGGTAAGGCCGCCCCTGCCGGCCGCGGCCGCCACATTGACGGCGCCGACGCGCTCCAGCACCTCCATGTTGATCGAGCCGCCAAGGCCCGTCACCAGCCCGTCCACGCCGCGCGCGTAGTAGACCCTCGGGCGCTCCGCGTCCGGAATCTTGGCAATACGATCGCCGACTGCGGCAAGCGTCTCCTCGGCATAGCGCGCCAGCCGCTCGGCGTTCTCCTTCGCACCGAGCCATTCGCCGAGCCGGCGATAGATCTCCGGCGTCTTGTCCAGCGAGCCATCGAGCAGCAGGTAGGGGATCCTGGTTTGCGCCTGGACGTTGTCGGCGAGTGAGACGTAGGTCGGCCTGACGCTGCCGACATCTATGATGAGATCCGGCTTGAGCCGCAGGATGACCTCCAGGTTGGCTGTGCTGCCGCGGCCGGTGAGACGTCCATGCTCGGGCAGCTCGCGAACGCTTTCGGCAAGGAAGGCCTTCTCCGCCGGTCTTGGCGCCCGCACCCATCCGGCCATCTTCTCCGGAGCCAGCGTATAGAGCAGGATCGAGGCCGGCGGCCCGGCGGCCAGGACGCGCGTGACAGGCTGCGGGATCTCGACGCTGCGGCCCGCGGAGTCGATGACCGTGCGTCTGCTGTCCTGTGCCGCGGCGGCCGTGGCCAGCGCCGCAAGAGCCTCGAAAGCAACCAGGAGGAACGCCAGGAGCGACCGGGAAGTCGGCAGCCATCGATCATGCATGGCGCACCTGCTGGCGTGCGTTGTGGTCGCGGGAACATAGCGCGAGGCTGGCGCTCGTCAATTGCGTCCCCAGTCAAGCGGCGGGCTTTGGAGACATCGGCCCGATCTTCCTGGCCGAGAACGCGACCTGAGCCACAGCGCGTCGAGCGGCGCCCTCGCTTACCGCGGCGGCCGGCGGCGGATTGGCGGTGGCAGGGCGGGCTGGCCGGACGCCTCGGTGCCTGCAGGGCCGGGGCGGCTCGCCACGGGGCGCTTGGGCTGTGAGCAGCCGGTCAGCCACACGTCGAATACGGGGTGAACAAGCGGGTTGAGCCCAGGGCTCTCCGCGAACATCCAGCCGCTGAAGATCCGCCGCTCCGTGCCGTCGAACAGCACCTCGTCGATCTCGACAAAGGTGGAGGTGCGCGGCGCCTCGCTGGGGTCGCGCGTGTAGCACACGCGCGGGGTGATCTTGAGGGTGCGGAACGTCTCGGTCTTGTCAAGATTGATCGCCAGCGGCTTGACCAGCGCAGTCACCTTGTCGAGCGCGGCGAAGTTGGCCGTCGCGTTCTCGATGCGCTCGGCCTGCGCGGGGACGCTGAGCAGGCAGAGGCCTGTCAGGGCGAGCAACAGCAAGAAAGCCAAGCCATACGGAGGCCGTCCGGCACTCCTGATACCCTTCATCGCGAGACGTCCATCCAATCGCTGAGGTGGAATCGAGATGACTATGGTTCAGGCAACGTGGGCATCAATGTGATGCCGCCGACTTAACGGCCAGCCGGAGTGCCGGCGTGAAGCCCGCCTACTTGGCTCCCCCGGCATGGGGCCGCCAAGCCTTGTAGTCACCGGTGGCTGCGGGCCGCTTGCCATCGGCAAGGATGCTGCCGGGCGGGCGGTAGGCCCTAGGCGTGCCGGTCATGTTCATCAGGTGCGGCTTTTGCCAGGGCCTCGCCGCATAGTCCTCCTCGGTGGGAGGCGTATCGACCATATAATGCATCCACCCGTGCCACTCGGGCGGCACCTGCGAGGCCTCGGCGAGGTTGCTGTAGATCACCCAGCGGCGCGGCACCCCCAGGGGGCCGACACCCTTGCTCTGGATGTAGTAGCGGTTGCCCTGGCTGTCGGTCCCGACCAGCTTGCCCCGCAATGCCGTGTAGATCCGGTTGGACCAGGAGTTCCCGCCCCACCAGCTGAATATCTCGCTGAAGATGCTCATTTTTTTGCGTTGGCTTCCCGCATGTGTCAGCCGCCGGGCGTCGCCTTCGTGCGACCGCCGAAACCCCATGCCCGACTGCCGAAGCTTATGGCATCGCTGGCGGCCCCTGTCCACGTCTGCCGGCAGAGGCAAATGCGCCACAGGGGGGCCGGTTTGGATGGAGCTCAAAGCCTCGATCCACCGAGTCTCCGGGGGCCGGGGCTGGACTCCTCCTGCGCAGGACACAAGATATGGCGAAATCCGGGCCGAATGCGGGGGAATACGCATTGGCCGTCTATATCTAGTAGTCGAGTATTCTGGCACCTACAAGATGACGTTATCTTCGAATCGTCATAACTTGCTCCGCATGGGCGCCGACCAGCCGGTCCAAGCGCCCTCCATGACAACCGATCCGCCGCCCACGACAACCAAGCAACACCCAGAGGGTTGGCGTTTATGGTCAGACGGGGATGAAGAGCCTCTGTCTGCCGTCGTTTGATGTGCGTTTGATTGGGTGCGCCGCATCTATTTGGCGCTCCTGACTTGGCATCGTGTTGAATGGCGTTCCGTGAGTTTCCGGTGTGAGCGGTTGAGTCTGCCGCCACTGGGTGTTGTTGCGTCCGCGTCCCGAGTTGCGCCGCGTTTGTCTGGCGCGTCCAGAAAATTCGTGGGTTTGCGCCGCGTAAACGACGGCGCTCCATAGCTCATGCGGGGGCAAGATGCAGATCAAGCGTCGCTTCACTACGGCCGGCAAGTCGCCTTACGAGAAGATCCCCTTCCGCCAGGCGACCTCGGAGATCAGGAATCCCGACGGGTCGGTGGTGTTCCGTCTCGCGGACTTCCTGGTTCCGGAGCATTGGAGCCAGGTCGCGGCCGATATCCTGGCGCAGAAATACTTCCGCAAGGCTGGCGTGCCGGTGCGCCTGAAGCGCGTCGAGGAGACCCAGGTTCCGTCATGGCTGTGGCGCTCCGTTCCCGACGAGCGGCGCCTCGGCGAGCTGCCGCAGGGCGAGCGCAAGAGCGGCGAGACCGATGCCCGCCAGGTGTTCGACCGGCTGGCCGGGACCTGGACCTACTGGGGCTGGAAGGGCGGCTACTTCACGAGCGAGGACGACGCGCGCGCGTTCTATGACGAGCACCGCTACATGCTGGCGATGCAGATGGGCGCCCCCAACAGCCCGCAATGGTTCAACACCGGCCTGCACTGGGCCTACGGCATCGACGGCCCCGGCCAGGGCCACTGGTACGCCGATCACAACACCGGGGAGCTTGCCCCCTCGCCGTCGGCCTACGAGCATCCGCAGCCGCACGCCTGCTTCATCCAGTCGATCGAGGACGACCTCGTCAACGAGAACGGCATCATGGATCTGTGGGTGCGCGAGGCGCGCCTCTTCAAGTACGGCTCCGGTACCGGCACCAACTTCTCCAGGCTGCGCGCCGAGAACGAGAAGCTTTCTGGCGGCGGCAAGTCGTCCGGGCTGATGAGCTTCCTCAAGATCGGCGACCGCGCGGCCGGCGCCATCAAGTCGGGCGGCACCACCCGGCGCGCGGCCAAGATGGTGGTGGTGGACGCTGATCACCCCGACATCGAGGGCTACATCGACTGGAAGGTGAAGGAGGAGCAGAAGGTCGCCGCGCTGGTGACCGGCTCCAAGATCTGCCAGCGCCGCCTCAAGGCGATCATGAAGGCGTGCGTCAACTGCGAGGCCGAGGATGAGGCCTGCTTCGAGCCGGCCAAGAACCCGGCGCTCAAGCGGGCCATCAAGGAGGCGCGGCGCGACCTGGTGCCGGACAACTACATCCGCCGCGTGATCCAGTTCGCGCGCCAGGGCTACAAGGACATCGACTTCCCGGTCTACGACACCGACTGGGACAGCGAAGCGTATCTGACCGTCGCTGGCCAGAACTCCAACAACTCGGTGCGCGTCACTGACGAGTTCCTGAACGCCGTCATCGACGATCGGGACTGGTCGCTTACGGCGCGCCTCGACGGCCGCACAGTGAAAACGCTGAAGGCACGCGACCTGTGGGAGAAGATCGGCCACGCCGCCTGGGCCTCGGCCGATCCGGGCATCCAGTTCCACACCACCATCAACGACTGGCACACCTGCCCGCAGGCAGGGCCGATCCGGGCGTCGAACCCATGCTCGGAGTACATGTTCCTCGACGATACGGCGTGCAATCTCGCCTCGCTGAACCTGATGATGTTCCGCGGCCAGGGCAAGCAGTTCGACGTCGCCGCATTCGAGCATGCCTGCCGGCTGTGGACCATCGTGCTCGAGATCTCGGTGATGATGGCGCAGTTCCCCTCGCGCAGGATTGCCGAGCTGTCCTACCGCTACCGCACCCTGGGGCTCGGGTTCGCCAACATCGGCGGACTGCTGATGGCCTCCGGCATCCCCTATGACAGCCCGGAGGGCCGCGCCATCTGCGGCGCCGTCTCGGCGATCATGACCGGTGTCGCCTATGCCACCTCCGCCGAGATGGCCAGGGAGATCGGCGCCTTCGATGACTATGAGGCGAATGCCACGGCGATGCTGCGTGTCGTGCGCAACCATCGCCGCGCGGCCTACGGCTTCAAGGACGGCTACGAGAAGCTGGCCACGGCGCCGGTGCCGCTCGAAGCCGCCACTTGCCCGGACGACGCACTGATCGCGGCCGCCCGCCGCGCCTGGGATGCCGCCATCGCGCTCGGCCAGGAGCACGGCTTCCGCAATGCGCAGGCGACGGTGATCGCCCCCACCGGCACCATCGGCCTGGTGATGGATTGCGACACCACCGGCATCGAGCCCGACTTTGCGCTGGTGAAGTTCAAGAAGCTGGCCGGCGGCGGCTACTTCAAAATCATCAACCAGTCGGTACCGGAGGCGTTGCGTGGCCTCGGCTATCGCGAGGCCGAGATCGCCGAGATCGAGGCATATGCCGTGGGCCACGGCTCGCTGGCACAGGCGCCGGCGATCAATCACGCCACGCTCAAGGCTCGGGGCTTCACCGACGAGGCCCTGAAGAAGCTCGACGCCGCGCTCAAGACCGCGTTCGACATCTCGTTCGTGTTCAACCGCTGGACACTGGGCGAGGCGTTCCTGACCGGCACGCTCAAGGTGCCGGCGGAGAAGCTCAACGAGCCGGGCTTCGACCTTCTCAGCCACCTCGGCTTTGCCAAGAAGGACATCGAGGCGGCCAACGAGCACGCGTGCGGGGCGATGACACTGGAGGGCGCGCCGCATCTCGACGAGGCGCACTTGGCCGTCTTCGACTGCGCCAGCCCCTGCGGCCGCAAGGGCAAGCGCTTCCTGTCGGTGGAGAGCCA
>DASURA010000013.1:0-18005 GCA_036280295.1 Hyphomicrobiaceae bacterium
GTTTTCGACGCGTGGACCTCGGTGGCTTCGAGCCGGCCATCCTGCGGCGTGTAGCGGGCGCTCATCCTGATGGCATCATCCGGCGCCAGCAGGGACCAGCACGAGCTGGCGTAGGCCGGCTCGACCGGGCCTGCGTTCGTCAGCGCGGCGAGGATATTCGCGGCCACCATCTTTGCCTGGCTGTGGGCAGCAGACGCCGCCTTGGGCATGTCGGCGGCAATGGCGGCATCCCCCAGCACGTGGATGTCGGGGACCAGGCGCGACAGGAAGCTCTCGGGATGCACCGGGCACCAGTCGCCGTCGGTGCAGCCGGCGCGGGCGGCAATCACGCCGGCGCGCTGCGGCGGGATGACGTTGGCCACGTCGGCGCGGATGCCCTTGCCGGCCCTGGTCAGGATCTCCCTGCGCCTGGGGTTGAGCATGGCCACGGAGAAATCGTCGATCTCGTCGGACAGGTGCATGTCGATGATGTTCTTGTAGTACTTGGCGAAGGCCTCCTCGAACAGCGGTTGCTGCGCGAACGACCGCTTCGGGTCGAGGATCACCAGCTTCGAGCGCGGCTTCCTGGTCTTCAGGTAGTGGGCGATCATGCAGGCGCGCTCATAAGGCGCCGGCGGGCAGCGGTAGGGCGGGCTCGGCATCACCATTGCAACGGTGCCGCCGGGCCGCATCTGCTTCAGCTGCCGCTTGAGCAGGCGCTTCTGCGCCGCATCGGTGGCGTAGGCGTGCGGCATCAGGCGGGCGGCCGCGCGCGAGTAGCCCTCGATCGCGTCATACTTGATGTCAATGCCGGGCGAGAGCACCAGGCGATCGTAATGATAGATCCGGCCGTCGCGGGTGGTGACGGTCTTGCGCGCGGCGTTCACGTCGGTGGCGAGGTCGTGCACCACCTTGATGTAGAGCCGTCTGAGGCCGGAATAGCTGTGGTTGAGGGTCTCCGAGCGGATGATGCCACCGAGATAGAGATTGGAGAAGAACGACGAGCTGTAGATGCGATTGGGCTCGATCAGAGTGATGTCGAGATCCGGCCCGCCCATCCGGAGGTAGCGCGCGACGCTGGCGCCGCCGGCGCCGCCCCCCACGATCACGATTCGCGGGTCGGTCTGGGCGATTGCGATCGGCGCGAGCATGGGCGCGGCGGCGCCGGTGGCGATGCCTGCCCCTGTCGCTGCCAGTAGTTTTGCGAATTCGCGTCTCGACGGCCTCGACATGGGCTGTTGTCCTGACCCCCCTCGGAGCGAGCATTTCCGGCTGCTGCGACTGTGCGTGCACGCGCCCCGGTACGATTATAGCAGCCCCGATCCCGGTCTGAAGCGGGCGCGTTGACCGAGGGAAGGAATGAATTCCCGCCATCGGCAGGCTGACGGCAAATCGTTCTGGCAAGGTGCCGGCGTGAGGCCCGTTTGCAGCCGGCCATGGCATTGCCTGGCGCCGCGGCGGCCGTGACCTCATTTCAGCGCTCGTCTCACCAAATCTCTTCACCGCTTCTGTTCACCGCCCAATTCACCGCCCAATTCACCGCCCAATTCACCGCCTTGTGCGTTGCGTCGGCGACTTTGCATGTGGTACTGGGCATCGCTGGCTTGGTAACGCACCTTCATATGGACACCTCCATCTTGGATCGGCGCGCATTCATTCTCGGCGCGAGTGCCGCAGCTGCCATCGCGCCCCTCCTCACCGCAGCCGCTGCGGCCCAGACGGCGACGCCGGCGACGGTGCAGACCTGGGAGGAGGCGCTGAAGCAGATTACGGGCGAGACTCAGCCGACCAGCAGCAGCAAGCTCATCTTCGACCTGCCCGAGATTGCCGAGAACGGCAATATGGTTCCGTTCACGATCTCCGTGGACAGCCCGATGACTCCAGCGGACCATGTCAAGGCGGTGCATATCATCACCACGGCCAACCCGCAGCCCAGCGTCGCGTCGTTCCGCTTTACGCCGCTGTCCGGCCGCGCGTCGGTCGCCAGTCGCATGCGCCTCGCCCGTACGCAGGACGTGATCGGCATTGCCGAGCTCAGCGACGGCAAGCTCATCATGACAAAACGGCCGGTGAAGGTGACCATCGGCGGCTGCGGCGGCTAGGGAGGGGAGAGCGAGATAATGACACGCCCCCGCGTCAAGCTTCCCGACAGCGCCAAGGTCGGCGACGTGATCGAGATCAAGACGCTGATCCAGCACGTCATGGAGACGGGCCAGCGCAAGGACAGCGACGGCAAGCCGGTTCCACGCTTTATCATCAACACCTTCACCGCCTCCTTCGCCGGTGCGGAGGTGTTCAAGGCCGAGCTGCATCCCGGCATCTCCGCCAACCCCTACCTGGCCTTCTTCATGCGCGTGCCCGGCCCCGGCGAACTCGAGTTCACCTGGGTCGACGACAAGGGCGCCAAGGTCTCGGAAAAGGCGAAGCTCAACGTTGTTTGACAGCGGTCTGGCTGGCCGTGGGTTGGGTCCCGGCCGACGGCTGGCGCCGACGTGGCTCCTTGACTTGCCTGCTTCCAGGCCGGCGCCGGCTGGTGTAGGTGTGCCTCCTGGAAATCGCTCTAGGCGTGCGGCAGGTCACACGCACAAGTGCGCATGGAGGAGGAGGAGAGCCATGGCCGAGGAAGCTGTCTGCGCCCAGACGGGCCCGTATCAGGTGACGCTCGTGGCGGGCAAAGCGTACTTCTGGTGTGCGTGCGGCCGCTCAGCCAAGCAGCCGTTCTGCGACGGCTCGCACAAGGGCACCGGCATCGAGCCGCATCGCTTCGTCGCCGAGGCCTCGGGCACGGTCAACCTGTGCGGCTGCAAGGCAACCAGCGACGCGCCCAACTGCGACGGCAGCCATAATATGCTATAGGCTTGTACACCTGCGACCCTTCGCCGCCTCGCTTTGGCGCCGCGGCTGCCCAGCTGATTCCTATAAAGGCTCGGCGGGGTTGGCCATCGCGTCAAGGAGGCGACGATGCGGCCAGCATCTCATGTCGACACGCCATCTCCCAGGCCTGCAAACGAGGAGGCGCCGCGCTCCGGCTATGGCGCAGTACCTGGGGCCGAGCTGCCAACATTCGTCTACATCTCCGTCGTCGCCGCCTTCGGCTGGGTGTTGCTGGCGTCGCTGTTGGCCTTTGCTCATCAGATGGACGCCGACCTGGCGCTGGGCATGGCCAGCGTCCTCGGCATCGTCTTCTTCGGCCTGCCCATCATCATTCACCACGCGGCGGTCACCTTCAGCCACCCGAAGGCGGAGCGCCCGCGCGAGTTTCTGGCGGCACCGGTGGACACCGCGACCGGGCCGCTTTCGGGAGCAAGCGCCTGGCTGCAGGTGCTGATCATTCCGCTGTCACTCGCATTGGCAGCGACTCTGATCGGAGCGGCGTCGCTGTTGGTGCGGTGACGGAAGCTAGGCGTTACCACCTTCGCATCGGCGGATTACGGGCTGCGCCCTGATCCTCCCTACCTGATCGACCCACATGCCAAGTTGACCGATGGCAGCGTGCAGGTGGCTCTGCTAACCTCGCTCGCAGTCGCGAAATCCTGATGCTCGCGCTCCTATGGTATGGAGCCCTCGTGCCGGCCATGCTAGGGGATCGATGCATCTTTTAGCTCGTTGCGAGGGAAAGAGCAGAGATGACCGCTCCAGTTGCCAACGTCCGGGTTGAGACCGACACCTTCGGCCCGATCGAGGTGCCGGCGGACCGCTACTGGGGCGCTCAGGCGCAACGCTCGCTGGGCAATTTCAAGATCGGCTGGGAGAAGCAGCCCGCCGCCATCGTGCGCGCGCTTGGCATCGTCAAGCGTGCCGCCGCCGAGACCAACATGGAGCTGGGCAAGCTCGATCCCGCTCTGGCCAAGGCGATCATCGCCGCCGCGCAGGAGGTGATCGACGGCAAGCTCAACGACCACTTCCCGCTGGTGGTGTGGCAAACCGGCTCCGGCACCCAGTCGAACATGAACGCCAACGAGGTGATCTCAAACCGGGCGATCGAGATGCTCGGCGGGGCGATGGGCTCGAAGAAGCCGGTGCACCCCAACGACCATGTCAACATGGCGCAATCGTCGAACGACACCTACCCGACGGCCATGCACGTCGCCTGCGCCGAGGAGATCAGCCGCCGCCTGCTGCCGGCGCTGAAGCATCTGCATGCGGCGCTGGAAGCCAAGGTCAAGGCGTGGGCCGACATCATCAAGATCGGCCGCACCCACACCCAGGACGCCACGCCGCTGACGCTGGGTCAGGAGTTCTCCGGCTACGCCCAGCAGGTGGCGAAAGGCATTGCGCGCATCGAGCAGACGCTGCCGGACCTGATGCAGCTGGCCCAGGGCGGCACGGCGGTCGGCACCGGGCTCAACGCACCCAGGGGCTTCGCCGAGAAGGTGGCAGCCCGCATCGCCGCCATCACCGGCCTCGCCTTCACCAGTGCCCCCAACAAGTTCGAGGCCCTGGCAGCGCACGACGCCATGGTGATGAGCCACGGCGCCATCAACACCGTGGCCGCCTCGCTGTTCAAGATCGCCAACGATATCCGCTTCCTCGGCTCGGGCCCGCGCTCGGGCCTCGGCGAGCTGGCGCTGCCGGAGAACGAGCCGGGCTCGTCGATCATGCCCGGCAAGGTGAACCCGACGCAGTGCGAGGCGCTGACCCAGGTGTGCGCGCAGGTGTTCGGCAACCACGCCACCCTCACGTTCGCCGACAGCCAGGGCCACTTCCAGCTCAACGTCTTCAATCCCGTCATGGCCTACAACTTCCTCCAGTCGGTGCAGCTCCTCTCCGATGCGGCGGTGAGCTTCACCGACAATTGCGTGGTAGGCATCGAGCCGCGCCGGGACAACATCAAGGCGGCGCTGGAGCGCTCGCTGATGCTGGTCACCGCCCTGGCCCCGAAGATCGGCTACGACAACGCCGCCAAGATCGCCAAGACCGCGCACAAGAACGGCACGACGTTGCGCCAGGAGGCCGTCGACGGCGGCTATGTGTCGGCCGAGGAGTTCGATAAGCTGGTCGACCCCAAGAAGATGATCGGACCGGAGGCGTGATGGGCGAGGTCGTCAACCTCAACCGCTATCGTAAGCTCAAGGCAAAGGCCGAGCGTGAGCGGAAGGCGGCGGAGAAGCGGGCGCGTTTCGGCGCGCCCAAGGCCGAGCGGGCCAAGACTTCGGCAGAGCAGGCGCTGGAAGCGCGCCGGCTCGACGGCGCAGAGCGCGACGACCCGGAGGCGGCCGATTGAAATTGGCGGGGTGCAACGTTCCAGGACGTTGACACAAAGAGGCGTCCATCGTGCAGCCGCCGATCGACCGTATTGAGAGTGCCGGCCATGCCACCGCCGGCTCGGCACGGCCGCGCAAGCACTCCTTCACCATCGGCGGCCACCGCACGTCGATCTCGCTGGAGGCGGCGTTCTGGGATGCGCTCAAGGCGGTCGCCGCCGAGGACGGTCTGCCGGTCTCGCAGCTGATCGCCCGCATCGATGCCGAGCGGGCCGGCAGCGGGCTGTCGAGCGCGATACGCGTGTGGCTCCTTTCCCGGTACCGCGCGGGCGGGCGGTAACGGCTCGGCGCCCTATCGCAGGTTCCAGACCGTGATCGCCTGTTCGAGGCAGGCTTGGAAGCCGGCGAGGTCGCGCATCTCCTGGCCGGGCGGAACGGCGGTGCGCACCACACTGCCGCCGGAGGCAATGATGGCGACCTCGACCATCAGGTTCTCGGCGCCATCGAAATCCTCGATCTCAATTTCCGGGCAGTCAAACTGGGGCAACGGCGGGGCGGCGCGGCGGTAGGCTTCGGCACGCGCCCGGTAGTCGGCGCTGACGTTGGTATAGCCCAGCACGGGGCGCCCGAGCGCGCGCATGAAGCCGACCTCGAACGCCGTGCCGGCATCCATCGACACGCCCCGGAACGGCGTCAGGTTGGCGATCAGCCCTGCGCACGAGCGCATCAGCGCTTCGTTCGCCTCGGAGATGCGGCGCGCGGCCACCGGCTTTACAAGGCCCGTGAGATCAAGCCCCGCATCCAAGGGGAATACGCCGGTAAAGCCCCGCTGCGCGCACAGCTCCGCTTTCCGGGCGCCGACCGCGAGGGCATCAGGAAGGAACACCTCGGGGCCGGCGAGATAGATGCGGGGCGTGGGCATGGCGGTCACGTCCTTTCGTGATAGCGGTCATGCTTCGGCGCCCCGTCGCTCTCATAGGTCGGGAAGCAGAACCGGCTGCAGCCGCGCATGACGTGCTCGTCGTCCAGGCGCCACATGGTCTCGATCAGGTTCTTGTCGGCGATGTCGTCGATCCGGACAGGCTTCGTCAGCTGGGTCCGGCTGGTCACGTCGGTGTACTCCACCAGCACCTCGTCGGCCTTGAGGTCGAAGTGCTTGTGCAGCAGCGTCAGGCCGTACTTGGTCTCGGCCCCATGCCGCTTCAGCACCTCGCGAACCTCGGCGAAGACGGCATCATCCTCCGGCAGGCGGTGGTTGATGTCGTCGATGTGGCCAAGGGTGTTGACGCTCTGAGCAAAATTAACGGCGCTCACGTCGTATCTCCGCAATAAAACAGGTTTCAAACGCGCGCAATCTATAGTTGCGCCTGCAGACGTCAAGGCTGTATTGGCGTTGCGTGGCCCGAAACAGCCTGCCCGCCGCGGCCGCGTCAAGCGGCCTGCCTACGTCTTATCGGGATGACGCTGCTCGCATCCCGAGGTGTGCGCCGTACCGGCGTTACATGCGTCCCGGCCCCTCGAGATTCTGTGACCCGCAAGTGCCCTTCGGGCGCTCGCGGCGCGGTGCGCAGGAATGCCGGCGGAGGGAGTGCGCGGAGCCGGACATTCGTTACGGCGTGCCACCGGCGCGCGTCATGCCTTGATGCGCCTTCAAGCGGCAAGCCGGCTCCAGGGGTAGTTGATGCACTGGTCCACGAAGCCCTCGAAATCGGGATCGAGCTTGGTGTCCCGCTTGATGATGGACCAGGCCTGCTGGAAGGCCGGCTTGGCCAGGGTGGAAGTGATGCCGCCCTTCCAGATGCGCCAGATGTCGGCGTCGATCTGGCGCTGGCGCGCCAGGTACCACTTCTCGAAGGAGAGATCGAAGTAGGCGCGCATGCGCTGCATGGTGCGTTCGTAGTCAGGCCGCTCGTCGAGCACGAGCCCCGGCGTGTCGATGTCCTCGGGCAGCGCCTGGACGAGGCTCTGGTGCCGTGTCGTGTAGTCGGCCAGGTGCTGGAGCCTGGCCTGGCGCGCCAGGCAGCGCAGCTGCAGGAATACGAACAGCACGCCCGCGCACGCCGCGAGTGCCGCAAATGCGACAATCCAATCTGTCGGTTTCGCAGCCGTGACGAACCAAACCACGCGACTTCTCCCCCTTGGATCGATTTTGCAAAGGCTCCCAAGCGCCTCGGAGGCGGCCCCGTTTGCCCGCCGCCGCGGCTCTTGTTTCTCAGCTTCCTGAACGGACCGTTACGACAGAGATTTAGCTTGCGGATGCTGGTGTTAGCAAGCAACGATCATGCCGCATCTGCACCTGTGTGGCGTATCCGCGCCACGGTCGCATCGCATCCGGATGGAGGCAGACGATGATCATGCCCGACCATGGGCCCGGCTGGCTTGGACCGACACCGCCGATGCGGTCGGAGGTGCACCTCGACGGCCGTGTGATGCGCTGCTTCGCCGAGCGGCCGCGCTCTACGAGCGCGCTGCTGGCCGAGGCGGTTGCCTCGAACCCGGACGGCGAGGCCATCGTGTGCGGCACCGAGCGCCTCAGCTACCGGGCCTTCGACGCCGTTGTGGCCCGCTGTGCGGCGGGGCTGCGGGCACGTGGGCTCAGCCGCGGCGATCGCATCGCCATGCTGCTCGGCAACGGCTCGGCGTTTCCCGTGGTCCTGTTCGCGGCGCTGAGGCTCGGTGCCATCGCCGTGCCGATCAGTGTGCGGGAGCAGACGCCAGGCCTCGCCTACATGCTGGAGCACTGCTGCGCCAAGGTGCTGGTGCACGATGCCGATCTCGCAGACCGGCTGCCGGCGCCGGAGGCGACACCGGCGCTCGCCCACCGCATTGCCGTGGCGGCCGGAGCGCCGTGTTCGGAACTTGCGCTCCTGTCGGAAGGCGGTGGTGCCGCCGAGCCCGTGGCTGTGGGCGAGGAGGAGACCGCCGTCATTCTTTATACGTCCGGCACCACCGGCAAGCCGAAAGGCGCGATGCTCAGTCACCTGGGCATCTGCCACTCCGCCCTGCACTATCAGCATTGCATGGCGCTCGGTCCGGGTGACAGATCGATCATTGCCGTGCCGATGAGCCACGTCACGGGCCTCGTCGCGCAGGTCGCCAGCATGGTCCGCGCCGCCGGCACCATGATCGTGATGCCGGCCTTCAAGGCCCGCGATTTCCTGATCCTCGCCCAGCGCGAGCGCATGACCCACACCGTGATCGTGCCGGCCATGTACAATCTCTGCCTGATGGAGCCCGGCTTCGCGGCGGCCGATCTTTCATCCTGGCGCGTCGGCGCCTTTGGCGGGGCGCCGATGCCGCCCGCCACCATCGAGCGCTTCGCCGAGAAGCTGCCGGGCCTTTCCCTCATGAATGCCTATGGCGCGACCGAAACCACCTCACCCGCCACCATGATGCCGCCAGCCGAGACGGCCCGGCGGCTCGACAGCGTCGGCCGCCCCGTTCCCTGCGCCGACATCCTGGTCATGGACGACGCCGGCTTCGAGGTGGCGCCTGGCGAGGTGGGGGAGATCTGGATCCGCGGGCCGATGGTGGTCGGCGGCTACTGGGAGAATCCGGGGGCGACGGCAGAAAGCTTCATTGCCGGCTTCTGGCGCTCGGGCGATCTCGGCTCCGCGGATGCGGAGGGCTATGTGCGGGTGCTCGACCGCAAGAAGGACATGATCAATCGCGGCGGCTATAAGATCTATTCGGTCGAGGTGGAGAACGCGCTGATGAGCCACCCCGCCGTGGTCGAGGCGGCAGTGATCCCGAGGCCATGCCCCGTTCTGGGCGAGCGCGCGCATGCGTTCGTTACCGTTGATGGCGCCGGTGCCGGCGCAGCGCCAGAGGAGCTCGTGCGCCACTGCGCCGGCCTGCTCGCCGACTACAAGGTGCCCGACAGCTTCATCATCGCCACCGACCCGCTGCCCCGCAATGCCAACGGCAAGCTGTTGAAGCGGGAGCTGCGCGAGGCTTTATCGGCGCTGGATACGACGCGGGCTCTGTAGCGCAACGGTGATACGGCCCAGCTCAAGGCCGCCCAGCGACGCCTACGCTGCACCCCATTCCGTTCCGGCTCACGCAATTGTGCTACAGTGCAACGCAGAGCCGGGGCATTGGCGAAGGTTGATGTTGCGTGGAGTCGGCAGGGCAACAGTTCCGGCTGCGGATTGACAAGCTCCGGCTGCGCGTCCGGGAGGCGGCGGAGCCCTGGTCGCGCCGCTTGGCCGCGCGACGCCGCGAGCTGGCGTGGGGTCTGGCGCTCACGGCATTCTTCTTTGTCGCTGGCGGATTGTCGCTGCAGCTGGCACTCGCCGGCATCGCGGCAGCCCTGGCGTTCGCGCTGCTCCTGCCAGGCGATGACGCAACAGCCGGCGCCGACCAGCGCGCGGCAGGGGAAGCGGGCGCCGCCGCGCAGCGGCTGTGGCGCCTCATGATCGACGCGGTGCCGGAGCCGGCGGTGGCGCTCAACGCCGCCGCGCGCCTGGTGCACGCCAATAAGCTGGCGGAGGAGGAGCTGGGCGGGCGCCGCGGCGGCGCACACATCGCCTCCATGAGCCGTGATCCCGGCCTGCTGGCGGCCGTGGAGGAAGCCCTTTCGACGCGCGAGCCGCAGACCTTCGAGCTGCATGGCCGGGTGCCGGTGGAGCGGCGCCTGCTGGCGAGCATCGTCCCGCTCAAGGAGGCGCCCACCACGGCCCGTGACGTCCCCACCCTGCTCATCACCTTCCGAGACCTGTCCGAGCAGGACCGGCTCGCCCGCATGCGGGCCGATTTTGTAGCCAATGCCAGCCACGAGCTGCGCACGCCGCTCGCCTACCTCAAGGGCTCGGTAGAGACGCTGCAAGGTCCAGCCAAGGACGATGCTGCCGCCCGCGCCACCTTCCTCAAGACCATGGGCGAGCAGGCCGAGCTGATGTCGCGCCTGGTTGATGATCTTCTCTCGCTCAGCCGCGTGGAGATGCGCGAGTACCTGCCGCCCTCCGGCGAGGCCGATCTGGCAACCGTCATCGCCGACGTCGCCCACACGCTGGAGCCTATCGCCCAGCAGGCCGACATCGCCCTGACGCTCAACGGGCTTGAGGCGGCAGCGCCGGTGCGGGGCGATCACGACGAGCTGGCGCAGGTGTTCCAGAACCTGATCCAGAACGCCATCAAGTACGGGCGCGAGGGCGGCAAGGTGGACGTGGTATTGTCGCGCGAGGCCGGGCCGCCCCAGGCCCACTACCGTGTCGATGTCAGCGATGACGGGCCGGGCATCCCGCCGCAGCATCTGCCGCGCCTTACCGAGCGCTTCTATCGCGTCAACGTGGCGGCAAGCCGGGAGAAGGGCGGCACCGGGCTGGGGCTCGCCATAGTCAAGCACATCCTGAAGCGGCACCGTGGCGAGCTCGCCATTGCCTCCGAGCTGGGCGAGGGCTCCACCTTCTCGGTGACCCTGCCGGCCGCCACGGCAGAGCCGCCACCGCCGCAACGGCAGAAATAAGCTCATTGCAATCAATATATTGCATGGTCACAAAACCTGCATGTGGATGCGTTACATGTCGAGGCAGTATATGGCCGCGGCTTGCCGGTCTGACCCGCACGCACCATCCGTCAAAAAAGGGGTGTCGGGCGGGCAGAGCCAGACAGCTGCAGGGAGAAACGGCGTCCATGAACGAGCATATCGTCAGGTCGTACGACCAGGAGCTGGAGCTCCTCGACAAGAAGATCGCCCAGATGGGCGGCCAGGTCGAGCAGGAGCTGGCCCAGGGCTTCGACGCACTGGAGCGGCGCGACCCCAAGCTCGCGGAGGCCGTCGCCGCCGACGACCGAAAGGTCGATGCGCTGGAGAGCGAGATCCAGGAGCTGACCATCCTCATGATCGCCCGGCGCCAGCCGATGGCGGTGGACCTGCGCCACATCATGACGGTGCTGAAGATCGCCGGCGAGTTGGAGCGCACGGGCGACCTTGCCAAGAACATCGCCAAGCGGGCGCTGGCCATCTCCGGCGAGAACCATCCCAAGTCGCTGATGACCGGCCTCAAGCACATGGTGGAGCTGGCGCTCAGCCAGCTCAAGGACGTGCTCGACGCCTTCGCCGAGCGCGATGCCGACAAGGCGGTTGCCGTCTGGAACCGGGACGAGCGCATCGACGCCATGTACAATTCGCTGTTCCGCGAGCTTCTCACATATATGATGGAAGACCCGCGCAACATCGGGTTGTGCACGCACCTTCTGTTTGCAGCCAAGAACATCGAGCGCGTCGGCGACCACACCACCAACATCGCCGAGGACGTTCACTACCTGGTGCACGGGTTCCCGCTCGCCGAGGACAGGCCGAAAGGCGACGACACCGCCTCCACGCTCATTCGCAAAGACTGAACGGACGGGAAAGTGACTCAGTCGGCGCCGCATATCCTGGTCGTCGAGGACGAGGCCGCGCTTGCGGATCTGATCCGCTATAACCTCGCCTCCCAGGGCCTGCGCGTCACCATCGCCGGCAGCGGCGAGGACGCAGAGCTGCTGGTATCCGAGGAGTCCTTCGACCTCGTCATACTCGACTGGATGCTGCCCGGGATGTCCGGGCTGGAGCTGTGCCGCCGTCTGCGCAGGCGCGAGGGCATGCAGACACTGCCAGTCCTGATGCTGACCGCGCGCGGCGAGGAGGCCGACCGGGTGCGGGGGCTCTCGACCGGGGCCGACGACTATGTCGTCAAGCCGTTCTCGGTGCCGGAGATCCTGGCCCGCGTGAAGGCGCTGCTGCGCCGTGCCGCGCCGCAGCGCATCGCCGACACGCTGCAGCGCGGCGACATCGTCCTCGACCGCGCCGCTCACCGGGTCACGCGGCGGACCCGGGAGGTGCGGCTTGGGCCGACCGAGTTCAAGCTCCTGGTGTTCTTCATGGAGAACGCCGGCCGGGTATTGACGCGTCAGCAGCTGCTCGACGGCGTCTGGGGGCGGGACGCCTTCATCGACGGCCGTACCGTCGACGTGCACATCGGACGCCTGCGCAAGGCGCTGGTGCGCGGCTCCGACTCCGATCCGATCCGCACCGTACGGGGCACGGGCTACTCATTCGAGGCCACGGCGACCTAGGGCAGGGGCCGTTCGTTTGCTGACGGCCATGCTCTGGGCCATGTACTCATTAGGAACCACGTGGCGACAGCCTCGGCGACGGTCGATGTGCTCCCAGGAGCAGACGCTGCCGCACGGTGAACGGGTGCCAGAATGGGACTCATGCGCCACAACAAGTCGAGTGCGTTTCGTTATCATCGGACGCAGCGAAGTTGAGCGGTCCACACGGCCCTCTCGATGCCACTTGCATTCGCCGTGACCTCATCTCGCCGTTGCGGGCGTCTCTCGCTGGCATCTTCCTTCTTCTACGAAGAAGCTTCAGCAGTGCGTCCTATTCGGAATCTGGGAAGGGAGATGCCGCAATCAAATCACAGGCGTTGGGGCTCTTATAGCCGGGGATGTAACGTTCGATGACGCCGGCGTTCACGGTGCCGTACGTGGTGCCAGGCTTGTGCGCAAACCCAGCGAAGTACGCTTCGATGAAGTCCTTCTTGAAGTGCCTGCGAGGGTACTTGGCGACGATTTGTTCACGCAACTCCGAAGGAAACTGGTCGAACCCTTTTCCCAGCACGTCGAGGCCGACGCCTGAATACAGCAGAGCTACTTCGGGCTGCATGTATTGAGGGATGCCCGGTGTCGTGTGCAAGGCAATGGCCTCCCAGACAGTTTGTACCTGTTCTCGAGGGATGTTGTGCGCACTGAGGAACTGGCGGGCCGCATTCGCGCTATCGACCTCGAAGCGCTCATTTTCGCTCGAGAAGTCCTTGCTCAGACCGAGGTCGTGAAATGTCGCGGCGACGTAGAGGAGCTCTGGGTCGAAACGCAGCTTCTGCTGACGGCCCTGCTCTGCGGCAAACAGATACACCCGAACGGAATGATTAAAGATCACATCACTGGAATATCCTCGCAGGATCTCGGTGGCCTCTCTTGCGAGAACTGAATCGGGAATATCGAGGGCGGAAGTGAGATAGGACATGCTGTGCCTCCTTCGAACATCGGCTGCGAGGCCCTGGCGGTGGTGCAGAGGTGCGCTCGGGGCGCCGCCTGGTTCTCTTACTCTCCCTTGGCTCTCATTGGCAGCCCGGTTCCCGCAGCTTCATGTCATTCTCGGGCCACCGGCGCTGGCGTGCCCAGGCGCAGAACTTGAAAAGAGCGCCTCTGGGTATCGCCGCCGACGAGATCGATCACAGCGTCCACGTCCCCAACCTGGTCCTCGAACCGCTCAGTCCGGTAGTCGATCGCCAAGTCGGCCCCGAGGTCGAGCACGAAGTCCGCATCGACCCTCGCCGCGGTCGCAATGGTCCGCAAACCTGCACGACGGGCAAGCTGAACCGCGAAAGCCCCAACGCTTCCGGCCGCCCCGTGAATCAGCACCGTGTGTCCAGCCTGGAGTTTAGCGTGCTCAAACAAGGCCTGCTGAGCCGTCACGGCAACCACAGGCACTGAGGCTGCTTCAGTGTAGCTGAGCGAGGTCGGCTTGCTCGCCACCATCGCTGCAGAAGCCAAAGCGTACTCCGCATACGCTCCTACGAACTCCGAGTTCGTCACGCCATAGACCTGATCGCCCACGCGGGGGCTGGAAACCCTTGGTCCTACAGCAATGACTCTCCCTGCGAGATCCGAGCCCGGCGTCAAGGGCAGCGGCTGCGGCAGAGCACTCTTGCCCGCCCTGATCCAGCCGTCCCATGGACCGACGCCCGCGGCTTCGACCTTGACGAGGATGACACCAGGGCCGGGATCGGGCCGCGGGATTCGCTCGAACCTCATGACATCTGGCGGTCCATACTCATGGACGCGCCAGGCCATCATCGATGGAGAGGGGTGTTGCGCCATTAGGCTTCCTGCGTGTGACCGCGCGCCTCGGACTATCGAGGACGATGGCACCTTGGCGGGACTATGCGAACTCCGGCGCAACCCTGAGAAGTGAACGGCGGGATTGTGGAGCGCGTTTCAGACGAAAAGGGGTTCTTTCCGGATCGACGGTCGAGCGCTCTCCTGAAACGCCATATGGTATCCTGCTTCATCCTGAAACCTAAAGCTCTGCAGCATCGCCATTCCCAGGGCGGTCGGCTGCAGGCAGCATTCTGCAACGCGAACCGAGATACTGCGTTGCGGAGGCACTCTAGCTGAGGTTAGTTGAGGGTCAAAAGCGGTAAGTCTCTAACGGGCAATGCATTTCCGGGTCACGCCCACGAGCAAGCGTGAGCCAAGCCTCGCCCAATGCAATTGAGTACCGGGTCTAGATCTTTGTTTCATGGCGTGATTCGCGCCTCCGGTGGAGCCCACCTCCGGCGACTGATGAGATTCGTGCTTGGCAACAAGTCTTATAACTCATCCACAAAATGAATCGCGAGCTGTTGTTTTCGAGTCACATCGCGCCGCAATCGCTACGCAAACGTCGCACTGCCCTTGAGGCGAGCGCTAACCTCATAGTAACTTTCGGCCATCGGACGCGGCGCTTGTGCCAGTTGAGCGCGAGCAGGAGTTCTCCGCAGATCCGACGCGTAATGGCGCATCCTCAAGCGCCGTGTGAGCTAAGTACGCGTCTGTCGAGTCCCCCGTAACAGTTGCGTTGGTCGTCGGCCGGTCCGGCCGCGCGTGCCATGCGTGCTCCTCTCCGCACGCAGAGCGTCTGCGCGCCTCGTTCCCGGCCGTTGGGGCAGGATTCCGCGTGCGTTGTTCACGGAGTCTCGCCGTCAGTCAATCGTGGGAGAACCAGGGCATGTCCTGGAACGACGAGCGCGTCGACGCCTTGAAGAAGCTGTGGGCGGATGGTCTGAGCGCAAGCCAGATCGCGGGCCGGCTGGGCGGCGTGACGCGCAATGCGGTTATTGGCAAGGTGCACCGCCTGGGGCTTGCCGGGCGCGCCACCACGTCACGGATGAAATCGCCACGAGCGCGCGTGCGGTCGCTCAACGTTGCCAAGCGCCTGTCATCGAAGACGCGGCAGTCGGGTCATCCAACCTCGCCGCTGCGCAGCCTTTATCTCGCCGATGCCGAGCCCTACGTGCCGACAGCCGAGGAACTGGTGATCCCGCTCAACGAGCGCAAATACATCCAGACCCTTACCGAGGGCTGCTGCCGCTGGCCGATCGGTGACCCGCAGCAGGCGGAATTCCACTTCTGCGGCAAGACCAAGATTCCGGGCCTGCCCTATTGCGAGGTGCATGCGCGCCGCGCCTTCCAGCCGCCGCAAGCCCGTCGCCG
This sequence comes from Hyphomicrobiaceae bacterium, assembly GCA_036280295.1. Taxonomy (GTDB): domain Bacteria; phylum Pseudomonadota; class Alphaproteobacteria; order Rhizobiales; family Hyphomicrobiaceae; genus AWTP1-13. Next base: position 15,429 of record DASURA010000013.1, read on the forward strand.
GGAGCGCGATATCGCGCCGATGCCGGCCCTGCCAAGGGTCTTTGCCACCTCGCCGACCGAAGACAATTCCGACGAGAAGGCGCCCGTCTGACCCGGGCGGGTGCCTGCGCACGAAACATCCGGGGGGGACCAGCCGGGGGCAACTGCGGGGTGTTGCTCCCGGCCTTTTTCGGCGAGGGCCGTGGGGTCTTCTTCCTTTCCGGCGACAGCATTGACAACGGCAAGGCGCGGGACGCATAAGTCTACCTATGACCTCTCGGATGCCCAAAGAGCGACGTATTCACGCACGCGTGGTGGCGCGGCTGCGATGACGACCTTTTGTCGCTCAAGCCGTCGGCGCCGCGCTCCAGCGCGGCGTTTTTGTTTCTTCTGACATCGAGATAGGTCCGCCAATGACCGCATCGACTGTTTGGTCCACTCCCTCCGCCTCCGTGATGCCCACCTACGGCCGCGCCAATGTGGTGTTCGAGCGCGGCGAGGGCGCCTGGCTCGTCTCCACCGCCGGCGATCGCTACCTCGATTTTGGCAGCGGTGTCGCCGTCAATGCCCTGGGGCATGCGCATCCACGGCTGGTGGCCGCACTGACCGGGCAAGCCGGCAAGCTCTGGCACTGCTCCAACCTCTATCGCGTCGCCGGCCAGGAGGAGGTGGCGGCACGCCTGTGCGAGACGACCTTCGCCGACCAGGTGTTCTTCTGCAACTCGGGCGCCGAGGCCTGCGAGGGCGCGATCAAGCTGGCGCGGCGCTACCATTTCGCCAACGGCCATCCCGAGCGGTGGCGCACCATCACCTTCGCGGGCTGCTTCCACGGCCGCACGCTGGCAACCATTGCCGCGGCCAGGAACCCCAAGCACCTGGAGGGCTTCGGCGCTCCTGCGGACGGCTTCGATCAGGTGCCCTTCGGAGATTTGGAAGCTACCGAGGCCGCCATCGGCCCGAGCACCGGCGCCGTCATGGTCGAGCCGGTGCAGGGCGAGGGCGGCGTCAACGTGGCTTCCGCCGAATGGCTCAGGGCCTTGCGCGGGCTATGCGACCGGCATGGCCTGCTGCTGATCCTCGACGAGGTGCAGACCGGCATGGGCCGCACCGGCAAGCTGTTCGCCCACGAGTGGGCCGGCTTCACGCCGGACGTCATGGCCGTGGCCAAGGGCATCGGCGGCGGCTTTCCGGTGGGCGCGGTGCTGGCCACCAGGGAGGCTGCCAAGGGCATGGTAGCGGGCACGCACGGCTCCACCTTCGGCGGCAACCCGCTCGCCATGGCGGTTGCCGGCACGATGCTCGAGATCATGCTGGAGCCGGGCTTCCTGGAGCACGTGCAGGCGATGGCGCTGCGCTTCAAGCAGCAGCTGGCGGCCGTCAAGGATGCCCATCCCGATCTCATCGAGGAGGTGCGCGGGCAGGGCCTGCTCCTCGGCCTCAAGATGAAGCCGCCGCAAGGTCATGTCATCAATGCCTGCCTCGACGAGCGGCTGCTGACGGTCGCGGCCGGCGATAATGTCGTCCGCCTCCTGCCGCCTCTCAATGTCACGGAGGCGGAGCTGGGCGAGGCCATCGACCGCTTGAGCCGGGCTCTTGCCCGGCTCGGCAATTCGGCTTGATAATCGGGCCTGGAGGATAACCCATGGCTCCACGGCATTTCCTCGATCTCGACAGCATCGACGCGGCCATCCTGCGGCGCATCGTCGATATGGGCCACGCCATGAAGCGGGCGGGCAAGCGCGTGCCCGACGCGCTGAAGCCCGCCGGCATCGCCGATGCCGTGCTGATGCTGATCTTCGAGAAGCCCTCCACCCGCACGCGCGTCTCCTTCGACGTGGCGATGCGCCAGCTCGGCGGCCAGGTGCTCGCCGTCAACCATACCGACATGCAGATCGGCCGCGGCGAGCCGGTCTCCGACACCGCCAACGTGCTCTCGCGCTATGTCGACGCCATCATGCTGCGCGCCAACAGGCACGAGACGCTGGAGGAGTTGGCGAGCCACGCCACGGTGCCCGTCATCAACGGCCTGACCGACCGGACCCACCCCTGCCAGATCGTTGCCGACATCATGACGATCGAGGAGCGGATGGGCCCGATCGCGGGACGCAAGGTGGCCTGGAGCGGCGACGGCAACAACGTCGCCGCCTCGCTGATCCATGCCGCCGTCAAGCTCGACTTCAAGCTGGCGCTGGCCTGCCCGCCGCAGCTCAACCCCGAGCCGGCCGTGCTCGATTGGGCCAGGCGCGCGGGTGGCGACATCGAGCTGACCGACGATGCGGCTGCCGCCGTGGCCGGGGCCGACTGCGTCGTCACCGATACCTGGGTCTCGATGGGCCAGGAGCAGGACGATATCCGGCGCCGCAAGCAGCTGCTGGCACCGTACGCCGTGGATTCCGGCCTGATGAAAAATGCCGCCCCCGATGCCATATTCCTGCATTGCCTGCCGGCCTACCGCGGCAGCGAGGTGGCAGCCGAGGTCATCGACGGCCCGCAGTCGGCCGTGTGGGACGAGGCAGAAAACAGGCTCCACGCCCAGAAGGCCATTCTGGCGTGGTGCCTGGGGGTGGATTGATGCTGAGGGCCGACAACGGCAATCAC
>DASURA010000014.1:0-2577 GCA_036280295.1 Hyphomicrobiaceae bacterium
CTTCGTAATGACGCCGTACTTGCCGCGACAGCAGCCGCACACCAGCAGACCTGACAGCAGGAAGGCATGGCGGCGTGCAGAATTGATCCGCTTTGCGCGGGCTTCGCGCACGCCAGCCGTGGTGGCGGCGAAGATGTGGGCGAGCTCGGCTTGGCGCGCCTTCGCGGCTTGCCACAGCTCGTCATCGACGATGCGCAGCTCCGGCACCTCCGTCCGGATCCACTCGGATTCCGGGTTGCGGCGCGAGACGCGCCGGCCCGTGCTCGGGTCCTTGATGAAGCGCTGGCGGTTCCACACCGGGCAGCCGGCATAGAGCTCGTTGTTGAGGATGCCGTTGCCGCGGCAGGCGTGGCCGCGGATGGTGGTGTCGCCCCAGGTGCGGCCGAACGGTCCCGGTAGGCCCTCACGGTTGAGGGCAAGGGCAATCGCGCGCGGCGACCGGCCGGCCGCAAACTCGCGGAAGATGCGGCGCACGATCTCGGCTTCGGCTTCGTTGATGCGGCGCTCGCCACGCACCGGCTCGCCCACAGCGTCGTTGCGCTTGACCACGTCGTAGCCGTAGCAAAGCCCGCCACCGGCTTTGCCCGCCTCGACGCGGCCGCGCATGCCGCGCCGGGTCTTGTCGGCAAGGTCCTTGAGGAAGAGCGCATTCATGGTGCCCTTGAGGCCGACGTGCAGGTGTGTGATCTCGCCCTCGGACAGCGTGATGATCTTCACGCCGGCGAACGCCATGCGCTTGAAGACGCCTGCCACGTCCTCCTGGTCGCGGCTGATGCGATCGAGGGCCTCCGCCAGCACCACCTGGAAGCGGCCGCGCAGCGCGTCCGCGAGCAGTTCCTGGATGCCGGGGCGGATGAGCGAGGCGCCGGACACGGCCCGGTCGTGGTAGCTCTCGGCTACCACCCAGCCCTGCTTCTCGGCATAGAGCCGGCACAGGCGCAGCTGGTCCTCGATCGAGGCCTCGCGCTGCTGATCTGAGGAATAGCGGGCATAGAGCGCGACGCGGGTCATGACATCTCCCTCACGCCTTTGCGGTCCAGTCCTGCCATTGGAGGTCCGGCACGCGGGTGAACTCCGCAACATTGGCCGTCACCAGTGTGGCACCAGTACGGAGCGCCTGGGCGGCGATCAACAGATCGTAGGGTCCGATCGGCGTGCCCGCGCCCTCCAGTGTCGCGCGCAGCTCGCCGGCAGTCTTCGCGTCTTCTTCATCGAAGGCGCTCACCTCGATGCCCCCGGACAGGAACACACGCAGGCGCTCGGCGTTCTCGCGGCGGCGTGCGCTGCGGGCCACGCCGTACCACAGCTCGTAGAGGACGATCGAGGAGACGGCGATGGCGGCACCGCGCGACACGGCGCGCCGCAGTCGCTTGCGGAAGATGGCGGGCTCGTCCCTGAGGAGCGCGATCACGGCGTTAGTGTCGAGCAGGTAGCTCACGTGAACAGGTCCTTCGGCTCGGGCATCGGCGGCTGCCGGCGGCCCTCCTCCATGAAGCGCACGTCGGCAAAGCGGTCGAGCTCGGCAAACCAGGTGTCGAGATCGGTCACCATCGGCTCGAGCAGGATGCCGCCCTCGACGCGGCGCACCCGCACCCGGTCACCCGGCAGGCGGAAGGCGAGCGGCAGGCGCACGGCCTGGCTACGGCCGTGCATGAAGATCTTGGCGATGCCGGCGTCGGCCATGGCGTCCTCCAATTGATGTACATCAGAAATGTATATCATCTCTGACCCCGCGGCAAGGGTTGCAACTGTGACGTCATCGTTTCGGGCCGGTCGTTATCGTTGGCCGCGCGCATCCTCTTGAGCTGCTCGCGGGCGATCTGCCGGCCGAGGGCCCGGGCGATCGTCAAAATGCGCGCATCGATCGGTGCGGCAGACGCGCCTTTGTTGTCGTTGGCCGCCTGGGGCCGGAAAGGCTCGCGCCCAGGAGCGTCGTTTTCCATCATGACGGGGTGCGCGTTGTCGCTGGGTCGAACGATGGCGGATCAGCATGCGCGCCATCGCTCACAACGGCGTCTTGATCGAGCGGCATAGTCGTTGCGTTGAGAAGGCGATCCGGAGGTCCTTCCCGCACACGCGGCGGCAGGCACGGGCAGGTCTCGATCCAAGCCAGAATGTCGCCCGCGGCCCATGCGACGCGATTGGGACCGATGCGTCGGCGTGGCGGGAACCGCCCGCGCTTCATGTAGCGGTAGACCGACGGGCGGGAGAGACCGGTCTTCAGGATGACGGTCTTGATGTTCCACAGCAGCTCGTCCGGCGGCTCGGAACCGCTGTCAGCGCCATTGTGCAACGTCACCATGGTTCCCCTTCCTGCATCAGGCCATGCGAGCGGCTGAGTGCCAGCGAAGCCGGCACTGTGGAGCGCTCAGGGCCCGCGAATTCCCAGAACCCGGTGAGTTGGGCGCCTTCGATCACGAAGGCGGCGGAGCGCCAAGCCTTCTCTTGCGCGCGAGCGCGGGCCATTCGCAGCGACCACACGTGCCGCGCGCGGGCATACGACAGGGCAGCGGCCGGTGCGAGTCCGAGTCCTCCCGCGAAGGCGTGAATCGGATGCGCCGGCAGGTAGCCGAAAGC
>DASURA010000015.1:0-5674 GCA_036280295.1 Hyphomicrobiaceae bacterium
GTGCTCGACGACCCTATGACGAGCCTCGACGAGCATCGTTCATTGATCACTGTGCAAGAACTCTCCCGACTAACGGACCTTGTCACGCAGATAATTGTACTGTCCCACTGCAAGCCATTCCTTATGAAGGTCTGGAACGAAGCACCTCGTGATCTGCGAGAAGCCATGCGGATCGCGCGAACACAGAACGCATCAGATATGGTCGCCTGGGATGTCAATGCAGATGCCATAACGGAGCATGACCGCCGATATATGCGAACGAGCGCCTATGTGCAGGCTGCTGATGCTGCTACCGAACGACAAGTCGCCACAGACCTCCGCTTGATGATGGAAACATTCATGCGCATCGCGTATCCTGTGGACTTTCCACCCGGCTTTTTACTTGGTCAATTTTACGGCATCTGCGAGCAACGCCTCAACACTCCACGCCAGCTACTTGACGAAGACGATACACGAGAACTTCGCGAATTGCTCGACTACGCTAATCGATTTCACCACGACACGAATGCTGCATACCAGACAGAGATTATCAGCGATCTGGAGTTAGTTGAATTCGCGCGAAGGACGCTAGATTTCATTCGGCGCTGACCAGGGGTCTGCGCACGACGGCGTGGAGATGCGCGGCCGGGACGAAGGGATGCTCCGCGGGGGCCGAACCAAGGGATGGGCGAGGCGTAGGGTGCGATAAGCGGAGCGCATCGCACCGAGCGCGTGGGGTAAAGGGCGGCTTGCTGCGCACGCCGCCGGCGTTAAGGGCGGCGGCAAACGCGGGCGGGTGTGCCGCGGTGGGGCCGGCGGTGCTGAAGCCCCCGTCGCGACGCAATGCGGCTTGCGCCGGGCGGCTTGCGGCAGATATGAAACACCAACAAAAAATCGCGCACGCCGGGGGGCCGCATCTTGTCCAACGCACCTGTTCTCATCGCCGGCGGCGGCATCGGCGGGCTTGCGACGGCGCTCACCCTGCACCAGATCGGCGTGCCGTGCGTGGTGCTGGAGGCGGTGCGCGAGGTGCGGCCGCTCGGCGTCGGCATCAACCTGCAGCCCAACGCGGTGCGCGAGCTCTACGATCTCGGCTTCACACCGGCAGACCTCGACCGGGTGGGCGTGCCGGCCAAGGAGTGGGCGCTGGTCGGCCTCAACGGCAACGACATCTACTCCGAGCCGCGCGGGCTCCTGGCCGGCTACAGCTGGCCGCAGTATGCGGTGCATCGCGGCCGCTTCCACGTGCTGCTGCACACGACGGTGATGGAGCGGCTGGGACAAAGCGCCGTGCAGCTCGACGCGCGCGTCACCGGCTACCGCAAGAGCGGCAACGCGGACAGCGCCGGCGTTACGGCGCTGATCGAGGACGCCGACGGCTCGACCCGCGAGATCCACGGCAGCCTGCTGATCGGCGCCGACGGCATCCACTCTGCCATCCGGGCGCAGATGCACCCGAGCCAGCCGCCGATCCACTGGGGCGGCGCGGTGATGTGGCGCGGCACCACGCAGGCCAGGCCGATCCGCACCGGCTCGTCGTTCGTCGGCCTCGGCACGCACCGCCAGCGCATGGTGATCTACCCGATCTCGCATCCCGACCCGGCGACCGGCCTCGCCACCATCAACTGGATCGCCGAGGTGACCTTCGACAACGCCGAGGGCTGGCAGAAGACGGGCTGGTTCAGCCAGGTGGGGATCGAGGCCTGCCTGCCCCACTTCAAGGACTGGATCTGGGACTGGATCGACGTGCCGGCCCTCATCGAGGGCGCCGACACCGTGTTCGAGAACCCGATGATCGACCGCGATCCTGTCCCGACCTGGCAGGATGGCCCGGTGCTGCTGCTGGGTGATGCAGCGCACGCCATGTACCCCACCGGCTCGAACGGCGGCAGCCAGGCCATCATGGATGCGAGGCTGCTGGGCGCGGCCCTGCTCGAGCACGGCCTCACGCCGGCCGCGCTTGCTGCCTTCGACGCCAAGCTGTGCGGGCCGATCTCGCAGCTCGTCCTGCGCAACCGCGGTGCCGGGCCGTTCGGCCTGCTCAACATGGTCGACGACCGCTGCGGCGGCACCTTCGACAACATCGACGATGTCATCCCGCCACAGGAGCGGGCGGCGTTCATGGCCGGCTATCAATCGGCGGCCGGCTTCGCCAAGGATGCGCTCAACGCCGCACCGCCGACGATCGCGCAAGGCGCACGCATCGGCGCACCGCCGCGGCGCTGGTGGCAGCGCTGGAGGGCGTGACCGGGAAGGAGACGCCGGGCGCGATCGGTGTCAGCCCCGGCCTTCTCGCCGCGCGCAGGGTCTGACACCATCGCATCGAAGCGCTACTCCGCCGCCTGCTGCAGCATCGGCGCGGCTTCCCGCACGTCGGCGTCGACGTGGGTCTCGAACTTCTGGAAGTTCGACCGGAACATGTCAACGAGGGCGCGCGCCTGGGCGTCGTAGGCGGCCTTGTCGGCCCAGGTCTCACGCGGGTTCAGGATCTTGGGATCGACGCCGGGCAGTGCCAGCGGAACCTGGAAGCCGAACAGCGGATCGGTACGCATCGGCTGGCTGGCCAGCTCCCCCGCCAGCGCCGCGTCGAGCAGTGCGCGGGTCGCCTTGATCGGCATGCGGCTGCCGACGCCGAACTTGCCGCCGGTCCAGCCGGTGTTGAGCAGCCAGCAGGTGACGCCGTGCTTGGCGATCAGCTCGCGCAGCATATTGCCGTAGACGGAGGGGTGTCGCGGCATGAACGGCGCGCCGAAGCAGGTGGAGAATGTGGCCTGCGGCTCGCTGCCCAGCCCCTTCTCGGTGCCGGCGACCTTGGCGGTGTAGCCGGACAGGAAGTGGTACATGGCCTGGCTGGGGGTGAGCTTGGCGATGGGGGGGAGGACGCCGAAGGCATCGGCCGCCAGCATCACCACATTCTTGGGATGCGCGGCCACGCCGGTGGCGCTGGCATTGGGGATGAAGTCCATCGGATAGGCGGAGCGGGTGTTCTCCGTCAGCCGGCCGTCGTCGTAGTCGGGAATGCGCGTCTTGGGATCGACGATCACGTTCTCCAGCACCGTGCCGAAGCGGTTGGTGGCGGCCCAGATGGCGGGCTCGGCCTCGGCCGAGAGGCGGATCGTCTTGGCGTAGCAGCCGCCCTCGAAGTTGAAGATGCCGTCGGAGCCCCAGCCGTGCTCGTCGTCGCCCACAAGCGTGCGGCGCGGGTCGGACGACAGGGTGGTCTTGCCGGTGCCGCTGAGGCCGAAGAACACGGCCGAGCGGCCCTTGTCGTCATGCGCAGCCGAGCAGTGCATCGGCATGACGCAGGCCTCCGGCATCACGTAGTTCAGGTAGGTGAACACCGACTTCTTGGTCTCGCCGGCGTAGGAGCTGGAGCCGATCAGCACCAGCTTCTTGGCGAAGTTGCAGGCGATGACGGTTTCGGAGCGGACGCCGTGGCGCTTGGGGTCGGCCTTGAAGCTCGGCAGGTTGACGACGGTGAATCCCGGCGTGAAGGCGGCTTTCTCGGCGGCCGGCACCTGACGCAGCAGGTAGCGGATGAACAGCGCGTGCCAGGCGTACTCCACAAAGATGCGGGCGCTCAGGCGGTGCTTGGGGCTGGCGCCGGCGTACAGATTCTCCACGTACAGCTGGCGGGTGGCGGCATGGGCCTGAAAATCAGTCCAGAGCAGATCGAACTGCTCGGGGGTCATCGGCTTGTTGTTGTCCCACCAGATATTCCCCTCGGTGGACGCATCGCGCACGATGAACTTGTCCTGCACCGAACGGCCGGTATGAACGCCCGTCTCCACGGCGAGCGCACCGGCCGAGGTCAGATGACCTTCACCCTGGGCAATGGCGAGCTCGATGAGCTCGGCATCGGGGATATCGCGTTTCGCCTTGGCATTGAGGGAGGAGAGGGCATCCGTCGTCATTTTATCGGCCACCGCTGCTGATCGTGAAAAACGAGAAGTCCAGTCTGGCGCCTTGAGGCGGCAGAGCCGGATCTCCTTGGAACCGCTGTGGAGAAAGCGGAGGTGCCTCGCTACACAAGCCGGCCGCCTTTGGGGGAGTCAACCCCGGCCCGGGACCGTTTGTGCCGCCAGCACCAAGATTCTCTTTAGCCCAGGGGAAAAACCAGCCAGAAGCGCACCAAACGCCGCAGATAACCTGCTGCATTGCAGCGAAAAGCCAGGCAAATCGGCCGTTTGGATCGGGGCAACGTCGCATCCATTGATCACTCTCACGGCGATCGACGACGTTCGTCGGTCCCAGGTCGCACGGCTCAGCGATGGCGCACGGACGCCTCGGCTGTGGATAGAGCAATCCACAACCACGGCGCGTGCCCGAGACGAAATCGACATGCGGTACAACGTCTAGGCGGTGCTGCGTCTGGCGCACGGAGCGCGGACTGCACGCCCCTTCCCACGCTCCCCAGCCCGCCGTTGGTTGCAATCGGTGGCGCGGACGCGTAAGGATGACGACAATTGTACTGGACGAGCACACACGACAAAGGGTGATCGCCGCCGCAGCAGACGGGCGGCCCGCCTGATAAGCCTCGCCAGGGACCGGGGATCGAGAGGTGTCGCGTTATCGATGGGTGCAGGGCCTCGGCGGCTCGCCGAGGCTTTTGGCTCTGAGATTAGGCTTTGCGCCAGCCCAACCGTCGTGCCGCGTACCGCGGCGAAGGACGGGGGCCGGGGCATGTGCCTGCGACGAACGGCCAGGATAGCAGCGTCATGAAAGAGAAAAGCACGATCGCCCTTGTCGACGACGAGCGCAATATCCTGACGTCCTTGAGCATCGCTTTGGAGCAGGAAGGCTACAAGCTGCGCACCTACTCCGACGGTGCGGCGGCGCTGGAGGCCCTGACCGAGGAGCCGGCCGATCTGGCCATCCTCGATATCAAGATGCCGCGCATGGATGGCATGGAGCTGTTGCGCCGCCTGCGGCAGCAGACCGACATGCCGGTGATCTTCCTCACCTCCAAGGATGAGGAGATCGACGAGCTGTTCGGCCTCAAGATGGGCGCCGACGACTACATCACCAAGCCGTTCTCGCAGCGTCTGGTTGTGGAGCGCGTCAAAGCCGTGCTGCGGCGCTTCCAGCCCAAGGACCCGACCGCCGCGCCGACCGAGGCGGCGCGCGTGCTGGAGCGTGGCAAGCTGAAGCTCGATCCCGAGCGCCACACCTGCCACTGGGACAACAACCCGGTGATGCTGACCGTAACCGAGTTTCTCATCCTGCAGGCCCTGGCCACGCGGCCCGGCGTGGTCAAGACACGCGACGCACTGATGGATGCGGCGTACGATGACCAAGTCTACGTGGACGACCGCACGATCGACAGCCACATCAAGCGGCTGCGCAAGAAGTTCAAGCAGGTGGACGACAACTTCGATGTGATCGAGACGCTCTACGGCGTCGGGTACCGCTTCAAGGAGGCTTGAGAAGCCCCGGGGGACATGGGATGGCGATCCAGACCGGCGGGTGGCGTCCGGCCACTGGCGGAGGCGATGTTGTAGGGCGGGCCATCTCCGGCATCAGCCGGCGCACGGGCGAGTGGGGAAAGGTGCTGCTCGCCGGACTCCGCTTCCTGGCCTATCGGTTCATCCGCGATCTCTACCAGTTCATCACCTACGGGCCGCTGATCCGCCTCGTCTCCAAGACGCTGCTGCGGCGGATCATGTTCGCCAACATGATCGGCCTCGCGGTGCTG
>DASURA010000016.1:0-3882 GCA_036280295.1 Hyphomicrobiaceae bacterium
CTTCTTCTCGCATTGGGGCGTCGATCCGATGGGCCTGGGCCGCGCCATTGTCGCCAATCTCCGTGCTGGCCGCGTGGTGCAGGGCGGCTCCACGCTTACCCAGCAGCTCGCCAAGAACATCATCGTCAACTCCGACCGCACGCTGGCGCGCAAGCTCGAGGAACTGGTGCTGGCGCTGTGGCTGGAGACCCGCCTCAGCAAGCCGGACATCCTGGAGCTCTATCTCAACCGCGTCTACTTCGGTGCTGGCGTGTACGGGGTGGAGTCCGCCGCCCGCCGCTTCTTCGAGAAGAGCGCCCGCGAGCTGTCGCTCGGCGAGTCCGCGGTGCTGGCGGGCCTGCTCAAGGCGCCCTCGCGCTACTCGCCGGCCTGGAACCCTGGGCTTGCCCGCGAGCGCGGACAGATGGTGCTCGCCAAGATGGTCGAGGCCGGGTTCGTGCCGGCCGACAAAGGCCAACCCGATGTCATAACTGATGTCCAGTTCGCCGAATGGCAGGTGATGCGCGGCGATACCGGTGTCGAGTACGCCGTCGATGCCGCTCTCGACGAGCTGCCAGAGGTGATCTCCGGCAACGACGGCGACATCGTCGTCGAGACCACCATCGACGCCAACCTGCAACGGCGCGCGCAAGAGCTCGTACATGATGTGCTGGATACGGAGGGCCGCAAGCTCGATGCCACCCAGGCGGCAATGGTTCTGCTCGGGCTCGACGGCGGCGTCGCTGTCCTTGTGGGAGGAAAGACCTATGCCAAGAGCCAGTTCAACCGCGCCGTCAGGGCCAAACGCCAGCCAGGATCGGCGTTCAAGCCGTTCATCTATTTGACGGCGCTGGAGAGCGGCTTGACCCCGGAGACGCTTGTCAAGGATGCGCCTATTGCCCGCAAGGGCTGGAGGCCACGCAACTACAATGGCCGATACAGCGGGGCCGTCACCCTGCGCGAAGCGCTGGCGCGGTCACTCAATACGGCCACGATCCGGCTTGCCCTGCACGTTGGCGTCGGCCGGGCGGCGGAGACGGCGCGGCGGCTCGGCATCCACTCCGAGCTGCGCCTCGATGCCACCCTGGCACTCGGCACCTCGGAGGTGACTCTGATGGAGCTGACGGGGGCCTACGGCGCATTCGCCAGTGGCGGCCGGTTGGTGGAACCGCACCTCGTCACCCGCATCCGCAGCGCCTCGGGCCGTGTGCTCTATCAACGGCCGCCGCCAACCACGACGATGGTGATCGCCCCGCAGATTGCCGGCGCCATCAACGACATGCTCAATGCTGCGCTGATTTTCGGCACCGGCAAGAAGGCCGCCATCCCGCTGCACCCGGCATGCGGCAAGACCGGCACCGCGCAGGATTTCCGCGATGCCTGGTTCGTCGGCTACACGGCGCATTACGTCGGCGGCGTCTGGGTCGGCAACGACGACCGCCGGGCGATGAAGAAGGTGACCGGCGGCAGCCTGCCGGCCCGCCTCTGGCATGAGGTCATGCTGCTCGCCCACGAGGGCCTGACGCCCATGGCGCTGCCCGGCACCGAGCCCGCCTCGCCCCTCGCCATGGGGCCATCGAGTGAGCCGATGGAGGCACCGCAGCAGACGCCGGCGGAGGATACCGCGGCGTTCAATCCGTTCAATCTGTATGGGCAGCCGTAGGGTGGATTTGGGCGGGGCGCGCAAGCTCTGTCCTGCCTGCCGGCCGCGGGGGGGGTGGCCGCAATTGTGCCTAAGCGGGAGGCTTTAACGCGACGGGGGGCCAAGCGCGGGGGACAAATTGGTGTTGCGAGAGCTGTTCATCTCCGTGGCGAGCGGACTCATTGTGGCCCTGGTTCTCGGGCTGTTCAAGCGCGGCGGCAGCCGGCCTGCGGCATGGACCGGCCAGACAGCGGGGTACAATCCACCTGCACGCCGCGGCAGCGGGCTCGGCGGTCTGATACGGCTGGCCCTGGCTGTGGGCGGCGGCCTCGCCATCGCCTATGCCACCGCACCTCTGCTCCTCGGTCGGCGCTTCGGGCACTATGGCAGGCACTATGGTCGTTTCGACGATTATGGCGGCCTGGGTAGCCATATACCGCTGATCGTGCTGACCGTGCTCGGCACCGCCATCGTCTGGAGCGTGCTGGCGGCGCTGACCCGGCGCTGAGGCATCCGGCCGGGCGTGTCAGCGCGAACAAGCACGACGATCCGCCACGGCGATATTTGCTGCGGCGGATTGCGCTCGCTGATCCGCCTACGTTAGCCTCACGCATCCACGTCCGCAGCCAGCGCATTCGCCTGGATGAACTCACGCCGCGGCTCGACGACCTCGCCCATCAGGCGGGAGAAGACCTCCTCGGCCTCCGTGAGATCTCCCAGCTTCACCTGCAGCAGCGTGCGCACATCACGGTTGAGCGTTGTCTCCCACAGCTGCTCGGGGTTCATCTCGCCCAGCCCCTTGTAGCGCTGCACGGAGATGCCCTTGCGGCCGGTCTCGAACGTGGCGTCGAGCAGCGAGCGCGGGCCGTACACCAGCGTTTCGGAGTCCCTGCGCTTGAGCTTGGCGGGCAGCGCGTAGATCTCCTGCAGCTGGTCCACGCGCTCGTTGAGCCGGCGCGCCTCCAGCGAGCCGATCAGCGACCGGTCGAGCGTGTGTGTCTCGGTGACGCCGCGCACCTTGCGGCGGAACACGTAGCCCTCGTTGCCGAGCATGCCCGTCCAGCCGCGTTCGGTCTCCTCGGAGAGGACGTCGAGCCGGTCGGCGATCGCCGTGGCCCTGGCGTTGGCCTGCTCGGAGGAGAGCAGCAGCTTGGGGTCGAACAGGCCGCCGATGGCAGCCTGCTCCACAACGAAGCGGGCATAGCGCGAGTGCAGGTCGTCGATGATGCGGGTGATGTATCGGGCCTGCTCGACCACGTCGCGCAGGTCGCGGTGGGTGCGCACCTCGCCGGTGCCGAGCTCCAGCGCCGCCTCCTCCAGGCCGGCGTCGATCAGGTAATCCTCGAACGCGCGCTGATCCTTGAGGTATGCCTCCGACTTGCCCTTGCTCACCTTGTAGAGCGGCGGCTGGGCGATGTAGAGGTGGCCCTTCTCCACCAGCTCCGGCATCTGCCGGTAGAAGAACGTGAGCAAGAGCGTGCGGATGTGGGCGCCGTCCACGTCGGCGTCCGTCATGATGATGATCTTGTGGTAGCGCAGCTTTGCGAGGTCGAAGCCGTGACCGTTGTCGGTATCGCGGCCGATGCCGGTCCCGAGCGCGGTGATCAGTGTGCCGATTTCCTGGCTGGAGAGCATCTTGTCGGTGCGGGCCCGTTCCACGTTGAGGATCTTGCCGCGCAGCGGCAGCACCGCCTGGAACTCGCGGTTGCGGCCCTGCTTGGCGGAGCCGCCGGCCGAATCGCCCTCGACGATGAACATCTCGGTGTTGGCCGGATCGCGGTCCTGGCACTCTGCGAGCTTGCCCGGCAGCGAGTTGATGTCGAGCGCGCCCTTGCGCCGCGTGAGCTCGCGCGCCTTGCGCGCCGCCTCGCGCGCGAGCGCCGCTTCCACCACCTTGCCAAGGATCAGCTTGGCCTCCTTGGGGTGCTCCTCGAACCATGCCGACAGCTGGTCGCCGACGATGCTCTCCACCACTGTCTTGACCTCGGAGGAGACCAGCTTGTCCTTGGTCTGGCTGGAGAACTTGGGGTCCGGCACCTTGACGGAGAGCACCGCGGTAAGGCCCTCACGCGCGTCGTCGCCGGTGATTGTCACCTTCTCCTTCTTGGCGATGCCGCTCTCCTCCGCGTACTTGTTGATGACGCGGGTGAGGGCGGCGCGGAAGCCGGCGAGATGGGTGCCGCCGTCGCGTTGCGGGATGTTGTTGGTGAAGCACAGCACCTGCTCGTGGTAGCCGTCGTTCCACCACAGGGCCAGCTCCG
>DASURA010000017.1:0-9372 GCA_036280295.1 Hyphomicrobiaceae bacterium
CGTCTCGGCCGCGTCGAGACGGTGCGGTTCAAGCTGTTCTACAGCCTCTACAAGTGCGTGTTCGGCCTGCTGACGGGCCGCCAGATCAGCTTCGGCAACTTCATGGCGATCAAGCCGGCGGCCCTGCGCCGGCTCGTCGCCATGCCCGAGCTTGGCGTGCACGTCGCCGGCTGCGTGCTCTCCTCGAAGCTGCGCATCTGCCTGTGCCCCATCCGCCGCGGTCCGCGCTATGCCGGGCAGAGCAAGATGAATTTCTCCGGCCTCGTCCTGCATGGCTTCCGCGCGCTGATGGTGTTCGCCGAGGATGTCCAGGTGCGAACCGGCATCGTGTGCACCGTGGTCGCGACCGCCTCGCTGCTCGGCATCGGCGCGGCGATCGCCTTGAAGCTGCTCGGTGTGGCCACGCCCGGCTCGTTCTCTGTCGCTCTGGGCATTCTTGTCATCACCCTGCTGCAGACGGGCGCACTCTCGCTGATGAGCCTGATGATGACCGGCGTCCTGCGCAACACCGCCCTCGCACCGCCGGACTATCACGCCATGATCGAATGCGTGCTGGACGCCAAGGCGCCGGCGACGGCGGAGCGCAAGGTGGCGTGAGCGGACAATGCCACCCTGTGGCCGCGTAGGGGACGCGTCGATGCCTCTGGATATCAAGCTGCTCCGTCCATCGCATGTCCTGCTTGCCGGATTCGCCGCAGCGATAGTCTTTGCCGCCTCTGTCGTCGGATGGCGCGTCCTCAACCCGCTGGATACGAGCTGGATCGAGGCGGACACCGCGCAAGGCTACATCGGATGGCTGCTGCTCAGACACCAGGACACCCCCGGCTGGCCCCTGGGCTTCGCCTACGATCTCGGGGCCCCGCTGGGAAAGCAGGTCGCCTACCTCGATGGAAGCCCGCTGTATGTGACGATGCTCTGGCCCTTCCGATCTCTGCTGCCTGATAATTTCCAGTATTTCGGCATGTTCTTTCTGGTTCATTGCATTCTGCAATTCTACTTCGGCTACCTGATCTCGATGCAGCTCATGGCTCGCAACCACCTGGCTGCTCTATTTGGCGGCCTGTTCTTCCTGACGGCACCGATCCTTGTGGCGCGCACGGTGACGCATTTTGCGTTGGGGACGCACTGGCTGATCCTGGCTGCCTTCTCAGTGTTCTTCAGGTCTCCGCCAGCAGCTCCCCTCGAGGCCGTCGCCATCGGCAGCCTTCTGGCGGCCGTCGCCGGCGGCATCAATCCGTACATCACCTATATGGTCCTGCTTGTCATCGGCGCGGCGCACCTGCGGTATGTCCTCGCGGCCCCACGCCAGCGGCGTCTACAGGCCGGCGGCGTCGCCATCGCGTCGATGCTCGTGGTGACAATGGCTGCCGCCGCCGCATGGATCCTGTTCGGCTTCATCGATCTCGCCGATCCTGCCGCAGCGTCCGGCGCCGGCTACGATCTCTACTCGATGGACCTGCTCTCCATCGTCAATCCGATGAGCTATCCATCGCTGCTCCTGCCCAGGATCAATGTCGGCGCCGGCCAGTACGAGGGCTACAACTACCTTGGACTCGGAGCGCTGGGCCTCGGCCTGGGGAGCGTGGCCGCCAACCCGCAGGTCCTGCGCCAGGCGTTCTGCCTGTCCGCGCTTCCCGCCTGGGTCATCCTGCTGATCAGCCTGGCTCTGGCGCTGTCAACGAAGGCGACGGCCGGCGGCGTGGTCATGTACGAGCTCAGGCTCCCCGAACCGGTGCTGGCCCTGCTGAATGCCTTCCGGGCTTCCGGGAGGCTGTTCTGGCCCGCGTTCTACCTGCTGATGGCTGCTGCGCTCTACGCTGCGCATGCGGCATTTGGCAGGCGCATCGTCGGCGTCCTCACGCTGGCCCTGCTGGTGCAGGTGCTGGATATCCGACCACTGCTCGCTGGAACCAGGGCAAAGCTGGAAGCGGCTCAATCAGCGGTCTTTACCGACCATGAGCCGTGGCAGTCTCTCGCCCTGCATCACCGCCATCTGGTCATTGTCCCCGCATGGCCGTGCCAACCGCATATGACGCCGGGTGGGCTGCAAGGGTTCTGGATCTTCGGCAAGCTCGCCGGCCAGCGCGGCATGTCGATCAACAGTTTCTATTCAGGACGCTTCAGCAAGCGGCAGGCCGGGTATTTCTGCGAGAAGCAGCCACGCCAGATCGAGATATCGGGGCTGCGCGAGGACACCGCCTACGTCTTTGCGCGACGCGGCAATATGATCGGCATAAACTCTGCCCGGCATTTCTGCCGCAAGGTCGATGGCATCATCCTGTGCTCCCGCGAGCCAGATACGACCGAGCAGGACGGCCTGCATTGGCCGCCGTTTCGGGTCGGCGACACCCTGCAGCTCAGCCAGGGAGAGGACGACCGGATGGGCTTCGACGCGGGATGGCATGCGCCTGAAGGATGGGGCCGCTGGTCGGCACAATCCAGCCGCCTCTCGTTCACCATCCAGGAGCCAGCCAAGGAAATCGTCCTCCAGGCAGTTCCATTTGTCGGCGGCTCGATCAAGTCGCAGCGTATTCGCGCGGCAATCAATGGCGTTGCCCTGCCGGAGCAGGCCATGACCGCGGAGGGTGAGCTGACCTTGCCGATTCCGGCTGCCATCGGCGGGCACGCCGGCGAGATCGTCCTCCAGATGCAGTTTCCCGACGCCCGCTCGCTGTTGGCGCTGGGGCTGTCACGCGACCCTCGTGTCTTCGCCCTCGGGGCCAGATCAATCACCGTGAGGTAATCAACTCGCGTATCGGAAGGCGCGTATCGGCCGGCGTCGAACAAACCCTGACAAGGATCACCAACGCATGAAGGCTTTCCGCTCAGTGCCGAAGGGCTTCGCAGGACCCGCCGGAGCCCGCCTCACGCCCGGTCTCACCGGCAAGGGATGGCGCACGATACTCGGCCCTAGCGAAACGAGCAATCTGGGGCCTCTACGGGCGCTCAGTGCCCTGCTCCTCCTCACCGCCTTGTTCGCCGCCCTCCTGCTCGGCGTCTACATCCTCCATATCCGCTATATTCCTGTCGACGTCATCTTCTACGCGGCGCTGGGCGACGCCCTGATTGCCGCTGCTGCGACCGCGGCCGTCGCCCTTGCCACGCGGCACCGCTTTGGCCTCTCGCTCCTGGAGGTCACGCTGCTGGCCATCATCTGGCTCCTGGCTGGGTACAGCTTCGCGATCTCCGGCCCGGCGCTCCTTGATCGGTCGCTGTCATTCTACATCCTGGAGAAGCTCGAGCAGCGGGGCGGCGGCATCCGGCAAAACGCGATCGGCCAAGTGTTTGTGTCCGAGTACATGCCGGAGTTCCGGCTGGTCGACGTGCGCCTGACGGAGCAGCTGGAGTCGGGAACGATCGTGATCGAGAATGGCTGCGTCAGGCTGACCGAGCGCGGCCACCGGCTGGCGCGGTTCAGCCGGTTCGTCAGAACACATCTCCTTGCCAGACATCGTCTGCTGGCGGGCCAATATACCGATGCGCTCGTCCACCCCTACGCGGCAAGCGCCAAGGGCCCGATCGGCTACGAATGTCCCTAAACATATCCCTGTACGATGCGCGAAAGGCGGCTGTGATGCACCAGTCATATCCGGAATTTGAAAAGGACGGCATCGCGAATTCTGCGTTCCTTGCGCTGACGCTGTTTCTCGTTGGGTTTATCGGCTACTCCTTGAGAGCCACCGACTATCTTCATGCCATACCTGGAGACATCGGCGACGCCCGTTTCAATGGTGTCATCCTGGAGCATCTCTATTTATGGACAATTGGGCTGCAACCGCATCTGTGGAGTCCGGATTTCTTCTATCCAAGTCCCGGCACTTTGACATTCAGCGATAATCACTTCGGAACAGCCATTTTCTACGTGCCGTTCCGCGCATTAGGGCTGTCGCGGGAGGTCTCGTTCGACCTCTGGTTCCTGCTGGGCTTTGTCGCCAATTTCTCCGCCTGCTTCTTTGTCCTGCAACGGCTTGGTTTCGGGCGAGCCTCGGCGGCCGCCGGCGCCTTCGTCTTCACGTTCGCGCTGCCGATGCTGGCAAAGGACGTACACGCTCAACTGCTCTACCGCTTCGCCGTGCCCCTCGCCATCCTTGCGCTGATCGAGACTTGGCGGGAAAAGCGGCTGGTGCTGATCTGGAAAGTTGCGGCCTGGCTCACAGTGCAGTTCTTCTGCACGATCTACATGGGTGTTTTTCTACTCTACCTGCTTGGGGCCACGCTCATCGCTCTTCTCGTCCTCGGCGAGCGGAGCACAGTATCGGAGCTGCTCCGGTCTCTGGCGAAAGAGCGCCGGCAGCACCTGCTATGGGCGAGCCTTGCGACGGCGGCCTCGCTTGCCGCCCTCGCCTGGCTCCTCGCCCCCTATCTCCATTACGCGCGCTTCTATGGATTCCGCCGGCCGGCGGCTGAGATCCGCACGATGCTGCCGCGTATCGGCAGCTATCTGCTGGCTGATCGCAGTCCATACACCTCCTTCCTGGGCGCGTGGATCGGCGGTATCCCCATCCGCCACGAGCACCAGATGTTCATCGGCGTCGGTGGTCTGGCATTGACGATCGCTGGTGTGATCGCCGTCATCCGGAGGGCGGTATCGGCTGACAAACTCCTACTCGGCTTCGTCGCTATGCTGTCGCTCGCCATCCTGTTCGCCGCGACTCTCACCATCGGCAAGCTCACGCTCTACAAGTTGGTGATGCACGTGCCTGGACTCAGCGCTGTCCGCGGGGTCAGTCGCATCATCCTGGTCATGCTGTTCCCGATCGCGCTCCTGTCCGCCATCGGCGTCGGGTCGATCCTGTCGCGGGTTGCCTGGAAGCGCGCCGGCCTCGCTTGGCCAGCTGCGCTCGCGATCACAGCCATGCTCGGCTTCGAGCCGGTCACGTTCTCGGGGGTATCGGTTTCCTTCACGACCTTGCAGAATCGGCAGGAGAACGTGCGCAAGGCGCTTCCGTCTCCGCTCTCAGACACGGCAATCCTCTGGGTACGTGGAAACGACAACGGCCTGGACTACGCAACGTCGCTGGACGCGATGATATTTGCGCAGGACAACCACATTCCAACGCTGAACGGCTACTCCGGAAATTCCCCGCCGAGAACGCTGAAGCCCGCCCCCTGCGTCACGGCGGTGGCCCAGCTGGAGGCCTGGGCACGTTTCAACCGGATGCCGGCCAAACAGCAGGAAGCGCTGGCGCGCCGAACGGTTACGGCCAACCTCTCGCCGTGCCCGTCAGGCGAACTTGCCCTTGGCGATTCGCACCCCGCGGTCGAGAACGGGCGGCAGATTGAGCGACCATGAGGCGAGGCGCATGGAAGCGAGCCCACAGGTCTCCGCAAGCCTATCCCCCGGCTCCGCTGCCAATGCTAAGCCGCGGCCCGCAGCGGAATGCGGCGCCGAGGGGCGCGCTGCGTGTCGCCAACTCCCACCTCAGAGGTTGACCGCATGACCGCCCCTTCGACCGACGCGCCTTCCACCTCCGGCCTCGAGACCTTCACCTGCGAGGCTGGCGGCGACCCGCACGCCGTACCGTCCCTGCCAACTCCGGATGGTTCACCGCAAAAGCCGCGTGTCGACCGCACCCATTGGACCACCCACAAATCGAGCCGCAACGGCAAGGCGGTCGACCATATCGTCATCCACTACACCACCTCACGCAATATCGAGGGCACCATCGCCCACTTCATGGCCGGCACGCCCAGGGTATCGGCGCATTATATTGTCGGCCGCGACGGCGAGCTGGTGCAGATGGTGCCGGACCAGGAGTGCGCCTGGCACGCCGGCACCTCGGCGATGAATGCCCGCTCGATCGGCATCGAGCACGTGGCGTGCGCCGGCGATGCCATCGCCGAGGCGCAGGCTCGCACCTCGATCGCGCTCATCAGGTGGCTGATGCACGCGTTCTCGATCCCGCGCGCACACATTATTCCGCATGCCTGCGTCAAGGCGACCAGCTGCTGCGGCGACCTGTTCAAGGATTTCGGCGGCGGCTCCGGCCTGCCGTGCTCGAAGCAGATGGCGGCCCTGCAGGGCTGGCTTGCGGCCCACGGCGTGGGCGGCAGCGGGTTGCAGATCGCATCCCCACTGCCGCAATTGCCGGCAGCGCCAGTCGGGACCGCAATGCCTGCGGCCGCAGCCCTCAGTACCCCTCCTTCAGCAGCGGGAAGGCGCTGTCGAGCCAGGACTGGCGCACGATCGGCGCCACGGCGTCCACGTAGCTTGAGTTGAGCTCCGCGAACGAGGTGACGCCGAGCATCCCCAGGGTGCGCGTCACCTCGTCGGCGAGCAGCTCCAGCGCCCGCACCAGGCCGGCCTGGCCGCCGGCCGCCAGGGCCAGGCCCTGCATGCGGCCGATCCCCACCGCGGTGGCGCCCAGCGCCATCGCCTTGACGATATCGGCCCCGCGCATGAAGCCGCCATCGACATAGACCTCTGCACGCCCGGCGACTGCCTCCACCACCTCGGGCAGCACGGCAATGCCGCCCTTGCCGTGGTCGAGCTGGCGGCCGCCGTGGTTGGAAACGTAGATGCCCTCGATACCGTGCTCCAGGGCGATCCTGGCGTCCTCGGCGGTGGCGATGCCCTTCAGGATGAAGGGGATCTTGAACTTGGCCTTGAGCCTTGCGACATCGGCCCAGGAGAAGCGCGCCTGGTGGTGATCCGCCGGGCGCGTGCGGCGCGAGGTGGTCTCGAAGCGCTTGGCAAGGTCGCGCTCGCGGCGGCCGTAGTAGTCGAGGTCGATGGTGAGGGCGAGCGCGTTGTAGCCGCTGGCGACGGCGCGGGAGATGTAATCCTCCACGTAGGCGTTGTCGCCGCGGACGTAGAGCTGGAACATCTTGGGGTGGTCCGGCGCAGCAGCGGCAACCTCCTCCAATGTCGGAAGGCATGCCGAGCTCAGCATGTGCATGACGCCGAAGGCCGCCGCCGCCCGCGTGGCTGCGGCGCCGCCGCCCTGGGTCATATCCTGCAGCGAGCCGATCGGGGCCAGGATCACCGGCAGCTTCAGCGCATGGCCGAGCACCTTGGCTCCGGTATCGACGGTCTCCACGTTGCGCAGCACGCGCGGCCGGAAGGCAACGGAATCGAGCGCCATCCGGTTGCGCTCCTGGGTGGTCTCCGTCTCCGCCCCGCCCATCAGGTAGTCCCAGGTGCCACGCGGCAGGTTGCGCCGGGCAGGCTCCACGAACTCGTGCAGGACGGCGTATTGCAAGTCTTCGCGCATGACGGTGGATCCCCCAAGGGCGTGTTTTTCAGTTGCGAGCGATGATAGCGGGGGAGGGGCGGCGAGCGGCAAGGAAATATGTCGCGCACCTTCCGCGAGGCATCCGTGCGGCTGCACCGGATGGCTTGGGCGGCTGCTAGCCCAACTAGACCTGCAACCCCTGCAGAACCGCAGTTGTCTCGTGCAGGCCCGCCCGCGCAGCGCCGCAAGGGACTCCGTCTGGCTCATGGCAGGATTGCGCAACCTGGCGCGACCGGCTGGCAGGGCTTGCCCTTTACAACACCTTCGGCCCGCGCGAGATGGCGGCGATGCCGGTGCGGGACACCTCCACCAGGCCGAGCTCCATCATGATGGTGATGAACTGCTCGATCTTGCTGGACCGGCCGGTCAGCTCGAAGACGAAATGCTCGGTGGAGGTGTCGATCACCTTGGCGCGGAAGATCTCGGCCACGCGCAGCGCTTCAATGCGCTTCTCGCCCCTGCCGCTGACCTTGCACAGCACCATCTCGCGCTCCAGCGGCCGGCAAGTCAGGGTGAGGTCAATGACCCGGTGCACATTGACCAGCCGCTCCAGCTGGCTCTTGATCTGCGACAGCACCTGCGGCGTGCCGGTGGTGACGATGGTAAAGCGCGAGATGTGCTTCTCGTGCTCGGTCTCCGAGACTGTCAGGCTCTCGATGTTGTAGCCGCGGCCAGAGAACAGCCCGGCGATGCGGGCGAGCACACCGGGCTCGTTGTCCACCACCACCGAAAAGGTATGCGTGACGGGCACTTCCTTGCGGTCGTCGAGGAAGTAGGCGGAGCCAGGCTGCTGGTGGGGCATTGGTTTGTCCTCAAACACACTTTTTGTTTGACTTGATCTGGCAGAAGGCTATTTTCTGTCGCATGAACAGCTCCGGAGGTGCACTCATGGCACATCTCTTCATTCCCGAGCTCAATGAGGCGGCCAAAGAGCGCCTTGCGGCACGTGCAAGACAACACGGCCGGAACGTTGAGGCAGAGGCGCAACTGATCCTCGAGGAAGCCGTCGCCCAAACCGGATTCGAGGAGCCCACTGGACATATGGCTCTGGACGACAAGACGATGGGACTAGGCGACCTCGCGTACGAGCATTTCAAGGAGAGAGGCCTGACAGACGAGGAGTTCGCGCGCTTCAATGCCGGCGTCATCGAGGTCGATTCGCAGTCGGATATGCGGATTCCGGATTTCGAAGCAGAGGATTTCGAGGAGCAGCCGTCAGCCATATGATCATCCTCGGCACCAATGTCATATCCGAGTTGATGCGGAGCACGCCTCACCCGGCAGTGCGGGCCTGGATGAACTCTCAATCCAGAGATTCGCTGCTGACCACGGCGATCACAGTGATGCAGCTGCGATCCCGCGTCGAGAAGCTGCTGAAAAGTCGGCGCCGCCGGGAGCTGGAGGCGGACATCGACTGGGCACTGAGTGACCCGATCGGCAACCGCGTGTTGAGCTATGACCGCGAGGCTGTGTTCGCCACGGCCAAGTGGTCTGGCGTCTGCCGTCGTGCCGGGCGTCCCAGGAGCACGAGCGACATGCAGATCGCAGGCGTAGCGATCTCGCGCAACATACCCATTGCGACCCGCGATGTTCATGACTTCCAGGGCATCTCGGTGAAACTGATCAATCCGTGGGACATGCCGGTCGCCGCGTAGGGCGGCTAGGGCGAAGCCCGTAATCCGCCGATGCTCCAGCAAAGCGGCGGATTACGCTTCGCTAATCCGCCCTACGGCTGTGAGACCGCCGCCCCTACACCAGCACCTTGCCTTCCTTGCCGATCGCCTTGTCGATCTCCTCGTCGGACACGTCCTCGCCCAGCAGCATCTCGTTGTGCGCCTTGCCTGAGGGGATCATGGGGAAGCAGTTGGCGAGCGCGGCGACGCGGCAGTCGAAGATCACCGGCCTGTCGGCCGGCGCCTCCAGCATGGCGCCGATCTTCTCGTCGAGCTCGGCGGGCTTGTCGCAGCGGATGCCGATGGCGCCGTAGGCCTCGGCGAGCTTGACGAAGTCCGGCAGCGCGGCGGTGTAGCTTTCCGAGATGCGGTTGCCGTGCAGCAACTGCTGCCACTGCCGCACCATGCCCATGTACTGGTTGTTGAGGATGAACACCTTCACCGGCAGGCGGTACTGCACCGCC
>DASURA010000018.1:0-9220 GCA_036280295.1 Hyphomicrobiaceae bacterium
TTTCCCGACGACGATTGCTCGTATCCGCCGTGGCTGCTGGCCAAGGTGGCCGACCGCTTCGAGATGACGGAGGCGGACATCATCACCGGGCGTGCCGCCGACGAGACCGGGCGCAGTATCAACGGCCGCTATGAGACGCTCGCACAGCCCATCTGCCGAGCCAATGTGTGGAATACATCCATCGAATGGATGACATTCCTCAAGCGCGAGGTGCTGGAGCACGTCGGCGGCTATGACGAGAGCATCGGCGTCGGTGCGGGTACGCCCATGCAGGCGGCCGAAGGGCAGGACATCCTGCTCAGGGCTCTGGCCGCAGGGTTCACAGGCTATTTCGATCCGTCCGTCTACGGCCACCATCCCGAGCTCGACATCCACACGCCGGATGCCGCCATGCAGGCGAAAGCGCGCGCCTATGGCTGCGGCATGGGCTACGTGCTGGGCCGGCACGGCCATGGCTTCAGCGGCATCGCCCGCTGGCTGGCGCGACCGGCGGCGGCGCTGTTGATGCACGCCCTGTGCGGGCGTGTTGCACGCAGCCGCTACTATCTGAACGTGCTCAAGGGACGCTGGCAAGGCTGGCGCGCCTCGCGGTCGACCTTCTGCCCACCCGTCATCGACACCTCGCCTGCGCTGCGCCCCCTGCGCCTGGTGGTGGGCATCGCCACATCGGGCCGGCGCGATCTGCTTCACGAGACACTGGGCTGGCTTGGGCACCAGGCGCGCCTGCCCGACCGCGTGATCGTCTGCGGTGCCTCGTCGAACGACGCCGACAGCGAGCTCGGCGCCTCCTGCCACTTCCCGGTCACCACCCTCATCAGCGCGCATGGCCTTCCGGCACAGCGCAACGCCATCCTGCGCGAGGCGGGCGACGCCGAAGTGATCGTCTTCATCGACGACGACTTTCTCCCGGCCACGAGCTACCTGGCCCATGCCGAACACGTCCTCCGGCGCCATCCCAGCGTCGTCCTCGCCACCGGCAAGCTGATCGCGGACGGCATCCGCGGGCTGGGGCTTACGCCCGCCTATGCGCGATGGAAGCTTGCCGACGCGCCACCCTGCGATCCTGACGCCGCCCTCAAGCCCTACTATGGTGTCTATGGCTGCAACATGGTCGTACGGGCGGCCCCGGTGCGCAGGCACGGCGCCAGCTTCGACGAGTCGCTGCCGCTCTATGCGTGGCAGGAGGATATCGACTTCAGCCGTCAGCTGGCGCCGTTCGGCAACATCGTGCAGACGGCGGCGCTCACCGGCGTGCATCTGGGCGCCAAGCGCGGCCGCGCCTCGGGCGTCAGGCTCGGCTACTCCCAAATCGCCAACCCGCTTTATCTCATGCGCAAGGGCACCATGTCGGTCGCATTCGGCGCCCGGACCATGGGCAAGAACCTGCTTGCGAACATCGTCCGCCTTGCCTGGCCCGAGCCACATGTCGACCGTCTCGGCCGCTGCAGGGGCAACCTCATCGCCGTTCGCGATCTCCTTGCCGGGCGCCTGCATCCCAGGCGGATTCTCGACATCTGACGCTCATTCAGGCCGGCGGCCCGCGGTCCGGAACATGCGGTAGCCGATGCGCCCAACAGGGATTGAGACGTGGGAATAAGACAAGCCCTCGCCATCGCCACGGTCGAGCGCTATTTCGGCCTGATCGCCAGCTTCGGTCTTACCGTCGTGGTGTCGCGCCTCCTCACGCCCGAGGAGATCGGCATCTGGGCGATCGGGGTGGCGATCATCGCGCTTGTGACCTCCGCCCGCGAGTTTACCCCCGCGGCCTACCTGATCCAGAAGCTCGATCTCACCGCCGCCGATATCCGCAGCGCCGCCACGGTGATCATCCTCATCAGCATCGTCGTCTGCGGGGTGCTGGGTTTCCTTGCCCCCTGGCTGGCCGGCGTCTACGGCGAGCCGCGGCTCATCCCTTATCTGCGCGTCGCCTCCGTCGCCGCCCTGTTCGATGTCGTCGCCCTGCTCATCACCTCGCTCATGCGCCGCGAGATGGCGTTCGCCGAGGTTGCCATCATCAACATCACCGGCAACACAACCTTTCTCGTCTGCACGCTGGCCCTGGCGGCGCTGGGCTTCAGCTACATGAGCTTCGCCTGGGCCTGCGTCGCCTCCGCGGTGCTGACGGCAATGCTGGCGCTCGCCCTGCGGCCGGACGTCTGGATGTTCAAGCCGCTCTTGCAAGGCTGCCGCGGCATCCTGGCGTTCGGCGCCTGCAACGGTGTTAACGTGCTTCTCTACCGGCTGTTCGAGGCCGCCCCCACCATGGTTCTGGGCCGGCTGATCTCGCTTGATGCCGCCGGCCATTTCGCCCGCGCGCTGCTCGTCTGCCAGCTGCCGGATCGGGCACTGTTAGGCGGCATCGCCCCTGTGTTGCTGCCCGCACTCTCCGCCGAGCTGCGCGCCGGCCGCGACCTGAAGCAGCCCTATTTGCGCGCTCTCGCCCTCATTACGTGCCTGCACTGGCCGATTCTCATTGGGCTGGCGATCCTGGCGCATCCGGTCATCCAGATCCTGCTCGGCAGCCAGTGGCTCGGTACCGTGGTACTGGTGCAGACCATCGCGCCGGCGCTGATCTTCTCCTCTGCCAATGAGCTCAATTATCCGCTGCTGGTCTCCGTAGGCGCCATGCGCGACGTGCTGCTGCGCGGGCTGATCGCCTGGCCGATCTCCGCCGCCATCGCCGCCGTTGCCGCCGTCCACAGTATCGAGGCTGCGGCGCTGAGCTTTCTCATTATCCTGCCGCTGCAGGCCTACATCTCGATGTGCTTCGTGCGCCGCCACGTCTCGATTGAATGGCTCGACCTCGCCAGGGCGACGTGGCGCAGCGGCGTCATCACCCTCCTTGCCATTGCCGGGCCGCTGTCGATCGTTGCCGCCCAGGGCTTCCGCTTCGACCTGACGATCCTGCAGGGCATCCTCACCGGCATCCTCGGCGCCGGCGGGTGGCTCGCCGGCCTGCACCTCACGCAACATCCGATGCTCGGGGAGCTGGATCGGGTGCGCGACGTGGTCTTCGCCCGGCGCAAGGCGCAATAAGGCGCAGCGCTGCATCAGGACGCCTGATCCGGTCGCCAAGTGGCTCGCGGTTGATCGGTGCAATGCTTTGCTTGTTGCACCCTGCGCATGACAGAGATGCAGTCCTGCCGAAGCGGTAGCGGTGGCGTAATCGTAAGCTAGCTTATAATAAGCAAGCGACCGTCAGGCTGCCGCTACCGCTCCATGTCGCAAATCCCCACCGAACGCGAGGTCATGTTCCAGCTCGTCGACACGGCGCGCGCCATGCGCACGTTCGTCGATCAGTGTGCCCGGCAACATGGCATGACACGGGCACAGTGGGGCGTGCTGCTCCGGCTGGAGCGACACGAGGGGATGACGCAGGCGGAGATGGCGGACGTGCTGGAGATTACGCCGATCTCGCTGGTGCGCCTGGTCGACCGCCTGTGCGAGCTGCGGCTGGTGGAGCGGCGGCCGCATGCGAGCGACCGGCGTGCCAACCGCCTGCATCTGACAGCCAAGGGGCGATCGATGCTGGAATGCATGGCGCCACTCGGGCGCGAGCTTGCCGGCCAGGTGCTGGCCGGGTTCGGCGAGACCGAGGTGAGACAATTGCTGCAGCGGCTGCTGCGGATCAAGGACAACATACGCGCGGCGGCGGAGAATGCCGCAGCGCGGCGCACCGATGTCGGGGGACGGAATGCTGGCTAGATTGCAGTGGCTGGAGCGGGCTCGCGCGCGCATTCCGGTCTCAAGGCTGCCGCCGCTGCGGCTGACCTTGCTGGTGCTCGTGCCGGCCCTGGCCGCGCTGGTCGGGCTTGGCTTCTACCTGCTGAGCGGACGCTATGTCTCCACCGACAACGCCTACGTCGGTGCGCAGAAGGTGCTGATCACGCCAGAGGTGTCCGGCAAGGTGGTGCGCATCACCGTTGCCGAGGGGCAGCAGCTGAAGCCGGGCGACGAGCTGTTTGCGATCGATGCCGAGCCCTATCGCCTGACCGCGCAGGAAGCCGAGGCCCGGCTCACGCGCGTGCGCGCCGACCTCGCCGCGCTCAAGGCCAGCCTGGCAAGCCTCGGCCGGCAGATCGAGCTGTCGCGCCAGTCGCTCGCGGCTGCGCGCTCTGACTTCGACCGCAAGACCAAGCTGGTCGGCGATCGGATCAGCTCGCAGTCCGACCTCGACAAGGCCAGGGTGGCGCTGATGGCGGCGCAGGCCCAGATGGAGCAGCTGGAGCAGCAGGCGCGCACGGCACGCATTCAGCTGCTCGACGATCCGGACCTTCCGATCGAGCGCTACCCGCAGTTCATCGAGGCATCGGTGGCGCTGGACCGCGCCAAGCGCGATCTTGCCAACACGGTGCTGCGCGCGCCCATCGCCGGCGTGGCGACGCAGGTGTCGAGCATCCAGATGGGACGCTACCTGATGGCCGGCCAGGCCGTGTTCAGCGTCATCAGCAGCGAGGCCTTGTGGATCGATGCCAATCCGAAGGAGACGGACCTCACGCACGTCCGCCCGGGCCAGCCGGTTGCGATCGCCATCGATGCGTTTCCGGAGCGGCCGCTCAAGGGGACCGTGGGCGCCATCAGCCCTGGCACCGGCGCACAGTTCTCGATCCTGCCGCCGCAGAACGCCGCCGGCAACTGGATCAAGATCGTGCAGCGCGTCCCGATCCGCATTGAGCTTTCCGAAGGGCAGGACCTGCGCCGGCTGCGCGCCGGCATGAGCGCCACGATCGAGATCGACACCGGCCGCCGCGGCCGGCTGGCGAGGCTCTTCGGCGCGAGCGCGGTGGCCAGGGAGGACCGCGATCGATGAGCAGGCCGGCATCCGCCGCGCCCGCCGCGGGCGCCCTTCCTGGCGGGCGGCGCCTGCTGATCACCATCTGCGTGATGATGGCCACCATCATGCAGGTGCTGGACATCACCATCGCCAACGTGTCGCTCCCCTACATGCAGGGCAGCCTCTCGGCCACGCTGGACCAGGTGAGCTGGGTGCTGACGTCCTACGTCGTCGCGGCAGCGGTGATGACGGCGCCGGTCGGCTGGCTGGCAACGCGGTTCGGCATCAAGAAGCTGTTCGTCGTCTGCGTCACCGGCTTCACATTTGCCTCCGTGCTGTGCGGCGTCGCCCAGAGCGTCGAGGAGATCGTGCTGTTCCGGATTGTGCAGGGCATGTTCGGCGCAGCGCTGGTGCCGCTGTCGCAGACCGTGATGCTGACAGTCTATCCGATCGAGCAGCGGGGCTGGGCCATGACCTTGTGGGGCCTCGGTGTGATGATCGGGCCGATCATGGGGCCGATCCTCGGCGGCGTGCTCACCGAGTACTACTCGTGGCGGTGGGTGTTCCTTATCAATGTGCCGTTCGGCATAGCCACCGCGTTTGGCCTGCTGGCCTTCATGGACGAGACCGAGGGCAACGCCGGCCTGCCGTTCGACTGGCTCGGGTTCGCCACCTTGAGCGTCGCCATCGGTGCCCTGCAGCTGATGCTCGACCGCGGCGAGCAACTCAGCTGGTTCGACTCCGGCGAGATCATCGCCACCGCGGCGGTGTCGGCGACGGCGTTCTATCTCTTCCTCGCCCACAGCTTCACCACGGCGCAGCCGTTCCTCCCTTTCGACATCTTCCGGGATCGCAATTTCGTCATCGGGCTGGCCTTCATGTTCGTGGTCGGCGTGCTGCTGGTGGCCACCATGGCGATCATGGCGCCCCTGCTCCAGGGCCTCATGGGCTACCCCATCATCGACGTCGGCATGCTGCTGGCGTCGCGCGGCATCGGCATGGCCATCGGCATGGTGACGGCAGGCCGGCTGATCCAGCGCATCGATTCGCGCCTGCTGCTGGGGGGCGGCCTCGTCTGCTGCGTGATCTCGCTCTACTACTGCATCGACTTCTCGCCGGATACCACGGCCTTCACCATCGTCTGGACCAGCATCGTGCAGGGCATGGGGCTTGGGGCCATGTTCGTGCCGCTGAATACGCTGGCGCTCGGCTCGTTGCCACCGGCGCTGCGCACCCAGGGCACCGCCATGTGGACGTTGATCCGCAACCTGGGCAGCTCGATCGGCGTGTCGATCCTGATCGCCAGCCTCACCAACAAGACCACCGTGATGCACGCCCGGCTGACCGAGGCCGTCACGCCGTTCAACCAGGCACTGGCCGATCCGGCCGCGGCGATGCTCGATCCCGGCACCGAGACCGGCCGCGCGCTGCTGGAGCGGATCGTCAGCCAGCAGGCCGCCATCATCGCCTACGACAACAGCTTCCTGATGATGATGGTGATGATGCTCCTGTCGTTCCCGCTGATCGCGCTGGTGCGCGTGCAGAGGCAGGCGGCGGCCGGTGAGGCGGTCCACGTCGCGGCCGACTGATACCGGTCGGGGGAAATTCTGACTGGGTAAGGCGGGAGTGGGGAGATCGGGAGTGGGGGAAGCGATCCGCGCTTTGGCGGCGCGACTCCCCCCACGCTGGGGCTCCGGAGATGCGCGGCGCATGTCCTGACCGGGACATGGGGTGCTGCCGTAGGCAGGAGGGAGACTTGTCCCGATGTCCGGGCCGGCTTTGGCACGGTTAGCTCGATCTCCGATTGATCAGCCAAGGAGGCCGAGCCATGCGCCACCACCCGCTTCCGATCGCAGCCCTTGCTTCTGGTTTGGCCATTGCCGTTGTCATGGCTCTGGGAATCGTGGCCGCGCCCCGCGCCGATGCCGCCGGCCTGACGGTGTCAGCGAGCACCCGCGCCGCAATAGGCAAGACCACCGCCGTCGAGAAAGCGCAGTGCTGGCGCAAGCGCGCCTGGCGCTCCTCCTCGAGCAGCCGTCACCGCTAGTCCGTAGTCCGTAGGGTGCAATAAGCGAAGCGCATTGCACCGAATAGCTGCGGGCGGCCACTGCTGCATTGCGGTCTCGGTGCAACGCGGCTGGCGCCTTGTTGCACCCCTGCGATTCAATACCCGCGCTCCCGGTCTACCAGGTTCCCCAGCGAGCGTCCGTCATGCAGGGCCCGCATCTGGCTGTAGGCATAGCGGGCGATGGCGGCCGGGTTGCTCTCCGCGGCGTTGTGTGGGGTCACCACCACGCGGGGGTGCTGCCACAGCGGGCTGGTGGCGGGCAACGGCTCGGTCTCGAACACGTCGAGCGAGGCGGCAGCAAGCTCGCCGACCGCAAGCGCCGCGGCGATATCCGCATCGACTTGCAGCCCGCCGCGCCCGGCGTTGATTAGGACCGGCCCAGCCAGCAGCGGGCTGCGGCCGCGCGTCGACAGCTTGGCGAACAGGCCGCGGTTCAAGATCCCGCGCGTTTCGGGCGTCAGCGGCAGCAGCACGGCAAGGATGTCGGTATCAGCAAGGAATGGCTCGAGCCCGTCCGTGCCGCTGAAGCAGGTGACGCCGTCGAGCGCTTTCGGAGTCCGGCTCCAGCCGTTGAGCCGGTATCCCAGCGCACCCAGCACGCGGGCGGCCGCGCTGCCCAGCACGCCGAGGCCCATCAGACCCACGCGCACCTCGCCGGCCGTCGGCTCGGGCACATAGGCCTGCCAGACCCGGCGCGCCTGCAACTCGCGGAGCTCGGCCATGCGGCGGTGGTGATAGAGAACGTGGAGCACGATGTACTCGACCATGCGGCCGGTGAGGTCCGGGTCGACGAAGCGCACCAGCGGCACGTCGGCGGGCAGCGTCGCGTCCTGCAGCAGCGCATCGACGCCGGCGCCGACCGAGACGATCAGCTTGAGGTTGGGCAGCGACGCCAGCAGGCCCGGCTGCGGCAGCCAGGCGAGCGCGGTGTCGATGTCCTCGGCGCTGCCTACGTCAGGGGCAATGCGGAGGTCGAGACCAGGCGCCAGCGCCCGCATCTTGGCAGCAAACAGCTCGGCGCGGGTGCGGCAGGCAATCAGGAACGCCATCGGCTCTCTTTCCCTCTTTCGGCCCCGTTTCGGGCTAACCTCGTGCGGACCGAAGGATGTCGCAAGTCTTTTCGCCACCCCCAGAAACTCCCGCAAAATCCGTGTACCGCGGCGTGACCCGGCGGCCGGTTGCTGCTACCTTGCGGGCCGGAATCATCGCGCGAGAGGGAGCCGGCCATGCGCGCAGAAGCTGTGCCAGCGTCGTCTGCACCGCCCTCGGGCGGCCACTGGCCCTCGGGCATCACCCCAACGTCGGAGTTCCTCGCCGCCCACGACTACCTGCGCGAGGGCAAGGGGCATCTGTTCGTCACCGGCCGCGCCGGCACCGGCAAGTCCACGCTGCTCAAGTGCCTCAAGGACCTGATGGCTGCCGAGATGGCCATCGTGGCGCCCACCGGGCTCGCCGGCATCAACGTCGGCGGCCAGACCATCCACTCGTTCTTCGGCCTGCCGCCGCGGCTGGTGCGCAAGGACGACATCCGCCGCAGCCGCAACGGCGGCATCATGCGCAAGCTGAAGTTCCTGGTCATTGACGAGGTGTCGATGGTGCGGTCCGACCTGATGTGGGCGATCGACCAGTCCTTGCGTGTCAACCGCGGCAAGTCGCGCGAGCCGTTCGGCGGCGTGCGCCTCGCCATGTTCGGCGACCTCCACCAGCTGCCCCCCGTGGTCAACGAGGGCGAGGTGGCAGCACACCTGGAGACCGAGCACGGCGGGCCCTTCTTCTTCAACGTCGGCGCGCTGCGCGAGGGCCACGGCACGGCGCTGATCGAGCTCAGCGAGGTGTTCCGCCAGCGCGACCAGGCGCTGATCGACGTACTCAACAAGGTGCGCGACGGCGAGGCCGAGGAGGATGACCTTGCAGTGCTCAACGAGCGCGTGCACCCGATCCGGCGGCTGTCGGAGGGCGAGCCGTACGTGATCCTGGTGCCCACCAACGCGGCGGCCAAGCGCATCAACGACGCCTACCTGGAGGCGCTGCCCGGGCATACGATCGCCTACGAGGCCAGCACGACGGGCGAGTTCAACGAGAGCGCCCAGCCTACCGACGCCAACCTGGTGCTGCGGCCGCGCGCCAAGGTCATGATGCTGCGCAACGACCCGGACAAGCGCTGGGTCAACGGCACGATCGCGCGCGTGGCCCGCATCCAGCCCGACAAGATCTGGGTGGAGATCGACGGCGAGGAGCACGAGGTGGAGCGCGTATCGTGGGAGAACCGCCGCTACGCCTACGACAAGGAGCTGGAAACCATCGTCGAGACGGTGGCCGGCACCTTCAAACAGTTCCCACTGAAGCTGGCCTGGGCGCTCACCATCCACAAGAGCCAG
>DASURA010000019.1:0-2202 GCA_036280295.1 Hyphomicrobiaceae bacterium
TCCGGCGGTTATTTTCATGCTCCCATTCGCATTCGCCAGCGGCGGCGCCTCCGTCGCGCGCAGTGTCACGTCCAGCTGGTTGAACGGAATCTCGATGCCGTTGGCGCGGAACGCCTTGAGGATGGCAAACCGCAGATCGGATTGCACCCCGTAAGCCTTGTCGATGTCGGCGAGCGCGATGCGCAGATTGAATAGCAGCGCGCTGTCGCCGAATGCCTCCAGAAACACGTTGGGCGCCGGTTCGGGCAGCACGCTGGAATGCTCCTGGGCGCACTGCTTCAGGATGGCGATGACCGCATCGGGATCGGCATCGTAAGCCACGCCGACCTTGAGGCTCACCGCGCCGCGCCAGTCGCGATGCGACCAGTTGACGACGCGGCCCGTGATCAGCTCCGAATTGGGCACGATCACGCTTGCCTTGTCGAAGGTCTCGACCTCGGTGGCGCGCACGCTGATGCGGCGCACGTAGCCTTCCTTGTCGCCGATCACGACCCGATCGCCCACCTTGATCGGGCGCTCGATCAACAGGATCAGCCCCGAGACGAAGTTATTGACGATCGATTGCAGGCCAAAGCCGATGCCTAGCGACAAGGCACCGGCGACGATGGCGAGATTGGTGATGTCGAGGCCGGCGTAGGAGAGCGACACCAGCGCCGCCAGCGAGATGCCGGCGTAGCCCACCACCGTGTCGATGGAGTTGGCGATCGAAGCATCAAGGCGCGATTGCTGGGCGCGATCGCGCATCCAGCGCTGAATGAGGCGCGTGGCCAGCAACAGTGCAATGAACAGTACGATCCCGACCAGGATGCGCACCAATGAGATGCGGACTTGGCCGATCTCGAAGCCGAACAGGAGCGTCTTCGACCAGTCGCGGATGTCAGCAGCCGAGAAGCCCCACTGCAGCATCAGAATCGGTACTGCCACCAGCACCAGCGCGAATGTGACGGCAAGCTCGGTCAGACTGGCGAGCTGCTTGCGGCGCGGCTGGTCGAGGCCAAGCTGCCGCTCCATGACGTGGGCCAGCGCCCGGCTTTGCTCGGTCGACTCGCGCGTGAAGGCGCGGATCGCGAGGTAGCAGAGCCAGCACAATAGCCCAACGACACCCGTGAGCAGGAGCTGCTGCGCGGCAAACCGGGCAAGTGCCGCATAGCCAAGCAGCACGGCGATGATGATCCCCAACGCCAGCAGCCACAGCGGCAGCTTCAACCAGCGGGGGCGATGCCGGGAGTAAGGAGGGGCGGCCAGCGCGGAGCCGGTTGGCTCCCGCGCATGCGCCGGCGTCATCGGCGTCAGCAGAACGCCGATCATGAGTGCCGCGAAGGCAAGGCTGGTCGTGCTCGACTGGGCGACGCTGAGGGAGAGCGGAATGTAGAATACGCGCAGCATCTCCGTCAGTACGCCGTCGAGTGCATAGACGGCGGCCAGGGCGGTGAGCAGCCGCCTGAGGCGGCGCGCCGGCTTGTCGGCCAGATCGACCAGGCGCCACTGCGGCGCGGCGGGCGCCAGTACCGCACGCAGCAGCGCAGCGATGGCGGAAAACACAAGGATACCCCCGAGCGCGTCAGGAATCAGCTCCCCCCAGGGCGTATTGGGCGCCACCAAGCCCAACGCATCGAGGCCGACATAGACGGCGAAGCAGGCGAGTAGCACCGGCAAGAGGCGCAGGGCAGCAACCCAGAACGCGGAGACGGCGCGCTCAAAGAACGTCGGCAGCGGCGGCTCGGCCCTGCGGTTGCGCCGGCGGGTCGGTTTCCAGAGCGCGAGGCGCAGCACCACAACGAGCCCCACGGCCGCGGCCAGCAGGGCCATGAGGCGCGTACGCTGGGGGGCGGCCGCCGCCCACCAGCGGTCCGTCGCAAACTCCATGTTGTGGCGGGCAATGACGAGCCCCGCCGCCACCTCGCGCCAGGCACCCGGCGTCAGCGGGCTTGGCAGCCGCTCCATCAGGTTCCTGGTGAACAGCGAGTGCCGCGCCACCGTGATGCGCGCGATCAGTTGGCGTGCGCGCTCGCTGGTCAGCTCGCCGGTCTTGGCCGCACTGGTGTAGGCCCCGGCCAGCCCGATCAGGCGGGTACGCTCTGCGGCGACTGCCGGCGCCTCGGCCGGATCCTTTGGACCGGGGACCGGGCCGAGCTTCTCGATCTGCGATTTGACAGCCGCGAGCCTCGGCCCCAGACGGTCCGCGACCGCAGCGGTACTGTC
>DASURA010000020.1:0-23678 GCA_036280295.1 Hyphomicrobiaceae bacterium
GCGACAATGATGACGCCCTCGCCGGGCTTGGCGTAGCCTTCGTCGAAGGCGATGCGGCAGGCCTTGCGGACCATGGCTGCCTGGTTCTCCGGGTCGGAGGTCAGCACGCAGTGCACGCCCCAGACGGCGGCGAGCTTGCGGCCTGTCGCCACCACCGGCGACAGGCCGATCACCGGGAGGCCCGGTCGCTCGCGCGCCACCCGCAGTGCCGTCGAGCCGGTCGCGGTGTAGCAGATGATGGCCGCCAGCTGCAGCGTGTCCGCCACCGTATGCGCGGCGGCGGCAATGGCGTCCGCGGCGGTCTCCTGCGGTGGCGTGCGCGTGGCGTAGAGGATCTTCTCGTAGCTCGGGTCGTTCTCGGCCTGGATGGCGATGCGGTCCATCATGCGGATCGCCTCCAGCGGGTACTTGCCCGCCGCCGATTCCGCCGACAGCATCACTGCGTCGGCGCCGTCGAACACGGCGGTGGCCACGTCCGATACCTCGGCGCGGGTCGGCACGGGAGAGTTGATCATGCTCTCCAGCATCTGGGTGGCCACCACCACCGGCTTGCCGGCGGCGCGCGACTTGGACACGATCTGCTTCTGCAGCCCCGGCACGCGTTCCACCGGCAACTCGACGCCCAGGTCGCCGCGCGCCACCATCAGGCCGTCGGAGTTGGCGACGATGGCATCGAGGTCGGCGATTGCCGCCGGCTTCTCGATCTTCGACATCAGCGCCGCCGCCGAGCCGACCAGCTGGCGGCCGAGCTTCACGTCGTCCCCGCGCTGCACGAACGACAGCGCCACCCAGTCGACTCCGAGCCGCAGCACGAAGTCGAGATCGGCCTTGTCCTTCTCGGTCAGCGGGCCGACCGGCAGCACGGTATCCGGCAGGCTGATGCCCTTGCGGCTGGCCAGCATGCCGCCAACCACGACGCGGGCCTCGATGCCGAGCGGCTTCTTGTCGGTCACCGTCATGCGCACCTTGCCGTCGTCGAGCAGCAGCGTGTGCCCGATCTCGACAGCGTCGAAGATCTGCGGATGCGGCAGGTACACGCGCGAGGCGTCGCCCGGGTCCTCGTTGGTATCGAAACGGAAGGTCGCGCCCTCGGCCAGGGTAACGCGCTCGCCCGCGAACGGCCCGAGGCGGAACTTCGGTCCCTGCAGGTCGGCCAGGATGCCGATCGGCCGGCCGAACCTGGCCTCGGCCGAGCGCACGGCGGCGTGCAGCTTCTTCACCCCGTCGAATGACGTGTGGCTCATGTTGATGCGGAACACGTCGACGCCCGCCTCGAAGAGGTGCTCGATCATCTCCGGGGCGTTCGACGCAGGACCGAGGGTGGCGACAATCTTGACGCGCCGGCTGCGTCTCATTTGGCTTTCGCGCCCCCTTCGTTCGGATCGATCAGGCGGATGGTCCAGTCGGTCGCCTCCTGGACATCCACCTCGAAGAAACCCGTGCGATTATAGCCCTGCCTCGTGCAATCCCCGGCGCTCTTGATGGTGAACGCTTTGTCTTGGGTGCACATGAAGGACTTGCCGGCCCACTCGCCGCCGCCATCATAGTCGACGGCATGCACATACCAGTAGCGGCTGGTCAGGGGCCCCTTGAACAGGGTCTCGCAGGTTTGTCCGGTCAGGTTCCACCAGCCCTCCGTGGTCCATCCGCCCGCTGCGTCGCGATAGCCGATGGCCACGCCGATGCGGTTGGGCGTGATGTTGCACAGCTTGAGATCTGCCTGCGCCGGCACCGCAACCGCCACCGATGCCCCGGCGGCCGCACATGCCAGCACGATCCACCGAATCACGGTGCGCGCGGGACGGAGCGTCGGGGTGGTCGCTGGTTTCACGGGTCGATCAGGATCGCACGGAAATCGTTGACGTTGGTATGTGTCGGGCCTCGCACGATCAGCCCGCCCGCGGCCTCAAAGAACGCCGTGGCATCGTTGTTGTCGAGCATTTTTTTGGCATCCAGATGACGGGCGCGATGGAGCGTGTCCGCATCGATCACAACGCCGGCAGGGTCCGTTACCCTGCCTTCGCCGCCATCGATGCCGTCGGTGTCGGCGGCAAGCGCCGCGATTCCCGGTTGTCCTGCCAAGGCGATCGCCAGCGCGAGGGCATACTCCTGGCACCGGCCGCCGCGTCCCCTGGCGTTGCGCACCGTCACCGACAGCTCCCCGCCACTCAGAATGGCAACCCTGCGGCCGGCCCCGTGTGCCTCCAGGGCAAGCGTGGCATGCCCTTGCGCCACCTCGCGTGCCTCGCCGGTCACGGCGTGGCCGAGATCGACCACGGCATAGCCGGCACGGCGAGCGGCCTCGCTTGCGGCTGCAAGCGAGCGCGCCGGTGTGGCGATGATGCGGTATTCGGCGGTGGCAAAGGCAGGGTCGTCAGGCTTCGGGGTCTCATTGGCCGGGTCTGCGAGCAGCAAAAGCACGGCCGGCGGCACATCGAGCCCAAGCGCCTGCATGCGCGGCAGGTGCCGGGCCAGCACGGTGCGCGCTTCGGCCAGCGTGGTGGGATCGGCAACCGTCGGCCCGGAGCCGATGGTAGCCGGGTCGTCGCCCGGCACGTCGGAGATGGCAAGGGTGAGCATCGGCGCCGCGGTGGCCTTCCTGAGCCGGCCGCCCTTGATGCGCGACAGGTGTCGTCGCACCACGTTCATCTCGTGAATGTCGGCACCCGACTTCAGCAGGCCGCGCGTCAGTGCCATCTTGCCGGTCAGATCGAGGCCGGCGGCCGGTGCCGCCCACAGCGACGAGGCGCCACCCGAGAGCAGCACCAGCACCTTATCGCGCACCGTGGCCGAGGCCACCAGCGCCAGCGTTTCCGCCGCCGCCTTGAGACTCGCATCATCGGGCGTGGGGTGGCGTGCCGAGACGATCCGAATGACGCTCGGATGCTCTCCTGGCAATGCCTCGGCGGTCCCACGCGGGGCCGTTGTGAAGCCCGAGACGCGCTCGATCGCGCCTTGGTCGCGGTAGTGCCGCTCGGCCGCAAGCGCCATCGCTGCTGCGGCCTTGCCGGCGCCGACAACGATGAGCCTGCCGTCCTGCGGTACCGGCGGCAGGTGTGCCGTCAGGCAGACATCGGGGTGCGCCGCCGCCACGGCGGTGTCAAGCAGGGCGGCCAGAAGCTTGAGCGCGTCCACCGGGGTCTCTTCCCTCGTCATGAGCATCGGCCGTGCTAGTTTGCGTTCGGCATCATATCGCGAGGACGGGAGGCAGCGGTCAAGGATGACAAATTTCCCTCCGGCGCTAGTATGGTCCGATCATGTCCAGACCGGGAACGCCAGAGTCCGCCATCGCCGGCCAGGAAGAGGCGAGCTATTGCGTCCTGCCGGGGCGCATCGACCGCGGCCTCATTCTCCTCTGTGACCACGCCAGCAACGCGCTGCCGCCCGAGTACGGCGCGCTGGGGTTGCCGCCCGAGCAGCTGAAGCGCCACATCGCCTATGACATCGGCGCGGCGCCTCTCGTGCGCGGGCTGGCGGCGTCGCTCGGCATACCAGCGGTGATGTCGCGCTTCTCGCGCCTGCTGATCGACCCCAACCGCGGCCGCGACGACCCGACGCTGATCATGCGCCTGTCGGACGGGGCCGTGATCCCCGGCAACCGCAAGCTCGACGGGGCCGAGCGCGCCAAGCGTCTCGACCTCTACTACGACCCCTATCACCGGGCCATCGATGCGGTCATCGATGCGTTCGAGAGCAAGGGCGTTACGCCGATCCTGCTCTCGATCCACTCCTTCACCGAGAGCTGGAAGGAGCACCCGCGACCCTGGCACGTTGGCGTGCTGTGGGGCGACGACGCCCGGCTGGCACGGCCGCTGCTTGATGCCTTCTACGCCGAGGGCGACCTGATCGTCGGCGAGAACGAGCCCTATTCCGGCCAGCTGGAGGGTGATTGCCTGTGGCAGCACGGCGATCTGCGCGGTCTCCCCAACGCCATCGTCGAGATCCGGCAGGATCTCATCCGCGACGCCACCGGCCAGGCGGCCTGGAGCGAGCGCATGTATCGGATTGTTGAGACAGTCTTGCAGGGCATGCGGGATGCACGCGGTCAGCTCTCTCCTGCGGAGATACGGCGGCAGACCCCTCGTGCAGACGCTGGTATATTACCTGCAGGTTTGGAGGCGAGGGGTCTGACCCCGCCTCGGCATGGAGATGGATTGATGACCAAGATCGACAAGGCTCTGGAGACGGAGCTGGAGGCTGCCGCATTCCGGCGCCTGCTGGAGCACTTCCGCAAACGCACCGACGTGCAGAACATCGACATGATGAACCTGGCCGGGTTCTGCCGCAACTGCCTGTCCGACTGGTATCGCGAGGCCGCCGCCGAGAAGGGCGTGGATCTCAGCAAGGAGGCCGCCCGCGAGATCATCTACGGCATGCCCTACAAGGAGTGGCAGGCCAGGCACCAGAAGGAGGCCAGCTCCGAGCAGTTGGCCGCCTTCGAGAAATCAAAGCCGCAGTGATGGTGATGGTGTCGGGCCCTCCGGGTCTGACACTTCCCAACGCCCTAAGCCGCGATCCGGCTGCCAACGGTGTTGCGTCTTCGCTTCCGCTACCCGACACAAAACCGCCCGTGCAAAACCTCTGGATGACCGGCCCGCCCGCCTTGATGCCGCCCGCCGCCTGGGAGTAGCGTCCGCCTCCGCGCCCGGGTGAGAGGGACAGTGCCACCCGCGCGCGAGCAAGCGTCAACGCCAAGTCGGCGGGGGTAAAGCCATGACCACGTTGCAATCTTCGGCCCAGAAGCAGCTGCAGCAGCTGATCGAGCAGATCGAGCGGCTCGAGGAGGAGAAGAAGGCGCTGACGGGCGACATCCGCGACAAGTTTGCGGAGGCCAAGGCGCTCGGCTTCGACGTGAAGATCATGCGCAAGGTGATCTCGCTGCGCAAGAAGTCGCGCACCGAGCGCGAGGAGGAGGAATCGGTCCTCGCCGTCTATCTGCACGCCCTCGGCATGCTCAACGATGCCGCCTCACCGCACATGTCGGAGCCAGTGCTGGACGCGGCGGAGTAATCTCTTCGGGCGTGTGGCCGTCCGTAGGGTGGTTAGAGCGCAGCGCGTAACCCACAAATGGAGTCGGGCATGGTGGGTTACGGCCCCAACCCGCCCTGCGTTGCCGCTTCTCAGCCCCGCAGCAGGTGCGGCAGATAGAGACTGATGGCGGGGAACAGCACGAGCGGGCTCACGCGCACCACCTCGGCGCCATCACGCCGAGGAAGGTCTGGCGCATCGGCACGTCCTTGGCGAGCGAGTTGATCACGAACACGTTCATGCCGACAGGTGGCGTGATCAGCCCGAGCTCCACCAGGATCAGCGCCAGAGCGACGACCCGCACACCGCACCAAAGGCGGCGCAAGCGGCGACTGCCGAGATTGCCACACCGCCGCGCATCCGTCCGAGCCAGGCGTTGGCGGCGCGGAACAGATCGCGGCTGATTTATGCGCTGTTGAGGCTTGCGCAGGCGTTTTGCCTTTTGGCCGGCCATGCTCGGAAATGCAGCGGCTGACGGAGCATCCTATACTGGCCTCGTTGCGGCGCCAAACCTTTGTTCTTCAGCGGCGAGCGTGTCTGCACGTTCCAGCCTGGACGCGAGGTGCTCATCTTGCCGTTGCGAGGATTTCAGGGGTGCATGGCGCCCTTCAAGGTGTGAACGGAGAGATCCGATGGACAATTGGCTAGCACTGCTACTGCGGATGGGTGACCGACCACCGTTCGCCGGCATGCTCGCGCGGATCGGGCAGATGGAGCGCAGGACGTTGTCGGCGGTCGTCCTGGCGGCCAGCCTGCTGCTCGCGTTCGCCGGTCTCGTCAACACCGTCTCCAATGGTGGCGCGCCTGCCTTCGACGAGCGGCTGATCGTTGCCCTGCGCGCGCCAGGCAATCTCGCCGATCCGATCGGCCCCAAGTGGCTTGAGGAGATGATGCGCGATTTCACCGCCATGGGCAGCACCGGCGTGCTCACCCTGATGGTGCTTGCCATCGTCGGCTTCCTCGCCATGACAGGGAAGACCCACGCTGCCCTCTTCGTGTCGGTCTCCGTTGGCGGCGGGGTGCTCCTCAGCCAGGCCATGAAGTGGGCCACCGCGCGGCCGCGGCCCGATCTGGTTCCGCACGGCGCCGAGGTTTTCAGCGCCAGCTTCCCGTCCGGCCATTCAATGATGGCGGCTGTGGTGTATCTGACGCTGGGTGCGCTGCTGGCGCGCACCCAGGCCGACAGGCGTGTGAAGGCCTACGTTCTCACAGTCGCCGTGCTGCTGACGGTGCTGGTGGGCATAAGCCGCGTCTACCTCGGCGTGCACTGGCCCACCGACGTTCTGGCCGGCTGGGCGCTCGGCGGCGGGTGGGCGCTGCTCTGCCTCCTGGCCATGGGCTGGCTGCAGCCACGCGGCCGGGCGAACGACGAGCCCGCCGGCGGCCGCCCCCGCTGAGCGGGGAGCCTTTCTTCATGCCAGCCGCGCCGCGTGCCAGCGCAGGTGGTCCTCCATGAAGGTGGAGATGAAATAGTACGAGTGATCGTAGCCCTCGCGCATGTTGAGCGTCAGTGGAATGCCGGCGGCCTTGCACGCGGCCTCCAGAAGCCATGGCCGGAGGCCGTCGTTGAGGAAGCTGTCGGCGGTTCCCTGGTCGACCA
Source organism: Hyphomicrobiaceae bacterium (assembly GCA_036280295.1). GTDB lineage: Bacteria > Pseudomonadota > Alphaproteobacteria > Rhizobiales > Hyphomicrobiaceae > AWTP1-13. The sequence continues at coordinate 6,629 of DASURA010000020.1, forward strand.
GGAAATCCCTGAAGCGGGCGCCGTCCTCGATCAGCGCACAGGCGTCGTAGCGCCGCCACGCCGCGCTCTCCGGCCCCAGATACTTCTCGAAGGCCGGGCGCGACCAGCCGGCGGTCGTCGGCTGCACGATCGGGGAGAATGCGGAGCAGGCGCGGAAGCGATCCGGATGCTTGAGCGCGATGGTGAGCGCGCCGTGCCCGCCCATGGAATGGCCAAAGATGCCCTGCCGCGTCATGTCGGCGGGAAAGGCCCTCTCGATCAGCGCCGGCAGCTCGCTCGTGACATAGGAATACATCCGGTAGTTCTTCGCGTACGGTTCCTGCGTGGCATCGAGATAGAAGCCGGCGCCGGAGCCGAACTGCCAGTTGTCCTTCTCGTCGGGAACGTCCGGCCCGCGCGGGCTGGTGTCCGGGCACACCACGATCAGGCCGAGCTCGCTGGCGACGCGCCGGTATTCGCCCTTCTCCATGACGTTGGCATGGGTGCAGGTCAGCCCGGAGAGATACCAGACGACTGGCAGTTTCCGGTCTTTGGCCTGCGGCGGGGTGAACACGGCAAAGGTCATGTCGCACGCGCAGGCGTCCGAGGCGTGCGTATGCACCGACTGCACGCCACCGAACGACTTGTTCTGTGAGATTGTCTTCATGGGGGCCCTGAAAACGTGGGGTGCAACAAGGCGCAGCCGCGTTGCACCGAATTGCGTGCTGCCTCCGCTGCACCGTTAACCGGCGCAATGCGCTTCGCTTATGGCACCCTACGGTGATTTCCGCGGAAAGTCACACAGCTTTGCCCTTTCCTCTGCCGGCGTCTATACTGCCGCCCGCTGTTCCCAGGCAGGTCCCCATGTTGTCGGGAGATGTATCGAGCGAGGCGCATCATACGATCACGGGCTCGGTCACGCGACGTGCGGCCCTGATCGGCGGGCTGTGCCTGTGCTGCCTGCCGCGCGCGGCCGGTGCCGCGCTGCCGGCTCCGGTGCTGACGGAGGTCGGGCCCGGCATTTTCATTCGCACCGGGCCTCACCAGGTGGCGACGGCCGACAACGCCGATGGCATCGCCAACACCGGATTCATCGTCGGCCGCCGCGCCGTGCTTGTTGCGGAGTCGGGCGGCAGCCTGGCCGATGGCAAATGGCTGCGCGCGGAGATCAGGAGGCGCACGGACAAGCCGATCCGCCATGTCGTGATCAGCCACGTCCACCCCGATCATGCGTTCGGCGCCGCAGCGTTCGCCGAGGATCAGCCGGCTTTCATCGGTCATCCAGGCTTGCGGGCGGCATTGGAGACGCGCGGCGCGTACTATCGCCGGCGCCTCATCGAGGTGCTGGGGGCGGAGCGTGCCGGCAGCGTCGTGTACCCTACCGAGATGGCCCAGGATGGCGCTGAGATCGACCTCGGCGACCGGGTGTTGCGCCTTATCGTGCACGGCAAGGCGCACACCGACTGCGATCTGTCGCTGATCGATAGCGAGACCGGCCTGCTGCTTCCCGCCGACCTTTTGTTCGTCGGCCGGGTGCCTTCCCTCGACGGCAGCCTCAAAGGCTGGCTCAATGAGATGGATCGGCTGCAGCGACTGGGCGTCAACCGCGCGGTGCCGGGGCATGGGCCGGCGGTGGTGGAGTTGGAGCCTGCGCTGGCCGATTTGCGGCGCTATCTCACCCTCCTTCGCGATGAGACGCGCAAGGCGATCGCCGCCGGAGTGTCGATCCGTGATGCCGGCCGCGACGTTGCGCAGGCCGAGCGCGGTCGCTGGGCCGTGTTCGACGAGTATCACGAACGCAACGTCATCCAGGCGTACAAGGAGCTTGAGTGGGAGTAGACTGCAACCGCCCACCGAGGAGGAAGTAATGACGGTCTACAGAATTTCGCGGATTCGACGGATCGGAGATCTCCGGTCGCTCGCCCTGGGCCTCGCCCTGTTGGGTGCGGCATCCACCGCGGCATTGGCGGCCGGCCCCGGCGACAGCCCCGAGCGCGTGGCGCGCTGGAAGGCGATCGCCGGCCAGATCTTCGGCGAGCGTCCAATCGAGCCGACCGATACGCTGATCAAGCTCGATCTGCCGAAGCGTGCGGAAGATGCGGCGCTGGTGCCCGTCACCCTGACCATGCCGGAGAAGGATAGGATCAAGGCGGTCACGCTGGTGATCGATGACAATCCCTCGCCGATGGCCGCCCACATCGTCTTCGGTCCGGCGGCCGGTCCCGGTGCGCTGCAGCTGCGCGTTCGCATCGACACCTACACCAACGTGCACGCCGTCGCCGAGACCACGGACGGCCAACTCTATGAAACGGCGGCGTTCGTGAAAGCCTCGGGCGGCTGCTCGGCGCCCGCCGCGGCCAGCGACGTGGAGGCCATGAAGGGCATCGGCGAGATGCGCACGCGGTTCGCGGGCGATGGCACCCTAGGCAAGCCGATGACGGCAACGCTGATGGTCCGTCATCCCAACTTCAACGGCATGCAGATGGACCAGGTGACGCGCCACTACACACCGGCGCGCTACATCGACAAGCTGTCCGTGTCCTACGGCAACGCCAAGGTGCTCGACCTGGAGACCGATATCTCGCTGTCGACCAACCCGGTCATCACCTTTTCGTTCGTGCCAGACGGCAAGGGCCGGCTCACCGCCGTTGCCACCGACACCGCGAACGGCCGCTGGGAGCAGAGCTTCGACGCCCCGGCAGCCACCAATTGATCCGACGGCCGCGAATGCTCATCGTAGGGTGCAATAAGCGAAGCGCATTGCACCGAGACGACAAGGGAAGGATGGCCGTCGTCTGCGCGGTCGCTCTGACCCTGCTGCTCGCCATCGCCGGCAGCCGTGCCCGGGCCGGTGATGTCCCCGAGCCGCCAGGTCTCTGGACCGGCGCCATGCACGGCGAGACTCCGGCCACGCTGAGCGGGGCGACGGTGGTGGATCTGGCGGGCGTCGAGGCGCTGCTGCCGGAGCACCCGCTGTTTCTCGATGTCGGGCCGGCGCCGCACAAGCCCGAGGGGCTGCCCACTGGCCGGCTATGGCTGCCAACGCATCGTTCGATCCCCGGCGCGGTGTGGATGCCTAATGCCGGCCTGGCGCCGCTGGAGGCGGGACGCGAGGCGCGCTTCATCCGTCGCATCGCCGAGTTGAGCAAGGGCGACAAGACCCGCCCGATCGTGGTGTTCTGCCAGCCGGCCTGCTGGGGCAGCTGGAACGCCGGCAAGCGGCTGGTAGGGGAGGGCTATACCCGCGTCCACTGGTTCCCCGCCGGCATCAACGGCTGGCAGGACCTGCACGATACCGCCGAGGTAAAGCCGGACGCTGTATGGAGTGGCGACGGCCGTATGGCGGATTAGCGAAGCGTAATCCGCCAGCTTGTGGCGCGGAATGGCTGATTACGGGCTTCGCCCTAATCCGCCCTACGGCCTATGCTCAAAACGGCAGCCCCACGTAATTCTCCGCCAGCGTGCGCATCGCCGCCTCGGAGGAGAAGAGATAGGCGAGCTCCGTATCCTGCAGGCGGTCGTCGTAGGAGAGGCGGTCGGGGAAGCGGTGCAGCAGCATCGTCATCCACCACGAGAAGCGCTGGGCTTTCCAGACCCGCGCCAGCGCCTTCTCCGAGTACGCCTCGAGCCCGCGGTCGTCGCCTTTCTGGTAGTGCTCCAGCAGCGCGTGGTAGAGGTAGTAGATGTCGGAGGCGGCGCTGTTGAGCCCGCGCGCTCCCGTCGGCGGGACAATGTGGGCGGCGTCGCCGGCGAGGAACAGTCGGCCATAGCGCATCGGCTCGGCGACGTAGCTGCGCAGCGGTGCGATGCTTTTCTCGATCGACGGCCCGGTGATCATCCGCCCTGCCACCTCCTCCGGCAGCCGGTGCTTCAGCTCGGCCCAGAACGCTTCGTCCGGCCAGTCCTCCGGCCTGTCGGTCAGCGGCACCTGGATGTAGTAGCGGCTCAGCACCTGCGAGCGCATCGAGCAGAGCGCGAAGCCGCGCGCGTGCTTCACATAGATGAGCTCGGGCGAGACCGGCTTGGTGCGGGAGAGGATGCCGAGCCAGCCGAACGGATAGACCTTCTCGTGCTCGCGCAGCATCCCCGCCGGGATGGACTTGCGGCTGACGCCGTGGAAGCCGTCGGCACCGATGACGTACTCGCAATCGATGCGCAGCAGCTGATCGCCGGAGCGGTAGGTGACATAAGGCGCGTCGGAGGCGAGATCGTGCAGCGCCACGTCCTCGGCGTTATGCACCACCTTGCCGCCCAGCCTGTCGCGGGCCTCGTAGAGGTCGCGCGTCAGCTCGGTCTGGCCATACACCACCACCGAGCTGCCGCCGGAGTATTTGTGCAGATCGACACGGTCGAGCTTGCCGTCATGCGCGATCTCGAAGCCCGAGTGGATCTCGCCCTCGCGGTCCATGCGCTCGCCGCACTGCGCCTCACGCATCAGCTTGGCGAAGCCGTGCTCCAGCACGCCGGCACGGATGCGGGCGAGCACGTGCTCGCGGCTGTATTTCTCCAGGACGATGGTGTCGATTCCCTGCAAGTGCAGGAGCTGGGACAGCATGAGCCCGGAGGGGCCGCCACCGACGATGCAGACCTGAACCTTCATTCTTATTTCCTCCTCCGCATCGATTTTGGGCGGATCCGATGCGGCAAGGCGATGGATGGCTCGATCCTCCTCTTGTACAATTCGAACATGCCCGCGCCACCCGCAAGCCCTTCGATCCGCGTCTACAACCTGTTCGGCGAGCAGGGCGACCTGCCTGACGTCGTGCATTGCGAGACCATCGCCACGCGCTCGTCGCTGCTCGACTGGACCATCGCCACGCACCGCCATGCCCGGCTGCATCAGGTGCTGCTGATCGAGCGCGGCGGCGGGTTGCTGAACCTGGAAGGTGGCGAGCACGGGCTGCGCCCCATGCACGTTGTCAACGTGCCGGTGGGTCATGTGCACGGCTACCGCTTCCTGCCGGCAACCCAGGGCTACATTCTCACCATCGCCGCGGAGCTGCTCGATGAGGCGCTGCTCGCCGCCGAGGGGCTGCGCGGCGTGCTGGCGCAAGCCGCCGTGGTGCGCAGCACGCCGCAGATCCGCGCCACCATGCGCCAAGTGTTCGCCGAGCACGCGGGGTGCGAGTTCGGCCGCGCCCATGTCCTGCGCGCCATGTCGGCCACGCTGGTCGGGCTGCTGGCGCGGCAGCTTGCCGGGGGCGGTGATGCCGGCGGCGCCGGCGCGGCGGAGTCAGCCCTGTTCCGGCGCTTCGAGCGGCTGATAGAGGAGCACCATCCCAGGCGATGGAGCGTCTCGGACTACGCCGCCGCCTTGTCGGTGACACCGACCCATCTCAACCGCATAACGCGGGCCGCGACCGGCGATACTGCCTCGCACCTGATCCTCAACCGGATGATCCGCGAGGCGCGCCGCAACTTGGTCTATACCAACATGCCGGTGTCAGCCATCGCCTATGCCCTGGGCTTCGACGACCCAGCCTATTTCAGCCGCGTCTACGCCGCCGCCACCGGCCTGTCGCCCCGCGCCTTCCGGGCGCAGGTGCATGGGGCCGGGACGCAGGGCGGGTCAGGGCAGAGCCCGCAATCCGTGACTGGCCGGTAGATCGGCGGATTGCGCCCTACGCACTTCTCTCGCCATCGCTACATACTTTCCGCGGCTGCCGCATTGTCGGTGAGGGCGCTAGCTTTCGCGCGATACCAATCGATTGAATGGAGGAATTCCCGATGCCCGACAAGCACTGGATGCCAGCCGCCTGGGGGAGCCGCGAGATCGACCCGTTCCGCGGCTTCCGCCACCAGCTCGACAGCCTGTTCGAGGACTGGTTCGGCCGCAGCATGGGCGGCACGCTGGCGCCGCGCGTCGACGTGAGCGAGACCCCGAAGGAGGTGACGCTGAAGGTCGACCTGCCCGGTGTCGAGGAGAAGGACATCGACGTGTCGCTGGCCGGCAAGGAGCTTACCATCAAGGGCGAGAAGAAGGCCGAAGTTGAGCAGCAGGACGCCAAGGACGCCGAGGGGCGCGTGTTCCATCGCGTCGAGCGCTCGTTCGGCGCCTTCCGGCGCACCATGACGATGCCGTTCGAGGTCGAGTCCGACAAGATCTCCGCTGTGTTCAAGGATGGCGTGCTGACCATTACGCTGCCGAAACCCGAGGGCGCCGATGCGCCGCCGCAGGCGCAGCATATCGAGGTGAAGCGGGCGCAGTAGGGCGCAGGGAGGGTGTCAGACCCTGAGGGTCTGACACCAGCGCATCGGCACCTACCGCCAAGGTTGGGTGATGCCACCCGATCTGGCGGCCAAGGTCCGCACCGGCGCCGAATTGCCCTGTCGACATCTATGGCCGGTTTGTGCCGCGGCGCATCCCCTATTTGGGGTAATTGACCCCATTTGGGGGCATCGGGCGGTATTTATCGCAGCTTGGCAGTGCTGTTTCCCCGAGCGGCGACGGCCTTCAGCGCCTCCAGCATGATCTCCGCCTTCAGCGCCCGAGCCGTTGCTCCCTCGACGTCCGTCTGCAACACCTCGCCGATGCGATACCTGGTCCGTATCTGGTCGGCCATTTCTTTCAGCCGTTTCACCGCATCCGACCGTATCCCTATGCGTACCTGCAGCAGCTCGTCCTGCGAGACCTGGCTGTTGTCGGTGCGCGCTTCCATCAACTTCAGGGTCTCCAACTCGCCCCAATAGGCCAGCTCGGCCTCGAGCACGCTGTCGACCGCTTGCTGCCCGACGGCGTATTCCTTCTTTATGCCTGCCAGCTTGCTGCGCAACGTTTCCACCAGCTCTCGCTGCAGGCCGAGGATCGCGGGCGTCACCTCGGGCAGCTCGGCCAGCCCGAGCTGCAGGCTTCGCAAGGCCCGCCCGATCTCCTCCGGCGCCGGCGACTGCGCTTGGACGGGGCCGGCGGCCAGAACCAGGCCCCATACGAGGCCCGAGAGCAGGCTGAAGGCTGAGAAAAGATCGGACGCCGGTCCAACGTGACGCTTGCGGCGCATGATCGGTTACCCTCCGGCCGGCGCGCCGGGGCCGCTCCTGCGACGGCGTCGAGCGCTTGCGTTGCAGCCTGGCATCGACACGGATGGTCGCATGCCAGACCGGCAAGATAGGATAACCGTCAGCGCAAATTTCGACCATGGCAAAATGCCTCGGCCGCGGAGGTCAGGCGCGAGGCGAGGCGCCTTCCCGCACCGCTTTGGCGATGGCCTTGCCCTTGTCGAACTCGGCGCGGCGGCGAGCGATCTCTTCAGGGCTCAGACGCGCGATGTTGGAGTAATCGAGCTTCCAGTCCGGGCTCGCGCTGTCCCAGACCAGCGGCGACTGCACCGTGGTGCGGGGGGCGGTCGCCGACTCCAGGAGCGCCAGGGCGAACTCCAGGGTGGCGGCTTGGGAGGCCTTTTCGTGCGGCTTGCCGGCGGCATTGCCGAGCGGGAAATCGGAGAACATCAGGCGTGGCACGCCGATGTACTCGACGATGTCCTTGGCGCAGCCCATCACCACCGTGGCGATGCCGTTGGCCTCCAGCAGGCGTGCGCACAGGCTGACGCTCTGGTGGCAGACGGGGCAGTTGGGAACGAGGAGGACCGCGTCGACCGCATCGGCCTGGCAGCGGGCGAGCACCTCCGGGCAGTCCACGTCCAACGTCGTACGATGGCTGCGGTTGGTAGGCAGCCCGTGAAAGCGGGGGGCCACAGCGCCGATGCGGCCGAGGACGGCGGCATCGCGGAGCGCCGGCAGCGGGAAGTAAGTGCCGGGGTCCGCCGCGGTGGTGTGCTGGCGGTCGATGGCGATGTGGGAGATGCGCAGGTCGTGGTCCTGCGCGCTGTCGCCGGAGTAGACGGAGAAGAACTTGGCGGCAGCGTTGAGGGGAGCACCGGGGCCCTGGTCGCCCTTGTCGGGCTGATACGGCGCCGCCGTGGTGACGATAGCGATGCGCGCTTCGCTCAACGGTTTGGCAAGGCGGTGGAACGGCACCTGGGCGTAGTGAGCGAACTGGTAAGGGGCACCATAGCCAAGGCCGATGTAGTAGTCGCGGATGCGCTGCAGATAGGGGATCGGCGCGTCGTGCGGCGGCGCGAAACCGAAGTCATTGTTGCGGTCGGTGGTCATGATGCCGTCTCCTTGGCGCCGCCGGGCCCATACTCGATTCAACCGTATCCTGTCGCGTGCTAAGCGCAACATGGGTCGTCCCGGCACGCCGCCAGCGAACGGCGCCGGGATGAGGAAGGGACAGCTGCGTTGCGTTGCCGCGAGACACCGGTATGACACCGCCCTCATATACGGTCGCGCAGCGCCGCGATGATGTCGTCAAGCGTTGCCTTGATGGTGGCCTTGCGCTTGGCGGTGAGCGTCTCGGTCGAGGTGCTGATGCTGATGGCGACGTGGCCGCCGCCGGCGTGGCTGCCCGGGATGGCGCGGGTGACGCAGGAGAGGCCGGCAATGGTCTCCTCCTCGTCGTGCGCATAGCCGGTCTCGCGCATTTCAGCGATCTTGCGCAGCCGGCGCGGCTTGCTGGCGAACGAGCGCCTGGTGAGCTTCGGCAGGATTGAGCGCGGCCAGGCAGCTCTCCAGCTCGGCCGGCTCCAGCGCTGCCAGCAGCGCCTTGCCGCAGGCGGTGCATATGGCAGGCACGCGCCGGCCGATGCCGCCGCCCAGCCCGAGCCGCAGGCCGCTCGCGCGGTCCTGGTAACCGAAGTAGACGGCGGCGCAAGCCCGTGCTTTCGTGGCATCATCTTCGCCGGTCGGCCCACCCGTCAGGCACCCTATGCGAGCGGCAGCGACCTGGAGGAGGAAACGAGCCCATGATCATCGAGAGCCAGAGCCAGGTCACCGACGCTGTTATCGACGAACTGAGGCGCGCCAAGAACCCGCGCCTGAAGGAGATCATGACCTCGCTGATCAAGCACTTGCACTCCTTCGCGCGCGAGGTGAAGCTGACAGAGCCGGAGTTCAACGCCGGCATCAACATCATCACGCGCATGGGGCAGCTGACGAACGAGAGCCACAACGAGGTGCGGCTGATGGCCGGCTCGCTCGGCCTCTCCATGCTGGTGTGCCTGCTCAACAACGGCGATGGCAGCGATACCAGCGAGATTACGACCTCGGCGAACCTGCTGGGGCCATTCTGGCGCGAGGGCTCGCCCGTCACGCCCAACGGCGGCTCGATCGTGCGTTCAGATACGGTCGGCATGCCGTTGTTCGTCAAGGGATGGGTGAAGGATTCTCAGGGCAACCCCGTGGCCGACGCCGAGGTGGACGTGTGGCACGCCTCGCCGGTGGGGCTCTACGAGAACCAGGATCCTGGGCAGGCCGAGATGAACCTGCGCGGCAAGTTCAAGACCGACAAGGACGGCATGTTCGCCTTCCGCAGCGTGAAGCCGGCCGGCTATCCGGTGCCGATGGGCGGCCCGGTGGGCGACCTCATCACCGTGCTGGAGCGGCATCCGTTCCGGCCGGCGCACATCCACGCGCTGATCCACAAGCCGGGCTACAAGACCATCGCCTCGCAGCTCTACAGCCACGACGACCCCAGGCTCGACAGTGACGCCCAGTTCGGTGTCACCAAGGCCTTGATCGTCAACTACGTCGAGCACGATGGCGAGCCCGCGCCCGATGCCGACGTGAAGGGCAAGTGGTGCTCGTTCGAGCACACCTTCGTGCTGGAGCCGGGCGAGGCCTGGCTGCCGACGCCGCCGGTTTCCGCCAAGGCTGCCGCGACGCCTGATTACGTGGATGCGGCACGCGAGGTGCGCGCCCAGACGCACGCGTGAGGGCAAGCCTAGGGCGGATGAGGGCGCAGCCCGTAATCCGCCTTATCCCGGGCGCAGCGGCGGATTACGCTTCGCCAATCCGCGCTGCGGTTCACGGTTTCGCCAGCACCGCGCCCCCGGCAGCGCTCAGCACGACGACGATCCACGGCGGCACCTTCCACGTCATGAGGAGCAGGAACGCCACTATCGCCAGAGCAAAGTCGCCGGCGCTGGTGATGCCCGCGATCCAGACCGGGTTATAGAGCGCCGCCAGCAGCAACCCGACCACGGCGGCGTTGACGCCCTTGAGGCCGGCCTGGGCGAGCGGCTGGCGTCGCAGCGCGTCCCAGAAAGGCAGCGCGCCGAGCGTCAGCAGGAAGGCCGGCAGGAACACGGCGACAAGGCCGAGCATCGCTCCGAGCCAGCCGTTCGGCTGCGGCCCCATCACGGCGCCGAGGTACGCGGCAAACGTGAACAGGGGCCCGGGCACGGCCTGGGCGGCGCCGTAGCCGGCCAGGAAAGCCTCGTTGCTCACCCAGCCCGGCGGCACCACCTCTGCCTGGAGCAGCGGCAGCACCACATGGCCGCCACCGAACACCAGGGCGCCCGCACGATAGAAAGAGTCGACGAGCTTGATGGTCTGTACAGGAACGGCCGCGGCCAGGAGCGGCAGTCCGATCAGCAGAGCGAGGAAGGCAAGTAACATCACGCCCCCCGCAGTCCGGCTGATGCCCACCGGCAACGTCACATGGTCGGCCGATGCCGCGTCAGCACGCAACAGCGCAACCCCGGCGGCGGCGCCAAGGCCGATGGCGGCTATTTGCGCCCATGCCCCCGGCAAAAGCAGCACGATGGCCGCTGCCGCGACGGCCAGCGTCGCCCGCTCACGATCCGGCGCCAGTGTCCGGAACATGGCTAGCACCGCCTGCGCGACTGCGGCCACGGCCACCACCTTGAGGCCGTGCAGCCAGCCGCTGCTGGTCATGTCGCCGAGCGCTGCCACACCGTAGGCAAACAACACCATGGCGATGGCCGACGGCAGCGTAAAGCCGAGCCACGCGCCGATCGCACCGCGGTAGCCCGCGCGCAGCTGGCCGATGGCGATGCCAACCTCGCTGCTGGCCGGCCCCGGCAGGAACTGCGCCAGTGCCACCAGATCGGCGTAGGTGCGGTCGCTGAGCCAGCGCCGCCGTTCGATGAACTCGGTGCGGAAGTAGCCCAGATGCGCGACCGGCCCGCCGAACGACGTGACGCCGAGCTTCAGGAAGACCTTGAAGACTTCGAGCGCGCTGCCCTGGGCGGCATCCGCTCCCTTGTTGGTCTCGACCATCATATCATTCGCCCCCCGGCCCAGTGCGCTTTGCGGCTTTCCGACGTCGTCTGATCCGAGCGTGGTCCGAAAAACGCCTCAGATTGACAATCATCAAGGGATGTTCTCTTTTCGTTTCGGAAACGATTCGAGGCGCCGATGACATGACGACGGCAGTAGCGGCCACCATCCTGCATGCGGATCTAGACGCCTTCTACGCCTCCGTCGAGCAGATGCTCGACCCGTCCTTGCGCGACAAGCCGATTGCCGTAGGTGGCGGCGTCGTGCTGGCCGCGTCATATGAAGCCAAGGCCTACGGCGTGCAGGGCGGCATGTCCGGGCGGCGGGCGCGCGAGCTCTGTCCACACCTGCATTTCGTGCCCGGCCACTTCGAGGAATACCAGCGCCTGGGCGACGCTGCGATCAAGGTGCTCGGCGATTACACACCGCTCGTCGAACGCCTCTCGATCGACGAGGCATTTGCCGACGTTGCCGGCTGCGAGGGGCTGTTCGGCCCACCGGCAGGGATTGCCCGTACGGTGCGCCGGCGCGTGCGCGAGGAGCTGGGGCTGCCGATCTCGATTGGCGTGGCACGCACCAAGCACCTCGCCAAGATCGCATCCCAGGCGTCCAAGCCGGACGGGCTTCTGGTCGTCGATCCAGCGGGCGAGCTTGCCTTTCTTCACGCGCTGCCGGTCGAGCTGATGTGGGGTGTCGGCCCGGTCGCCGCCGCGCGCCTCGCCGAAATCGGCGTTCGCACCATCGGCGAGCTGGCCCACGCCGAGCCCCGCCGTCTCGAAACGGTGCTCGGCCAGGCGCACGGGCGAAAGCTCGCCGCCCTCGCCTGGAACCGCGACGTGCGCGAGATTGAGCCGCAGCGCCGGACCCGCTCGGCGGGAGCCCAGTCGGCGCTCGGCCGGACACCCGCTGACATCCGGCTCCTTCGCCCAACGCTGCGTCACCTCGCCGACCGCGTCGGCGCCAGGCTGCGTGCGGGGGAGCGGCCCGGACGCACGGTGACGGTGCGCGTGCGCTTCGCCGATCTGCGTTCCGTGACGCGCCGGGCAACGCTGGCGGCGCCGGTCTCCGCCACCACCAGTCTGGCGGAAATCGCCGAGGAGCTGATGGTGGGCGTGCTGGCCAGTCATCGGGGAGAGCGGACGATCTCTCTCATCGGCATCTCGGTCTCCGGGCTGGGCCCGGACTCTGGCCTGGAGCGGCAGCCGGTGCTGCAACTCGAGCTGCCCCTCGGTCTCGGCGACGAGGCACGCCGTCCCGGTACCGCGGCGGGCAAGGCACGCCTGTTGGCCGACCGCGCCGTGGATGCGATCCGCAGCCGTTTCGGCCGCGAGGCGGTGGGCTACGGCGCCGTAGCCCTGTCGCCGCAGCGCTCAGTCCCCGATGCTTTCCGCAGGCTGGCGGAGCGGAAGCTCTAGTGTCCTGATCGCGAGATTCGTCTCAGCGTGCCGCAAGGTTGGAACGAATGTCGCGATCTGAAGGACACTAGCCAACATTATGATTGCCAGTGCGATTCAGATCGAGAAGTCGAGTTAGGGGGCATCCTGTTCGCGCAGTCTGAGTCTACTTCTCAGTGCATTCTTGCCGTTGCGCCTGGCCGTGGGGACAGTCAGGTTTGACCCATTGCCGACGCCCGCTGTGGCTAATCGAATAGGGTCTCTCTTGTGTCCGGTTGGGACTCTTCCTTGCGCCTTGCAGCGTCCTGGACGCCTGCAAACGTGCCGGACAGTCGCAAACGCAGCGTCGTTCCGGCCCCAACCTCCCACTCGACGTTGGCTCCCAGCTGATCTGCAAGGCCAGCAATGAGCTGCAGACCGGATGATCGCCGGTTCCCAGGCGGGATGCCCACGCCATCGTCGGCTAACGTGAGACTTATCTGCCGGGTCCCGGAGGCCTCCAGCGTCAGCGATATTGTTCCGGGCTTCTTCGGGAATGCATGCTTGCTGCTGTTGGTGACGAACTCGTTCGTTATCAGCCCGAGTGAAACTGCAATAGCATGTGGAACAAGGACCTCATCGGTCATGGCCTCGAATGCAATCCGGCCTTCGGTTCGGCTCCCGTAGAGCGCGATGCCGTGCATGCAGATGTCGCGCAGGAAGGCTCCCAGCTCGACGATATCGGCGCCTCCGATCCTATCCAGCTGTGCATGCGCGCGATGGAGTACATCCATCCGTCCCTCCAGATCGCGAAGCACGTGCCGGCATTCTTCGGAATGACCTGCTCTACCGGCCATTGCAACAAGGCTGATCATGGCCTGGATCTCGTTCCCCACCCGGTGCTGCAGCTCGCGCATCGCCGTGAGCTGCCGCTCGTTGGCTGCCCTCACGTGTGCACTTGCGCGGCGAATCGCGTCGTGAACGGCCCCAACCTCTCCTGCCATCGGAGATGGAGCACCGGACACCGACAAACCAGGCTCGGTCATCGCGTCCGCGGTGCGTGCCAGCCAGTCCAAGGACTGAAAGAGGCGGCGAGCAAAGATCAACACGAGGAGAAGGCCAATCCCGAGCACGAGCCCGTTGACGACAACAGCCACAATCATGGCCCGACGCAGTGGCGCCGCCATCAAGGCTTCGGGGGCGGCAAGCGCGATCGTCCATCCTGAGATGTCTGATCGCGTGTAGGCGACCGACAGGGGCTCACCCTCTAGAGAACGGCCGTTCACGTGGCCGCTTGGTTGCGCTTGGATTGCGTCCAGGAACCATTCGGGAGCCCGTTGCCCGACGAGTTCCGCGGCGCTTTGCGTGCGAGCGATCAAAATCCCGTTGTTGTCTACAACGCCCGCAACCCAGCCCGCTGGTGTCCGCAGCTGCTGAAGAAGGCGGGTCCACTTGTCGGCCGAGATGGAGACGCTGAGTCCGAAGCGCGTGCCGTCCTTGGTGATGGCCGGACGTAACACGACTGCCACGTACGCATTGACGGTCGGACTGTGCATCAAATCAGAGATTTGATAGCTGTCTTCGCCAATGACTTTCTTAGCCCAATGAGCGCGTGGGCCGGCCGCCCGCAAGGGCTCGCCGAGGGCATTGGTCGTGGTGAATATCGGCTCACCGGCCGCATTGCGGAGTATCACTTCGGACCACTCGGGGTGCTTGGCCTTGATGGCCTTCGCTGCCGAGTAGAGGGTCTCCACGTTGCCTTGTTGCTCGAAAGCCGCCGCAAGACCCTCGAGGGCGGCTCCGGTTGCGACCAGCCAGTCGTCCAGGCCGGCTGAGATGGCGTGAACGGTGCGGGCCATCTCGGCCTCGGCCAGCTTCCGCTGCGACCAGGCATTCCAGATCGTCGATCCAGCAACGATCAAGAACATCGACCCCAGCGCAGTGACCACGATGCTAATTAGATCAAAGCGAATGCTGCGTTTCATTGCTCCACGCCGGTGGCGGCCAACCGAACATCATTGGGCTCCCCGAAAGGCCGGGCCGCGAGCCACGCCCGCTGCGTAATGCACTGCTCCGTAGTGCCGAGCTTATTCGGCACGAACGGTTAATCTCGCAATCCGGGCACTGCGCTTGGCACACTGTTCAGCGGGCGGGACGTCAGGACCTGTGCAGGTTTCTCGGACGCCTGGATGACAGCCGTATCCACGCGCGCCGACGGAAGGCGTCCGAGAAACCTGCAACTTGCTCCGTGAGCCACACGGCAGGGTTTGGAGTGAACCTGTCGCGGGGACTGGTGCGTCGCCTAAGGCTTGTTAGGGGATATCCTGTTCATGCAGCCTTACGTCGTCTCAGCGGACCGGCACCTCGTGCTCGCCGATCCCGCGGCGGCCAATCCCCGGCGGCCGTGAGCCTCCCGACGTTCTCGGGCGAGAGGAAAGCCTCGGGCGATGGTCCTCAGGTCATTCGCTCTCTTGGTTGCGTTCCGCCCTCGTCTCGTACACCACGCCCGGGACACTAACGATACGGGCCATGGAGAGGTAAACTCAGGGTTCGCCCCGATGTACCTTGGCCCAGGCGCGTGACACCCTTCCGGCGTTGTTAAGTATTACCATTGACCGGTCGTTCCGCTCTCAGATATTGGCTCCTGCGCTTTCCCACGCATCCTTTCCGGAGATAGCGATGCCTCCGATCTCCGCAATCGAGAGCGGGAATACGCGCGTTTCGGTGCTGATGGCACTCTGGGTCAGAACGTCAATCTTCCGGTTCGACTGACTGATTCAGCACAAGCCGCGCATAATGGCAGCCAAAGAATTTTGAGGAGAATGCACCATGGACAACCTCCAAACTTACTTGCCTCCGCTCGGGCGCTTGTTGATGGCGAGCCTCTTTATATGGGATGGCGTCCATCAGCTGCTCAGTCCGAGCGTCTTCGCGCAGTATTTCGCGAGCGTGCACGTGCCGCTACCCAATGTGGCAATTTGGATCTCGATCATTATCCACCTTCTCGGGGGCATGGCTCTGCTAGTGGGCTTCAAGACCCGGTGGGCAGCTGCTCTACTCGCTCTATTAAGTGTCGGCACTGCCTTTGGCGTGCATCTGCCAATGGGCGACCAAGACAACATGATCCATTTCTACAAGAATCTGGTGATGACGGGTGGATTCCTCTATGTGATAGCGTTCGGCGCGGGTGCCGTAAGCATCGATGACAAGGCTGGATAGTGTATTCGCGCTCTTGCCGTCATGTCGGAGATCGGTCCTTTACACGTCCCGAGCGACTCGCGGGGCACGGTGCAGAAGCACGCCAACATCTGACGGAATCGCCGCAGCGCCGCCGCGAACGGGCAGTAAAACCGATATCGCGCCCTGACAGACGCACTCCCGCGTGGCGCGAGCCGGGGCGCTCGGCGTGGGCGAGAGCTTACGCCAAGCCTCCGCCATCCTGGTGCGGAGCCCCAATGCATCGGTGCAGACTCGCAGGTTCGCGCCGATTTGTGAATCCTCTGGCAGCGACGGAACACTAGGAGAGATCAACCCGCGCCGTCTATGCTGGAGGCAGCACTGCCTTGAAGACGATTTCGATAAGCTGCTCAGGAAAGGCCAGCCTCGCTACGCCAATCAGATTGCTTGCGCACCGTGGCCGCGCCGAGGCGTAGGCTTCTTTGCGCACCTTCCCTGCGACCGCAAACGCCGCATCGACATCGAGGACATAGAGCGTCTCTTCCACCACGTGGTCAAGGGTCGCCCCGAAACGCGCCAGGAGCTTTGCAGCGTTGGCATAAGTCACCCGCATCTGCTCTTCCATCGTCGAGAAGTCGGCCGGTTTGCCGGATTCATCGAGCGCCGCGGGCGCGATCAGGGTCCCCTTGTCGTCGTGGCTAAGCTGGCCGGATACATAGATAGTTTGACCGACCCTGATCGCCTGTGCGTATCCATAAGCATCTTCCCACGGCACGCCGAAATAGGCGGCGTCTTTGCCATTCGCTGCGGTCGTGTTCGTCATATCTTATCTCCTGGTGTTTAGGCCGGGCCGGATGTCTCAGCCATTTGTCCATCATTGGAGTTCAGCGAAGCCGATGTCTCCGGGGGCGGCGTGTTTTCGCGCTGTTGCGGATAGCAGTCGATTCTCGCTTCGCGGCGACATGCCCGTGGTCCAATAGGACCAAAATTGGCGGGGACGATTGTACCATTGCGCCATGACCCCTCTGCCTATCGATCTTGACCGCTTTGGCCAAATCCCAGGGTAGGCCTCCGCTGCCCCGCCTTCGAGCTGCGCCTTCCACGTCGTCACCTGGTTCGGGTGGACGTCGAACTGCTCCGCTATCTGCGCGGTCGTCCGCTCGCCCCTGATCGCCGCAATCGCCACTTTGGCCTTGAACGCCGACGAGTGGTTCCGCCTCGGTCGTCTGCTCATAAATTGCTCCTGATTCGCAGGCACTGCCGTGCCCGCCGTCAGGCAGACGATCCACCTTTCCTACCGTCCGAAATTGTGGAACCACCTCTCAACGCGATGGTGCCGTGCTCATAGTCGTTCTGCGAGAATTCGGGCACACCACGTCGCAGCTGGACCGCAGCAGGGCTTACCCGCTGCGGTCCTCCACTAGGGCAATTTGTTCTGCTGC
>DASURA010000021.1:0-2542 GCA_036280295.1 Hyphomicrobiaceae bacterium
CTGCTCCGCCGATTCCGCCCCGCCCCTCAAAGCATCCCCGTCCCCGAGCAACAACGCGCCCAGGGCGCCCACGATGCGGCCCATCCCGATCGTGACACGGGCGACACGTTCAAGAGCACGATGGCCGTCGTGGACCTCATCATGAGACTGCTTTTCCCGGTGGTCGGGGCAATGGCGATCTACTTGCTTTTGCGCGGTCACGACTTGCCCGGCGGAGGCTTCGTTGCAGGCGTCACGATGGCTATTGCCTTCATCCTGCAATACATGGCTCGGGGCACGATATGGGTGGAGGACCACTTCCGCGTCTTGCCGGTACGCTGGATGGGGTTCGGGCTGCTGCTGGCGATTGCGACCGGTGCGGCGGCATGGCTGTTCGGCCGGCCCTTCCTCACCTCCTCGTTCTTCTACGTTCAAGTTCCCCTGATCGGCGCCGTTCCCGCTGCGAGCGCGCTGCTGTTCGACATTGGGGTGTTCGCACTGGTGGTCGGCGCGACTGTGCTGATGCTGATTGCGATCGCCCATCAGTCGGTGCGGAGCCACCGCGCACCGCGCGGCCCCGAGCCCAGTCCGCAGGCGGCATCGCCGCGGGCACCGGAGGTGCAGTGATGGAGATCGTGCTCGCCCTCGGCATCGGCATTCTGGCAGCCTGCGGCGTCTGGCTGATCCTGCGACCACGCACGTTTCAGGTGATCGTCGGCCTGTCGCTGCTCTCCTACGCAGTCAATCTCTTCATCCTTGCCATGGGGCGGCTTGGGGCGGGTCGTCCTCCGGTGCTGGGGCGGCGAGGTGTAGGCGACCCACAGCTATTCACCGATCCGCTGCCTCAGGCGCTGGTCCTGACGGCCATTGTCATCAGCTTCGCGACGACGGCGCTGTTCCTGGTCGTGCTGCTGGCTGCCCGCGGCCTGACTGGAACCGACCATGTCGACGGGCGGGAGCCTTGACGGTGAGTGGGATCGGCCAACACCTGATGATCGCGCCGGTGGTGCTCCCGCTGTTTGCAGGCGCCATCATGCTCGCCCTCGGCCGTGAGCGGCACCGCAACCTGAACGCGGCAATCAACGTGGTGTCGACGTTCGCCCTCGTAGCTGTCGCGGTCGCGCTCATCAGGGCGGCTGACGGCGCAGACGGAGGGCCGGCAGGCATATACCGGCTGGGGAATTGGCCGGTACCGTTCGCAATCGTGCTGGTGCTGGACCGGCTCTCCGCCCTCATGCTGCTCCTGACGAGCCTCATCGCCGCAGCGGCTGTGGTGTTCTCGCTCGCACGCTGGCATCGGGCTGGCGCGTATTTCCATCCGCTGTTCCAGTTCCTTCTCATGGGATTGAATGGCGCCTTCCTCACCGGCGATCTTTTCAACCTGTTCGTGTTCTTCGAGGTCCTGCTTGCCGCGTCCTACGGGCTTGCGCTGCACGGCTCGGGACCGACGCGCGTCAAGGCTGCACAGCACTATATTGTCGTCAATCTCGCGGCCTCGCTGCTGTTCCTGGTGGGCGTCAGCCTGATCTACGGTGCGTCCGGAACCCTCAACATGGCGGATCTCGCTTCGCGCATCCCGAAGGCGGGCGCATCCGACCGCGCGCTCATCGAGGCAGGCGCCGGCATTCTCGGCATTGCGTTCCTGGTGAAGGCGGGGATGTGGCCCCTGTGCTTCTGGCTGCCCGCCACCTACGCGGGCGCAGCCCCGCCGGTTGCGTCGATCTTCTCGATCCTTACCAAGGTTGGGGCCTACATCGTGCTCAGGCTTTGGCTGCTGCTGTTCAGCCATGATGCCGGGCCATCCGCGCAGTACGGGGGCGAGTGGCTGCTGCTCGGGGGCATGGCCACGGTCGCGTTCGGTGCGATCGGCACCCTGGCCTCGCAGGACATGGCCCGGCTCTGTGCGTTCTCGGTTCTCGTCTCGACCGGCACCGTGCTCGCCGCCATCGGCATGGGCCACGTCGGCACAACGGGCGGGGCTCTCTTCTACCTGGTCAGCTCGACAGTGGGCATTGCCGCCTTTTTTCTGCTGATCGAGCTCGTCGAGCGCCGCGAACCTGGGGGCGATTCGGCCTCCTCCACGCATGCGGAGTCCCGCGAGGAAGAGCCAACGGCCGATGAACAGGAAGTCGGCATCGCCATCCCCGCCAGCAGGGCGATGCTCGCGGTGGCGTTCATCGGCTGTACGGCAGTCATCACGGGGCTGCCGCCGCTGTCCGGCTTCATCGCCAAGTTCGCGCTGCTGGGTGCCGCCCTCGGTGCACCTGCGCCGCAGTCCGCTGGTGTTTCCACGGCAGCCTGGGCATTGATGGCCATCTTGATCCTGTCCGGATTGGCGGCCCTCATTGCGCTTGCCCGGGCGGGCATCGGCGCCTTCTGGGCCTCGCCGGACCGGGAAGCCCCGCGCGTGCGCGCGATCGAGATGGCGCCGGTCGCCATGCTTCTTCTTCTGTGCGTGATGCAGACCATTGAAGCCGGCCCTGTCATGCGCTTCATGCAGGCAACCGCATTGTCGCTCCATGCGCCTCAGCATTACATCCGCGACGTTCTTCGTCCCACCTCG
>DASURA010000022.1:0-5742 GCA_036280295.1 Hyphomicrobiaceae bacterium
CTCGCCCGGCTGCAGCATGGCAACGCCGGCCTCGCGCGAGATCATTTCGCAGCCGGGCGGCAGGATCGACGAGACGCTGACCAGGTTCTGCTGCTCGATGTCGGCATCGCGCAGGGCGTACTCGAACGCCGTCAGCTGATGACGGTGCACGCCCTTGCCCCGGGTCATGAAGACGCATTGCGGGATTTGGGTCATGGGGATTGCACTCGGCGCTCCGGATCGGAGAACTCATAGCGGCATGGGCAGGCTACTGCCATCCGGCCTGTGCGTCGCCGTTAATTGCCAGCTGCAGCTGGGTCTTGGGCAGATTGCCAGCCCTCAACGGCCTGGAGCGGAAAAGGCCGCGTCGCGGCCGCCCTCGCCGCCGCCGCAATCGGGGCATTGCCCGTGTTGGATTGTGGGTTAGCCCTAAGTGTCTCGTTGCCGAGCCTGCTTCAGTCTCAAGCGTTGAGAGGCGCGCAACAAGGAGTGCAGCATGAAGACGATCCTTCCGACCTTCGTCGGCATACCGCTTTTGGCCATTTTTGGCATCGGCTTTGCTGACGACGCCGATGCCGCCACCAAGAAGCAGCGCGGCTTCACGACAACCTGCTATGGCACGCCGGAGCGGTGCATGCGTGACTACCTTGCGGCACGCCCGGCGCTGCGCATGGCGCCGCGCGGCTACCTGCCGGCGCAAAGCCGCAGCGGCCGCGAGTATGACTTCCCGCGCTTCGGCACGGACCGCTGGTGGCAATTGAACGAGGATATGGATTAGCGTTCCCACTCGGAGCGTTCCAAGGCCAACGCCTCCATCCGCATCATACCGGGGCCTGTTCCCGGTATCCGGGCAGCTGCACGCTCTCGGCCTTCGTGGGCATTTGGGTCAGAGGTAAATACTGGGCCCGCTGACCGCGTCGGGATGGGAGTCAGCGGCAGATGGCGTGCTGGCTTAGCTCGCTCCGCCGTTCAGCTGTCCTCACGCCCGCCCCGCCTTCACCCGCACGCCGGGCGCGCTGCGCTCCCACAGCACGTCGCGGCGGAAGCGGTAGAGGCGGGCGGGCCGGCCGCCGGTGCGCAGGCGCTGCTCACCGGTGGGCTCGACCAGCCCGCCACCCTCGACCAGGCGGCGGAAGTTCTGCTTGTGGAGGTTCGGGCCGAGCACCGCCTCCACGGTGCGCTGCAGCTCGAACAGCGTGAACTCGTCGGGCATAAGCTCGAACACCACCGGGCGGTTCTTGAGGCCGCGGCGCAACTCGGCGATGGCGCGAGCAAGAACGATGGCGTGATCGCCGAGCAGCGGATGCACCAGCCGGCGCGGCATGCGCCATGCGCGGCCGGCCGCCGGGCTCTGGTCGAGCAGCCCCGATTCCTGCAGCAGTTCGTAGCGCTCCAGCACCTTTTCCTCGTCCCATCCGATACCACACGCCCCGAACGCCAGCCGCACGCGCTGGCGCCGGGCAGCGGGCGTGTCGACGGCGCACAATGGTCCGGGCTCGTCCGCCCACGCCTCCAGGCCGGCCTGGATGTCGTTGAGGCAGGCCGGCCGGCCGTAGCGCCAATCCTCCCATGGAAAGAATGTGTACCAGGTGCGCCAGCTCGCCTGCGTGCGATCGCTGCATTGGCCGGGCCCCACCAGCGCCAGATACCCGATCGAGATCGTGGGCTGCGCCGACTCATCTGCGTCCGGGCTGTCGGCAAGCGTGCACAGCTGCTGCAGGAAGGCGATATCGACGCCGGTCTGGGCCTGCACCCAGCTCGCCACGCCGCTCTCCAGAGTGCGGTGCTCGCTGGGGCAGAACGGCCCGCACGGCAGCGCCTCCTCGTCGGCGCGCTGCGCAGCCGGCACCACGGCCACCACCGGCTCACCCGCGCGCACGGCAAGGATCGCCGCCGTCAACGCCACGCCGACCGCCTCACCTTGCTGCGCCAGCCCCAACGCCCGCTGTGCTGAGCCCGCGATCAACGCAGCGCTCTTGGAATGCCCCGGCATCTTCGTCCAAGCCTCTGACAACCCATGAGAATCTTGCAATCGACTAATCTCGGATCATGGCAATTTTCGGCCACCCCCGAAGTCGGTGCCGAGGCGGCCGCCGCGTTGGCCGGCTCAACGCGTGAGATCGGTCGGCAGCGAGAACGGAACCGCCTCGCCCGCAACCTCGCCGCGGCCGATCGACTCGACAGCCTCGACCATGCGCCCGGCGCGGCCGAGCGCGGCATCGCCGAGCCGGATCAGCAGCCGGTTGGGATAGGCGGTGGGCGAGGCGTCGCGCAGCATGCGGGCGATCAGCGCCTCCGGCGCCTCGGGGTTCAGCGCACACAGCGTGACGAACGCGGCAGCCGTCGAGCGGCTGATGCCGGCCCAGCAATGAATGACCATCGGGCCTTGCTGATCCCAGGCGGCGGCAAACTCGAGCAGTTGCGCCACGTGGGTGGCATCGGGCGCGATGTAGCCCGCGATGGGCTGGGCGATATCGTCGATCCGCAGTCGCATGTGGTTGCCGGGCTTGACCGGCGCCGGTGTCTCCCCCAGCAGCAGCTCATCCTTCAGGCAGGTCACGAGATGGGAGGCGGCGTGGCTGGCCACCACGTCAGGCACCGCGCTGAGCGGGCAGACATGGATGTGACTGGATTGGCGAGGGATATTGTGAAGGTCGTGCATGGTTCAATGGGGTGGCTATTGACGATCGGGGGGATCGCGTTTTAGCGCACGCTCGTGCCGGAAACACGACAGCGGCGTTAAATTTCGGCAAGGTCTCGGAAACGCGCCAGGAACGCCTGCTGGGCCACCGCCGTCGGCAAGGGCACGAGCCGCTCCAGCTCCTGGCCGAGCGCCGGCGGCAGCCCCTCCGGCTCACCGAAATAGCGCGCCGCCTCGTCGAGACTGAAACCGGCGAGGCCGGTGGCCTCATAGTAGGCGGCGATGCGGTCGGCAGTCTTGATGTCGGCGGTCACCGTCGCCGGCAGCTCCGCCGGCAGCCCGAAGCGAACGTGAATGGCTCTCAGCAGGCAAACCTCAAAAGCCTTGTAGTCGAGGCCAACCGCCGCCTTGAACGGGCTGATGAGATCGCCGATCACGTATTCCGGCGCGTCGTGCAGCAGCGCCGCCGTCAGCCAGCGCCGCTCGCTGCCGCGCCGCAGCGCCGCCGTGATATCGGTGACAACCAGGGCATGCTGAGCCACCGAGAAGGCATGCTCGCCGACGGTCTGGCCGTTCCAGCGCGCCACCCGCGCCAACCCGTGGGCGATGTCCTCGATGGCGATATCGTTGGGCGACGGGTCGAGCAGGTCCAGGCGCCGGCCCGACAGCATGCGTTGCCAGGCACGCGGCCGGGGCTCATGTCGTGTATCGCTCATGCTCGCTCCCGAGCAAATAGTGAGCAGCGGATCGTGAGGAGAGGCAGCTCGCCGGTCACTATTCACTCCTCACCCTTCACCTTCACTCCTACCAGCTTGAACTTCCGCTGCAGCTTGGCGCAAGGCTCGTGGCGGAAGCAATCCACCAGATGATCGTTGACCATGCCGGTCGCCTGCATGAAGGCATAGACCGTGGTGGGCCCGACGAAGCGGAAGCCCTCGCCCAGCAACGCCTTGGACATCGCCTTCGACGTCGGTGTCTCCGCAGGCACCGTCTTGCCCGAAGCATGCGCGTTGATCTGCGGCCGGCCGTCCACAAAAGCCCACAGGAAGGCCGCCAGGCTCGTTCGCTCCTGCAGCTTCAACAGTGCCTTGGCGTTGGCGATCGTGGCCTCGACCTTGAGCCGGTTGCGGACAATGCCCGTGTCAGCCATCAGCCGGGCGATGTCCTTGTCGCCATAGCGGGCAATGCGGGTGGCATCGAATCCGTGGAACGCGGCGCGGAAATTCTCGCGCTTCTTGAGGATGGTAAGCCAGGAGAGGCCGGCCTGGAATCCCTCCAGCACCAGCTTCTCGAACAGCGCCCGATCGTCCGTCTTGGGGACGCCCCATTCCTCGTCGTGGTAGCGCGTATAGAGCGGGTCGGCGAGCCCGGTCCACGAGCAGCGTATCGGTTCGCCGGCGCTCACGCCTTCCCCGCCGCCGCCTTTGCCGCGCCCGGGTCGAGCTCGAAGGTGGCCCAGTCCGGCTTCTGGAGCGAGATGGCGACCCCATCGGCCAGGATGGCCTGGCCCTTGGCGCGGGCCTCGGCGGCGCGGTCGAGGCGCACCAGCGCCAGGCCACGCGTGCCGGCGACGCTGCCGATGCTGCCGATCTCCACCTCGCCGATCATGATCGGCGCCCCCGACTTGAGCGGCGCCACTGCCTCCACCGGCACCACGCGCTTGCGCACAGTGCCCTTGTGCTTCATGCGCGCCACGATTTCCTGGCCGATGAAGCAACCCTTGGCGAACGAGACGCCATTGAGCTGGTCCAGATCGGCCTCGTGCGGATAGGTGTCGCCGATCGGGAAATCCTTGCCGGCTTCCGGAACGCCCAGCGCCACGCGGTGCGCGTGATAGGCCTCCGCCGCCACCCATGCCGCCTCACCCTCGACATCGCCGGGCTCGGCCGCGAAGCCGGGCGGATGGGCGGCCAGCATACGCGCGCCCAGCTCCGGCAGGCGCGGATCGGCGTAGACGATGCGCTTGTCGTTGGCAGGCGGGTTGCCGCCCCAGAGCGCCGCCACCTCATAGGCGTCGGAGACGTTCGCCACCTCCACCTTGGCGCGCAGCATGAACACCTTGAAGCGCTTGACCAAGTCGTCGGCCAGCTCCCTCGCGGTCTCCAGCAGGAAGCCGCCCCTGGGGTCCTTGAGCGCGAAGAACTCGAAGATCAGCTTTCCCTGGGTGGTGAGCAGGGCCGAATGCACGGCGGCCTGGCGGGCCAGCACCTTGAGATCGCCGGTAATGCTGCCGTTCAGGAACTTCTCGGCATCTTGACCGGCAACGCGCACAACGCCGCGATCCGGAAGGAGAGCCATCTTCGCGAGGGGCATGGCGATTTCCTTACACTTGCCTCTGTCGGCGGCGCAAGCTTCGGGTGATCTCTATCCACCAGAGGTTTGCTCGCGGCGAACATCGGCACGCACAGCGGGAAAGCGCAAGTGTCGCTTTCCCAAGCCGATGATATTGCCTGAGGGCAAATCCGTTAACTTAATCCAGATCTGCCTTGCTGAAGACTCCGGCCCTAAAAGGCACTGTCCCGGCTCCTCTGCGCGGTTCTCGCCATTGCCGGCAAAGCGTGGACGCACGAGGCTGCCGGCTTGGCTGTGCCAATTCGCACCGTGGACCCCGGATGCGCACCACTTGTCGCATCCTCATTGTGTCGTTACACCTCGCTGGCACCGACCAATTAGAAGGGCGTCGACATGATAAGACTGCTGGATTTCATCAGCTTTCTGATCGGCCTCTATATATGGGTGATCATTGCCTCGGTGGTGCTGAGCTGGCTGATCGCATTCAACGTCATCAATGCCTACAACCCGTTCGTCCGCTCTCTGTGGGGGGGGATCAACGCCCTGACCGAGCCACTGCTACGTCCGATCCGACGCGTGCTGCCCGACATGGGTGGGCTCGATATCTCGCCGATGATTCTCTGGATCGGGTGCCTAGCGCTCCAATACGTTGTCATCGAGAACCTCAAAGATTGGCTGCGATGACGGCGAGAGACCAGCCCTGGCGCCGTGCCAAGGATGGCCTGCTGCTGGCGGTACGCGTTAGCCCAAAGGCCTCGCGCGACGGCATCGACGGGCTGACCGGGACAGCCCAGGGCCCGGCCCTGCAGGTGCGTGTGCGGGCTGTGCCG
>DASURA010000023.1:0-12951 GCA_036280295.1 Hyphomicrobiaceae bacterium
CCCAGCCGCTCGCACTCCAGGTCCAGATAGGCGACTTCGTCGAACGGATCGGCGGCCCGCAGGCGGGCGTTGAACTCCAGGCAATCGATGATCCTGACCTCGGCGTTGAGCCACACGTGCTCGGGTCGCAGGTCCCCGTGCGCGTCGACGATCCGCTGCCTCAGAACGCGCGCTTCCAGCATGCAGCGGTGCTCGGCCAGGAAGCGGCGCTGGATGCGGTCCACGCGTTGGACGAGGGTGGATGGAAGGTCGAAGCGCGGATCGAGCAGGAGCCGGCGGTTGGCCGTGAGGTTTTCCGACCACTGCGAGAGGTGCGCGCCCGAGGAGAGAAGGGCGGGGCGTGCGCGCCGGTAGAAGCGCACCAGCGTCGCAACCAGCCGATTGAGCTGCGAGGTGTCGAGCCGTCGCTCGCGCAGCACCTCGTCCAGCCCCCACCGCTCGTCGAGGCGGCGCATGATGACCAGCCAGTCTACGACAAAGCCGTCGCCCCCGATCGACGGGCCAGCGGATGACAGGGTAAGCGGCGCCACGCCGATGTAGACGTCCCGGGCAAGGCGACGGTTCAGCGCGACCTCGGCGCGACAGGCAGCCTCCCGACGATCCACGGTCGAGAAGTCGAGATAAGCGAAGCGTACCGGCTTCTTGAGCTTGTAGACCCGATCCCCCGCAAGGAAGACCCAGGACATATGGGTCTCGCGCGCGACGACTGAACCGACCGGGTGCGCATATGCGCCGGGGCAGCTCAGGAAAGCTACCTTGTCAACGAGCGAGAGCTGATGCGCGCACGTCACGGCCGTGCCTGCTGCGCCAGGCGGCGGTCGACGTCGTCGGCGAGTCGCACCAGGGCATCCGCCACTTCCACCGGACAGGACGCACCGGGCTCCAGCCGACGCAAGGGCTCCGGCAGCCGGTCCAGGTCCCGCGCCGCCCTTGCCCGGATCTCGGCGAGCGTGGGTTTGGGGGCCAGGCGTCGCCGGTTTTGCATGACAGGTTGGATGAGAGGCTCGCCCGTCTGGCTGTCGCCCTCCACGGAAAGGACATCCCGGGCAATGCGGCCGTCCCGCCCGTAGTGGCGCCACACCTGCTTGCGCCCGGGCCAGGTCGCCTTGCCAGTCGATCTCTTGCGTCGCGGCAGGCCTGCGTACTCCTGCAGCTTGTAGGCACAGTCGAGAGCCGGGACGTCGAAGGATGTGGTGAGGCTGGTGCCGATGCCGAAGCCGTCGATGGGGGCCCGCTGCCGCGCAGCCTCGGTGAGGTCCTCCTCGTCGAGGCCGCCGCTGGCGAAGATGGTGACGTGCCTCAGCCCGCCATCGTCCAGGATCCGCCGCACGCTTTTGGCAAGCGCGATCAGGTCGCCGCTGTCGAGCCGCACGCCGCTGATCTTGATGCCTTCGGCTTCAAGGCGCGGCGCGAGGGAGGTCACCATCCGCGCCGCCGCCTCGGTGTCGTAAGTATCGATCAACAGAACCAGGCTGTCGGGCCGGGAGCGGGCAAACGCCTCGAAGGCCGCCTCCTCGCTGTCGTAAGCCTGGATGAATGAATGGGCCATGGTGCCGTAGATGGAAATTCCGTACAGCTTGCTCGCCAGCATGGTGGCGGTGCCGGCGAAGCCCGCGATGTAGCTCGCGCGTGCCGCAAAGAGTCCGGCTTCGGCGCCGTGGGCCCGTCGCAGGCCGAAGTCGACGAGCAGCTTGCCGGGCGCGGACAGCACCATGCGAGCGGCCTTCGAAGCGATCAGCGACTGGAAGTGCAGGATGTTGATGAGGCGGGTCTCTACGAGCTGCGCCTGCGGTAGCGGCGCCGTTACGCGCAGGATCGGCTCGTTCGGGAAGAACACAGTGCCCTCGGGCATGGCGTGCACGTCGCCGGTGAAGCGCAATTCAGCCAGATGGTCGAGGAGGCGCGTTCCGAAGCGTCCGCTCTGCCTGAGCCACTCGAGCTCCTCGGGCGCAAAGCGCAATCCCTCCAGAAAGTCGAGCGTCTGCTCGAGCCCGGCTGCGACGAGGAACCCGCGCTCGGGAGGGAGCCTGCGCACGAAGAACTCGAACACCGCAGGTCCGGTCTCGCCATGATCCAGGTAGGCCTGGATCATGTTGAGCTGGTAGAGGTCGGTGAGCAGCGGGCTCTCGGCTAGGTCCATGACGAGTTACCGCAGATGGCGCGAGGAGCGCGATGGGCCGACGCTCGTCATAGGCCTGATCCGGCGACAGCGAACATTGAGCGTTGTCAATCGCGTTAACACCGCTCTCTGCCAAGCTGCGCCGAGGCCCTGGCGGGGGCAGAGAACTGGTCTGAGGTCAGCATGAAACGCAAGCTGCGCATCAGCAAGGAAGGCGCAGTTCTTTACGAAGGGGTGCATGAGGTCTTCGATGCGGAGACCTTCGGGCGCGCCTTCGCGGAAATGTGGAGGCAGATGCAGGATCGCCGGCTGCAGAGGACCACAAGCATCGGCGCCCTGATGGAGGTGCTCAACGAGGAGCTAGTCGACGAGCTGAACGGCGCGCAGATCGGATTGGAGAAGCCGTGATGGGGCAGGCAGCGAGCAGCCAGCGGTGGCAAGAACGGCGTATTTCAAGGAGCCCGGGAGCCCGGGCCGCGAATCCGGGGAACCCTCAGATCGTAGGCGTCTATGAGGGCAGCGTAGCCAGCAGGACGTGCAGGCTCCGGCGCAGTGGGGGAGTTGCGCGGCGCGGCCGACACGCTCGCAATCAGGCGTAGTTCTCGCCCCAGGCGTATAGGGCCTTAAGGACAGGCCGCAGCGCTTGGCCCCTCTCGGTCAGAAGGTATTCGTAGCGCGGCGGATGCCGCTGGTATTGCCGGCTCTCGATCACGCCCTGCGCCTCCAGCCACTTGAGCCTGGCCGACAGGGTATTCGGCGCCACGCCCGGAAGCCGCTCCTCCAGCTCCTGGAAGCGCTGCGGACCATTGCGAGCGAGGTCGCGCAAGATCAGGAGCGACCACTTCTCGCCAACGATATCGAGTGCCCGCGCCACCGGGCAGTGCTTCTGGCCGTATCCAGGTGCCATGGATCACACATAACGACTCCGATCACCATTGACAAGTCACTCTCATTTGTGATGTCACTATTTTAATGAAAGCTACAATATCTGTGCAACCGACTGGTCGGAGCATCTCCCCATGAGCCAAGCCATCCTTGCCGTCTACGTCGTGCTCGGCAGCATCGGCGCTATAGCCGCGGTCCTGGC
Organism: Hyphomicrobiaceae bacterium; assembly: GCA_036280295.1. Classification (GTDB taxonomy): domain Bacteria; phylum Pseudomonadota; class Alphaproteobacteria; order Rhizobiales; family Hyphomicrobiaceae; genus AWTP1-13. The sequence goes on from DASURA010000023.1 coordinate 3,207, forward strand.
CGGACTGAGCCGCAGCCTTGTCAAAGCGGGGTGGGCGGCGCGACAGCGACGTGCAACGCTGACCGCCGTTGCGCTCGTCCTTATGGCGTGGGCCGGCGCCACCACGGTGCTCGCGTGGCTCGACGCCTATCAAGGCGGACCGGGGCGCTTTCCGATGCTGCCGGTCGCCATCCTGGCCCCCGTCGTTGTCGGCGCCCTGCTGATCCGGCACTCCGCCGTTGCGTGGCGCCTGGTCGAGGCGGTGCCACAGCAGTGGCTGGTGGGTGTGCAGCTCTACCGCGCCGGTGGCGCAGTCTTCCTAGTCCTGTGGGCCGGCGGGCAGTTGCCTGGCCAGTTCGCGTTGCCGGCGGGGCTCGGAGATGTGGCAACGGGCCTGCTCGCTCCCGTCGCGGCGCTCGCCTGGGCACGCAATCCGGCGAACGGAACGGCGGCTGTCCGCCGGTGGAACCTCCTTGGCCTCGGCGACCTGGCGGTGGCGTTCGTCACCGGATGGGCAACCGGCCCGCGGCTGGCGCCCCTGCTCGGGATCGATGCGCCGAATGCGCTGATCGACAGGTTCCCCCTGGTGCTGATCCCGGCGTTCATTGTGCCGCTGTCGGCCATCCTCCACATCGCATCGCTCGCCAAGCTGCGTCAGGCGGTGGGCCGATCAGCGCCCGCGGCCGGCAGCGTGGCGTCGGCGTGAGCGAGGAGGCAGCCCGATGACACACACGTCAACAGCTTCCGTGGCACCGGGTCGAAGCGCGCTGGCGGACGCGCCGATCCTGCCGACGCTGCTGCGGCTGACGGTACCGAACCTGGCCGCGATGGTGGTGATCGCGCTGGTGGCAATCTGCGAGACCGCCTACGCCGGCCTTCTCGGCACCGCGCCGCTGGCAGCCATCGCCCTGGTGTTCCCCATGGCGATGCTGATGCAGATGCTGTCCGCGGGAGCGATCGGCGGGGGCATCTCCTCCGCCATCAGCCGCGCACTCGGCGCGGGCGATATCGCCCGCGCCAATGCACTCGCGTTTCATGCCACCCTGATCGGGGCCGCGCTCGGGGTTTTCTTCAGCGCAACCTTTCTGGCGTTCGGTGCGCCGATCCTGCGCACGCTCGGCGCGTCCGGCGCGGTGCTGAGCGAGGCACTGACGTATGCGAACATCGCCCTGACCGGCGCGGTGCTTACCTGGCTGCTGAATACGCTCGCCTCCATCGTGCGCGGCACCGGCAACATGCGGGTGCCGTCGCTCACCCTGCTGGCGGCCTCGGGGCTGCAGATCGTGCTGGGCGGGGCGCTCGGGCTCGGGCTCGGGCCGATCCCGCGTTTCGGTCTTACCGGGGTGGCCGCTGGCATCGTCGTCTCCTCCACGGCGGCAACGCTGTTCCTCTTCTGGTTCCTGCGCGCCGGACGTGGGCGGCTGACGCTGCGGCTCGATGCGCCGCTCAACCGCGAGATGCTCCTCGACATCCTCAAGGTCGGCGCGGTTTCCGCGCTGGGGCCGCTGCAGACGGTGCTCACGGTGCTGATCCTGACGCGGCTTGTGGCCGGCTTCGGCACCGAGGCGCTGGCCGGCTACGGCATCGGCGCACGCCTGGAGTTCCTGCTCGTCCCAATCGTGTTCGCCGTCGGCGTCGCATCCGTGCCCATGGTCGGCATGGCGATGGGCGCCCGCGACGTGACGCGGGCCCGGCGGGTGGCGTGGACGGCCGCCGGCGTGGCTATGACGGCGCTGGGCGCCATCGGGATGGTCGTCATGGTGGCTCCGGATCTGTGGTCGGGGCTGTTCACGGCCGATGCCCGCGTGCGGGCGGCCGCCAACCTCTACCTGCGCTGGGCCGGCTGGGGCTTCGCCTTCGTCGGGCTGAGCCTCAGCCTCTATTTCGCTTCGCAGGGCTCAGGCAAGGTACTGCCGCCGGTGCTCGCCGGGACGGCGCGGCTCGCGGTGGTGGCACTGGGCGGCCTCTGGCTGGCGGCGGGGGCGGCGCCGCTCTGGGCGATCTTCGGCTGGGTCGGCGCAGCGATGGCCGCCTCGGGGCTCGGCGTTGCCGCGGCGGTGCTTCTGACGCCGTGGCAGGGGTAGCAAGGCGGCCTGGCCGGAGGAAGACCGATAGGTGCATCGCCACCTCCCGCCTGCGGCCAGGCGAAAAGTGTCACCCATGAGTCCGGTACGGTGTCGCGTCGCCGCGCTCGTCGCATCGTGTGCGCGGCTTGTTCAGACGAGTGTGGGCAGTGTCGTCAACCGATAAGCTCCCGCTAACGCGTTCAAAAGCTTCCGCTTCTCTTGGTTTGGGGCGTGCACTATGGCAGTCTCCGGCGTCGTCGCCCGTGCAGATGGGGGCAGGCAAGACGCGAACGCAGATGGACAGCGAGACGGCGACGCCAGCGTACGCCAAATCGACATGACCCTCCACGTCGCCCTGACGCACCGAACCCAATACCGCTACGACCGCCGCGTCGAGCTGGGGCCGCAACTGGTGCGGCTGCGGCCGGCGCCGCACTGCCACACGCCGGTCCTCGCCTACTCCCTGCGGGTCGAGCCCGATCGACATTTTCTCAACTGGGTGCAGGATCCGTTCGGCAACTTCCTGGCGCGCGTCATCGTGCCGGAGAAGACCGAGATGCTCGCGGTAACCGTGGACCTGGTGGCCGACATGGCGGCCATCAATCCGTTCGACGTCTTCGTCGACGAGAGCGCCATGCGCTGGCCGTTCGTCTACGAGGCGGCGCTCGCGAAGGACCTGCAGCCCTATCTCGACCCAGCGTCGGTGGCGCCGCAGCTGGAGCGGTATCTGCAGACCATCTCGCCATCGGGATCGTCCACCACCATCGACTTCGTCACCGCGCTCAACCGCAGCCTGAGCCGGGATATTGCATACCGCACGCGCATAGAGCCGGGCGTGCAGGCGCCCGAGGAGACCCTGGCGAGCCGGTCCGGCTCGTGCCGCGATACCGGCTGGCTGCTGGTGGCGATCTTGCGCCGGCTGGGGCTCGCGGCGCGTTTCGTCTCGGGCTACCTGATCCAGCTCAAGCCGGATGCGCCATCGACGTCGGCGGCGACGGGCGGCCTGGCGGAGGACATTGCCGATCTGCACGCCTGGGCCGAGGTCTTCCTTCCCGGCGCCGGCTGGATCGGCCTCGATCCGACCTCCGGCCTGCTGACCGCCGAGGGCCACATCCCACTGGCCGCGACGCCGTCGCCGATCGGGGCGGCGCCGGTCACCGGGATGCACGAACCGGCCGAGGTCGACTTCTCGGTGGTCATGCGCGTGGAGCGCCTGCGCGAGACGCCGCGTGTCAGCAAGCCGTACAGCGACGAGCAGTGGCGCGCGCTCCTGGACGGCGGCGCGGCAGTGGAGGAGCATCTCAAGGCCGGCGACGTACGCCTGAGCATGGGCGGCGAGCCGACCTTCGTGGCGGTGGACGACATGGCCGCGCCGGAATGGACGACGACGGCGCTCGGACCCACCAAGCGCGCCTTTGCCGACAAGCTGGCGCGGCGCCTGGCCGAGCGCTTCGCCAAGGGCGGACTGCTGCATTACGGGCAGGGCAAGTCGTATCCGGGCGAGAGCACGGCGCGCTGGGCGTTCGGCATCCACTGGCGCACCGACGGCGAGCCATTGTGGCGGGACCCGTCGCTGATTGCCGAGGAAGGCGCCGCGCCCGTTTCGGCCGACGATGCGAACGCGTTCGCCGCCGAGCTGGCCGGCGCGCTCGGCCTGCCCGACGACAGCCCGATCCCGGCCTACGAGGATGCGGCTCACTTCGCGCTGGCCGAGCAGAAGCTGCCGCCCGGTCCCGTGGCCGACAGCAGTGCCGCGGGCAGCACGCTGGACGACACGGCAGAGCGCGCACGCCTGGCGCGTGCCTTGGAGCGAGGCCTTGGCAAGCCTGTGGGCTACGTGCTGCCGCTGCTCATGACCCGCGATGAGGACGGCACGCGTCGCTTCATCACCGAGCGCTGGGCGTTCAAGCGCGGGCACCTGGTCCTCGTGCCTGGCGACGCGCCGATGGGCCTGCGCCTGCCGCTGGCGGGACTTGCCCAGATCGAGCTCGTCGACTACCCGCACGTGCTCCCCGCAGATCCCTTTGCCGATCCCGATAAGCTGCCGAAACTGTCCGAGCAGACCGAAGGGCCGGAAGCCGGGGGAGAGGGGATAAGATCCATCCTGGCAAAACTGGGAGCTGCCACCGAGCATGACGGCGCGGGAGCTGTTACCGATGCCGCGCCACCGGGCGAGCCCGTGCGCACCGCCCTCGCCGTAGAGGTGCGCGACGGGCATCTATGCGTGTTCCTGCCGCCTGTGAGCGACGGGGCCGATTATGCCCGGTTGATCGCCGCCATCGAGGCGGCCGCCGCAAGGCTCAACCAGCCGATCCGGCTGGAAGGCTATCCCCCGCCCTACGATCCGCACCTGCGCAACATCAAGGTAACGCCCGATCCCGGTGTCATCGAGGTCAACGTGCACCCGGCGGCGGCATGGGACGAGACCGTGGCCATCACCTCCGCAGTGTACGAGGAGGCGGCGCAAATCGGGCTGGGGACGGAGAAATTCCGCTCCGACGGCCGACAGATTGGCACCGGCGGCGGCAATCATATCGTGCTCGGCGGTTGCAAGCCGGCCGACAGCCCGTTCCTGCGCCGGCCGGACCTGCTTGGGAGCCTCGTCCGGTATTGGCAGAACCATCCCTCACTCTCCTATCTATTCGCCGGACAGTTCGTCGGCCCCAACAGCCCGGCACCGCGGGTGGACGAGGCCAGGCACGAGGCGCTTTACGAGCTGGAGATTGCGCTGGCGCAGCTGCCCGATCCGGATGCCGGGGCGGGAAGCGAAGTGCCGCCATGGCAGGTGGACCGGCTGTTCCGCAACCTGCTGGTCGATGCCACCGGCAACACGCACCGGGCCGAGATCTGCATCGACAAGCTCTACGCACCCGAGGGCGCCATGGGGCGCCTGGGGCTCGTCGAGCTGCGCGCCTTCGAGATGCCGCCGCATGCACGCATGAGCCTCGCCCAGCAGCTGCTGGTGCGGGCACTGGTGGCGAGGTTCTGGGAGACACCCTACCGGCAGGGGCTGGTGCGATGGGGCACGGCGCTGCACGACCGCTTCATGCTGCCGCGCTTCCTGTGGGCCGACTTCGAGGATGTGATCGCCGGTCTCGATGCGGCCGGCCTGCCGCTGCATGCGGAGTGGTTTGCGCCACATTTCGAGCTCCGCTTCCCGGTGCTGGGCACGGTGGAGCACGGCGGCGTGTCGCTGCAGGTGCGCCAGGCGCTCGAGCCATGGCTCGTGCTCGGCGAGCACAGCGGCCCTGGCGGCACCAGCCGTCCGGTGGACTCCTCACTGGAGCGGGTGCAGCTGCTGGTCACCGCGCCGGCCGGCGACCGCTATCGCGTGACTTGCAACGGCTTTGTGGTGCCGCTCGCCGACACCGGCGTCGCCGGCGAGCGAGTGGCCGGCGTCCGCTTCCGTGCTTGGCGAACCATCTACGGCTTGCACCCCGCCATCCCGCCGCATGTGCCCCTGACCTTCGACATCGTCGACACCTGGAACGGCCGTTCGATCGGCGGCTGCCGCGTGCATGTCTCGCGGCCGGACGGGCGCGACATCGAGACGCCGCCAGTCAACGCGCGGGAAGCCGAGGCGCGGCGCCTCGCCTTGTTCGAGGCGAGCGGCCACTCGCCGGCGGGCACGCCGTTCAAGACTGCGGCGGTGCACCCGGATTTCCCGCTTACTCTCGATCTGCGGCGAGTGCGGGCGTAGCCGGCTACCAGCGCAGCAGGTACCGGCCCAAGATCGCACCCGCCAGCACGACCAGCCCGATGGCGATCGAGTACCAGATCGCGACGAACAGCGGCGAATCATCGAAGCAGTGGGTGCCATAGAGCGTCGCGCCCATGCCGCCGGCGAGCAGCCCGGCGACCGCCCCGGCGGCGGTGGCCGATCGGGGGGCGCCCGAGCGCAGGGCAGCAAGCATGGCGAGCAGCGGGGCCACCGACAAGAGCGGCAGCGAGATCAGGCAAAGCACGGCATTGGTGCCGATTGCATAGGTGGGCCACTGCACGGCCGGCAGCGTCAGCAGCTCATAGCCGACGCCCATCGCCAGGATCGCTGGTGCCGCAGCCAAAGCGCCGGTCACATTGCGCGACTTCATGTCAGGGCGCGCAAGCCGTGCCGACGCCCAGCAGGCGGCGACCACCAGCAGCGTAACAACCGCGATCTTCAGCAGGAAGCGCCAAGTGAACAGAACGGAGAGGATATCCAGCCTGACCCCTAGCTCCACCGCGTACAACGCATAGGACACGGCACCCCCGGCCAGGAGCGCCAGCGCCATGCGTCCGCCAAGCCAAGGGCGTGGCGCAGCGGCATCACGGGCAATGGCCTCGATCAAGTCCTCGGTGCGCATGCTCAATCTCTCAGAGGCGTGTCACGAAAAGCCGTCGCCAGGGCTTTGAGCGCTCTGTGCAAGACCACGCGGACGGCCCCCTCGGTCATGCCCAGCCGCTGCCCGACCTCGGCAGCACTGGCACCCTCAATGGAGATGGCTTTCACCACATCGCGCTGCCGCGCATCGAGGTGCGCCAGCATGCGCGCCGCATCCAGGGTGTCACTGATGGCAGGCTCGGCATCGAGCGCGAGCGTCTGGAGGAGCTCGTCGTCGATCGACACCTGGCGGTGCCGCCCACGGCGGCGCAGGTTGTCCACCAGCTTGTTCTGGGCGATGGCGCGCACCCACGGCAGGAGCGGCTGGTGCTCGTCCCAGGTGTGGCGCTTCAGATGCAGGGCGAGCAGCGTTTCCTGCACGACGTCCTCAACCTCCTCCGCGCCCCGGCCGTAGCGGGCAAAGCCGCGCGCAACAAGCCCGCGCAGCCGCGGCGCAAGCGCCTCCAGCACGCGGCGATACGCCCCGGCATCGCCGCCGTTGGCGGCGCGCATGAGCTCGGCCAGCTGCGCCTCCGGAACTGCCACGCGGTCAACTGTCTCCCTATACGTGCGCGACGGCCGCAACGTTACAGCGCCTCGGCGCCCGCATCAGGACAATCATGGCCAATGCGATGATCAAAAAGTCCGCTTCATCGGTCTGGCTAGGTGGCGAAGCGGGCTTCTCGATCTCAATCGCGCTGGCAATCAATGTTGGCTAATGTCGTTCAGATCGCGAAATTCGTTCCAACCTTGCGGCAGCTGAGACGAATTTCGCGATCAGGACACTAGTCATTGACCCATCCACGGCATGTGAACAAGCTCGCTTCGGCCGGGCACAAATCTGCGACGTTCACAGGTTGGCATGAGTTCATGCACATTTCGGGTCAGCCGTTTGCACTTTCACTGCCGGTCGCCGCATGCAGCTTCGGCATCACCTGCTCGGCCATCAGCACCATGGAGCGACGTGCCAGATCACGGTCGAGCCAGTCCTTGCCGGCGTAAAGGAGGGTGCCGAAGTCGCCCACATCCTCACGGAACGCAAGCAGGTCGTCGACCACCTTGCCAGGCGAACCCCAGATCACCAGCCGCTCCATCACCTGCTCGACTGTCACGGCGTCATCCGGAATGTCGGGGCTCTCCTTGAAGGCAACGGCGCGGCCGCCGGCCTTGAGCTTGGCCAGCAGGTTGCCGAAGTAGAGCCGGTAGGGACTGTTCGCCGCCCAGACGTACTCGCACGCCGTAGCGTCGTCGGCGGCGACAAAAATCGAGCGCGCCACGCGCCAGTTGGCTGGGTCGGCGGGACGGCCAATGCGCTCGCAGCCTTCCACGTACTTCGGCCAGTGGCTCTTGACCCATTGCGGCATCAGGAAGTTGGCAGATATCGGGCTCCAGCCGCGTGCGGCGGCCTCGGTGACGCCTTTGGAGAAGGGCGCGACCACCGTCACGACAATCGGCGGGTGGGGCTTCTGCAGCGGCTTGGGCAGGATGCCCTGGCCGATGTCGGCCATCAGCGTGCGCCGGGTCGAGATCTGCCAGTACTTGCCGTCGATGTCGTAGGGCGGCTCGCCGGCCCAGATCGCCAGCACCTGGTTGATGGCCTCGACGAACATCTCGTTGCGGTTGGCGGTGAGGTTGCCGAACGCCTCGGCATCCGAAAGCAGCCCGCCCGGCGAGATGCCGAAGTTGAGGCGCCCGTCGAGCAGGTGATCGAGCATGGCGATGTTGGCAGCGACGGCGGCCGGGTGCGCGTTGGGCAGGTTGACGGTGCCAGTACCCAGACGAATGCGCTTGGTGGCGTCTGCCAGCGAGGCGATGAAGGTGATGCACGAGGTGATGTTCTCCGCGGCGTCCGTCACGCGCTCGCCGACGTAGCCCTCAACGAAGCCGAGCTCATCGGCAAGGATGAAGGCCTCGCGGTCCTCCCTGAGCGACTGCCGCCAGTCCTTGCCGACCGGGTGGATCGGCATAGTGAAGAAGCCGAGCTGCATGGGTGTGTGTTCCGATTTCTGGCTATGCGGAAATCAAGCTCCGTAGGGTGCAGCAAGGCGATAGCCGCGTTGCACCGACTGGCACGACGCGGTGCAATGCGCTTTGCTTATCGCCCCTACGACACTCGCTATTCGCTCTACTTGATCACCTGCGGATTGATCGGCGACAGCCGCGCGTGAGACCTCGATATTCCGGCTGCAGGAACGCCCCGCCATCGTTTCCATCCCCTTGGTTTGTGAGGCGCGGTGCGTGCGCTCTTGGTTGGGGGTATCTTGCATGGGGACGATGCCATTGCCAGGGGCAACGGCCGCCTGGTCCATGACTGGGAACCGATTGCGGACATGAGCGGGGCGCATCCGCGTCGTGCGCCTCAGCTCCTGAAGGGCCGAAACTGATTTGCGTCGCCCATCAGCAAGTCGAGAAAGCGGGAGTTTATATAGATCTGGTCGCGGCCCTCCTTGCGCGAGTCGAGGAAGCCGGCCGCCGTCAGCTCCTTGAGGTACTTCGCTGTTGTATTGCGATTGCCCAGACCCGCTTCGACAAGATTGCCGATGCGGGTGTACGGCTGAGTGAACAGGACCTCGATCAGCTCTCGGCTATAGATCGCGGGCAGGACCGCGCTGACCTGACGGACGGTCTCATCCATCAGCGCTTTGATCGCGACAATCTTGTTCACGGTCCACAGCGAGGTCTCCTCGACGGCTGCCAGCATGTAGAGGATCCACGCCTCCCACGCGTTCCGCGTCGTCACGTCGAGCAGCAGCCGGTAGTAGTCTGCCCGGTTATTGTGGATGTAGTGGCTGAGGTACAGGATCGGCAGGTCAAGCAGCCCTTGCTCGATCAGGAAGAGGATGTTGATCACACGGCCAGTTCTTCCGTTCCCATCGGGAAAGGGATGGATGGCCTCGAATTGGTAGTGGGCAGCGGCCATGCGGATGAGGGGATCGACCTCTTCCGACTCATGAAGAAATCTCTCCCAGTTCGCCAGCTTGTCTCGGAGCACGCCTTCACCCTCGGGAGGCGTGTAGATGATCTCCTCGGTGTCTTGCTTGCGCAGCGCCGTCCCTGGCACCTTGCGGATATCCAGCTCAACGTTCTTGATGGTGCGGCAGATCGCAATCGCGACGTTGGTCGTCAACGGGCGGTGTTGAATGTCCTGGTAGCCGCAAAGGAGCGCCGAGCGGTATCGGAGGGTCTCCTTGGTGGCGCTATCGGCCTTCTCGGGGTCGATGCTTGCATGGCGGAACAGCTTGTCGCTGGTCGTGACGATGTTCTCGATGGCCGAGCTGTCCTTTGCTTCGCGAAGAGGTATGGTATTGATGAGCACATCCTGATTGGGAATGAGCCGCGC
>DASURA010000024.1:0-8707 GCA_036280295.1 Hyphomicrobiaceae bacterium
CATCGGGCAGCGCCCGGTGCATGATGGTTGAGAGTGCATAGGCGAGATACCGCTCCTCCAGCGCATCCTTGAGGTCGATCGGCTCGACCGGAGGCGGAGGCGGGGCGGGGGGGAGAATCGTGGATTTGGCCATGGGCGGGGCTTAGCGGGAAGGGCAGGAGGACTCAAGGGGCGGGAGTTGCATGATCACAGAGTGCAATAGACGCATTTTTGCGTTTACGTGCAGCCCTGGCGTGCACTTCGTTATCGGTTGCGCCATTTCCGGGCGCCTTGAGCCGCCCGTCGCGATGCGGGCTACTCCAATCCAGGCGGCATCTCTCACTAAAGGGGGGGACCGGTCCTCGTCGCTGACCGAGCCAGAGCGGCTTCGAAAGCGCCCCCCCAAAAAGACAACGCCGCGCCGCCGCCGCCCGGTCCGGACGGTGGCAGGCGCGGCGCGTAAGACGCATGAAGGCGAGAAGCGATTAGCGGCTGTAGAACTCGACCACCAGGTTCGGCTCCATCTGCACGGGGAACGGCACCTCGCTGAGGCCCGGGACGCGCACAAGCTTGGCGGTCATCTTGCTGTGGTCCGCCTCGATGTAGTCGGGCACATCGCGCTCGGGGCTCTTGATCGCCTCCAGCAGCAGGGCCATCTCCTTGCCCTTCTGGCCGACCTCGACCACGTCGCCGACCTTGCAGCGGAAGCTGGCGATGTTCACGCGCCGGCCGTTGACCTTGACGTGGCCGTGGCTGACAAACTGGCGGGCGGCGAACACGGTGGGCACGAACTTGGCGCGGTAGACGACCGCGTCGAGCCGGCGCTCCAGCAGGCCGATCAGGTGCTCGGAGGTCGAGCCCTTGGCGCGGTGCGCCTCCTCGTACAGGCGCCGGAACTGGCGCTCCATGATATTGCCGTAGTAGCCCTTCAGCTTCTGCTTGGCCTTGAGCTGCAGGCCGTAGTCAGAGGGCTTGGAGGAGCGGCGCTCGCCGTGCTGGCCAGGGCGAGATTCATGCTTGTTGATCGCGCTCTTGGCGCGGCCCCATACGTTCTGGCCGAGGCGGCGGTCAAGCTTGTACTTGGCGCGGATGCGCTTGGTCATCGTGGCACTCCCGAAAGTCGCGAAAAAAGCGAGCTGGCGCGTTAGGAAGCACGCCCTCCTTAGCCTCGGAGCACTGGTTGCAGCCGCTCCAAGGCCGACAGGCACCCGTCTCGCCGGATTTCAAGCCCTCAAGGGAAGCTGGTTGGACGAGGTGGCACCGCAGGCGTGCAGACGAAGCGGGCCCAACATGGCCCGCCAGGGCGCCTTATAGCGGATGGCCGGCCCGCGTCAATGCAGCTTCTGGGCGGCCGCTCCTGCTCCACGCTGCAGCCTTCACAACACCTGACACATCCCCGAGCTGCGCCCCCTGTGCCCCGCGTATCGCCGGCAAACATGCCCGCCCCGAGCGAGTTGCGCCTGCCGCTGGCTATTTCTTCTTGGGAGGCAGCGCGCCCTTCGGTGCCGGGCCTGCGTTGATGTAGTTGGCGATCTGGGTCTTCACCCGCTGGCGGTTGGCATCGGTGCACTCGTTCGGCTTGGCGTTGGTCTTGGCCGGGTGCTGGGCCACCGTCACGTTGCCTTCCTTCTCGACGATCGTCACCTTGCCGGTCATGATCATGACCGTGACCTGATGCAGCTTCTGGATGTACAGCAACTGCTGATCGCTCCATTTGCCGGTTGTGCGCTGGCGCAGCATCAGCGTGTCATAGTTGGCCTGCTGCTCCTCCCAGAGGTTGCACATCTGGGCGTGGGCGGAGTAATAGCCCACCTTCACGGCCTCGCGGGCAACGTCCAGAGGCACCTCGACCGCCGCGGGCTTCTTCTTGTCGACCACGATGGTCTTGCCGTTCGGCGGCGTGAACTTCTCGGGCAGCATCGCCCAGGCATAGCGCATGAAGGTGCGAACCGAGTTGTCACTCGGATCCTTCTCCTGCGCCAGCGACGTACCGGCGGAAAGCAGCGCCATTGCTGCCGCGCATACCAAGCCCGCGCCAATCCTGGCGCCTACATTGAACATGTTCGAGCCCCCATTGATCCAGCAGACCCGGTGCTGTTGTTCGGTTCGCATTCGCGGCGGCCTGGCTGGCATTTTTGATGGGGCATCGCTCGGGGGAAAAGGCGGCATAACTAAGGCGAGTGCCGCCGCCCGGCCTTGGGATGGACGAGGGCCTTGACGATTCCCCGCAAGGTGCGGATTTCCTGCTCTGTCGCGCCCATCCGCACGAACATGGAGCGCAGGTTCTGCACCACGCTCGGCCGCTTGTCCGGTGCCGTGAAGAAGCCGCCGGCATCGAGCTCGCCCTCGATATGCTCGAAGAACGCTATGAGGTCCTGCCGCCCCGCCGGTGGCGAGCCGCGCGTGTGCAAACCGGGCGCGATCGGCGCCTCGTAAGTGGTGACGCGGCCGAGCGTGCCGCCGCCCGACTGCTTCATCCACTCGTAGGAGACGAGCAGCACTGCCTGCGCCAGGTTGAGGGACGCGAAGGTCGGGTTCACCGGTGCCATCACGATGGCATCGGCATTGGCCACCTCGTCGGTCTCCAGGCCGTTGCGCTCCGGCCCGAAGACGATGCCGCAGCGCTGCCCCTCGGCCATGCGCCGGCGCATCTCGGCGACCGCCTGCTCGGGCGTCAGCACAGACTTGGCGAGATCGCGCTGGCGCGCGGTGGTGGCCGCTACCCACTGCAACCCGGCAAGGGCCGGCTCGAATGCCGGATAGGCCTCGGCACCGTCGATGATGAAGTTGGCGCCGGAGGCGGCAATGCGCGCCTTCTCATTCGGCCAGCCGTCGCGCGGGGCGACCAGGCGCACGTGCTCCAGCCCGAAGTTGGCCATGGCGCGGGCCACCATGCCGATGTTGTCGGCCAGCTGCGGCCGCACCAGCACCAGCACGGGGGTATCGCCCTGCAGCGGCGGCGCGCCGGTCTGTGCCGCCCGCCGGATGCCGTGGCGCAGCTTGCGCAAGACCCGGCGCGCCCAGAACCAATACTCCTCCCCCGCCCAGGTCTTGGCCAGCTGTTCCAGGCTCGGCGCGTGCAGCTGCTCCGTGCCCGATCCTGGCAACCGCAGGTCGGAACCCTCGAAGGTGATCCCTGCATGGTGGGCGACGAAATCGTCGAAGGTCCTGAGCCCGAGTGCCTCGGTCCGCATCCGGCAGCCCGGACAGGTGGCCGCATCCGCCTGACAGCGCTGCTCGGCGCAGTAGGTCAGGATCGGCTCGATCGTCTCCATGTCGAGCCCCGGCACCGCCAACTCGGCCAGCGCGACCTTGAGCGTCCGCTCGTGGCAGGCGTGGACGACCTCCGCCACCGGCAGGCTGGTGCCGGCGATCACCGGTTGGCCGTGCTCGATCTCGATCGGGTCAGATTTCACTCTGCAGGGGTTCCTTTGCCACGGCCAGGATTGCGGTCTGCCACCATTGTACCTCAGACGAGCTCCCTCATGAGCACGACCGCAGCCATCAAGACAATGGTGTCCTTACGTCGCCCTTACGTCGCAATGTCGGCCGGGGTTCTCAGTGAGATGCAGCCCACGGCGCTTTCAACGCTCTTCGCCAATCTGTCAGCCAACCTCTCTTCCATTCCACCACGTCGCGTGCTATGTTTGTTCTATGAGCCAGCATCCCTACGGTGGCATGCGGGAAGGCACGGCCCGTCAGTCGGAGCTGACGGGGCTCCCGGATCGCATTGCCGACCTGATCGCCAGCGCGCCCACCGAGCCGGAGGCGTTCCTGGACTGGTCCGAGCAGCGCCAGCGCGAGGACGGAAAGTTCGAGCTTTCCCGAGGGCGGGTGGTCTGCAACATGATCCATGCATCAAGGTATCACTCGCGGGTTCTGAGGAACCTCATTGGTCAGCTTGATCGTCTACTCGACCCGGACCGGTTCGATATCGGCGTCTCGGACTTTGCAGTTCGAACACCTTACGGCATCCGCAGCCCTGACGTCGTCGTCGACGAGGCTCGGCCGGAGAGAGGGCGCATCACGACCACGCCAATCTTCATCGCCGAGGTCCTTTCTCCCACCACCGAGAAGGTCGACTTCACGGAGAAGCTTGAGGAATACACCGCCATCGAGACGCTGCAGACCTACCTCATCTGCTCACAGGACGAGCCCCGCGCGTGGGCTTGGGCGCGGCAGGGCGACGGCTCCTGGCTAAGCCAGCCAACCGTGATAGTGGGTCGCGAGGGCGCGATTGCGCCTGCCGGCCTCGGCATAGAGCTGACGATGGCCGCCATCTTTCGCGGCATCCCAGACGCGTCGTCGGCAGAATAGGCCGTCTTGCCCAAGCGCCCCTGTCAAACCTCGAGGAACGCGCTGAGGTGCCCGATCACCTCCGCCGTCCGCTGGTGCACCACCCAATGGTCGGCGCCGGCGATCTCGCGCACCGTCAGGTCGTCGCAATAGTCAGCCAGGGTGGCGCGTGCCGAGGGCGGCAGGGCCTTGTCATCCATGCCCCAGATGACAAGGTGGGGCATGCGGATACGCAGGACTGCCGGGTCGAGCTTCAGCACCGTCGCGGGATCGACGGCCGCGCCGGGCTCGGGCACCAGCAGAGGCGAGGCCCGATACCAGTTGAGCATGCCGGTCAACGCGCCCGGCGCGGCCCAGGCCTCCAGGTAGTCCGCCCGCCGCTCCGGCGTCAGCCACGCCTGCGGGCCGAAGTGCTCCACCAGCGCGAACAGCTTGGCAAACCCGTTTGCCGACAAACGCTCCTCGGCCCTGGGATCGCGGAGATAGGGGATATAGCTCGACGCCCTGCGCTGGCCCTCGTCCTCGATCAGCGCGCGCTGAAACGGCCCTGGGTGCACGCCGTTGATGACCGCCAGCCTGGAGATCCGCGCGGGCGCGGCAATCGCCGCCGCATAGCCGACCGAGGCACCCCAGTCATGGGCGACGATGGCAAACGGCCGGCCGGGCGAAAGCGCATCGCCCAGCGCCAGCACATCGCGCACCAGGTGCTCGATCTTATAGGACTCCACCCCCTCCGACTTGGACGAGCGCCCATAGCCCCGCTGGTCCGGCGCCACCGCGTGGAACCGGTCGGAGAACGCCGGCAGCACCTCGTCCCAGGCGCCCGAATATTCCGGGAATCCGTGCAGAAACAGCACCAGCGGCGCCGCCGGATCGCCCAAGGCGCGCATGAACAGGTCTATGCCGTTCACGTGCAGGGTTGCAGTCCGCATGGCCGGTCTCCGGTGGGCGAATGGTGAGTGGCGAATGACAAGGGCTAAATGGTAAGTAGCGGATGGAACCTACCATTCGCCATTCGCCATTCGCCATTCGCGATTTTGCCATCGGCGTGAACGGAGCCATGCGCTTGAAGGAATTCGAGATCCGGCCCGATCCGGACGATCCGCGCCTGTCGGTCAGCGTGCCTGGCATCGACCATGAGGGCCAGCCGGTTGAAACGTCGGTCGTCACCGAGCGGCCGCTGACGCTGTTCCTCAACGGCCAGGAGATCGTGACGATGATGACCATCGGCGATCGGCCTGACCTGCTGGCGGTTGGCTACCTGCTCAACCAGAACATGCTGAAGGCGGACGACGAGATCACCGCTATCGACTACGACGAGGACATCGCCGCCGTCGTGGTGCGCACCGCCCGCAAGACCGACTTCGAGGAGAAGCTCAAGAAGAAGACGCAGACCTCCGGCTGCGCCCAGGGCACTGTGTTCGGCGACCTGATGGAGGAGCTGGACACCATCACACTCGATCCCAAAGCCCGCATCAGGACATCCTGGCTCTACCAGCTCACCAAGAAGATCAACACATCGCCGAGCCTCTACCTCAAGGCCGGCGCCATCCACGGCTGCGTGCTGGCGCAGGAGGACAAGCCGCTGCTCTACATGGAGGATGTCGGCCGGCATAATGCCGTCGACAAGATCGCCGGCTACATGTTCCTCAACCACATCGCGCCCGAGGACAAGGTCTTCTACACCACCGGCCGGCTCACCTCCGAGATGGTGATCAAGACCGTCAAGATGCGCATCCCGGTGCTGGTCTCCCGCTCCGGCTTCACCGCCTGGGGCGTCGAGCTGGCCCAGAAGTCCAACCTCACCCTGATCGGCCGCGCCCGCGGCAAACGCTTTGTCGCGCTGGCCGGCCTCGATCGCCTCGTCTTCGACGCCGACCCCAAGGCGGCCGACGACGAGGACCGTAGGCATGCACGGAAAGGCGGGTTTGCCGATGCGGGAGACTAAATCGTAGGGTGCCAATCGGGCGCAGCCCGATTGCAACGATACCTGCTCAGCGGCGGAGACGGCGAAAAAAGCAAATTGCGCTGGCGTTTGTTCTCTTATTGTTCTTTAATCAGCCCACGTTCGAGCGAGCCATTCAAAGGAGATCCAAGGCCTGCAAAGCGTAAGACGCAAATAGCGCCAGCGCGGACCGCAGTCGTGGCCTTGCGTTGGGCGATGAGGTATATTGGGGGCTGCGGTGATCGATGTCGGTCCTTGAGACCAATACCAAGAAGATCATCGCTCGCCTTGAGCGCGAGGGCTGGGTAAACGCCGGCGGCAAGAAGCACACTAAGTTTCGGCATCCTGACAAAACGGGAGGCGATCGTGGTGCCTCGGGCACGCCACTGTTACGCCCGCTGTGGCCCGCAGCGTCGCAAAGGCTGCCGGATGGTTGGGTTGAAGGAACGAACGCAGTGACCCGCTACGTCGCATTGGTGGACGGCAGGCCCGGCGCTTTCGGTGTCGTCTTTCCGGATTGCCCCGGCTGCACCGCCATGGGGCGCAGCGTGGAGGAAGCGCTTGCCAACGCTGCCGAGGCACTGGCGGAGTGGGCGGAGGACGTGCGGCCAATGCCCAAAGCACGCACCGTCGATCAAGTGCGGCTTGACCCGGAGGTGCGAGAGGCGCTGGCAAGTGGGGACGCGCTCGCCCTGGTGCCGCTCGTGACGGACGCGCGCCGAACCGTTGCCCGGCCACCGACGAAGGACCTGCGGCGCACTGGCTGAGCTGGTTGCGCGGACCGGCCTGAAGGAGAAGCACCGATGCGCTACGCGGTGGTGATCGGGAAGGCGGACGGCAACTACTCCGCCTACGTCCCCGACCTGCCGGGCTGCGTGGCCACCGGGCCGACGGTCGCGGCAACGGAGGAGGAGATCCGGGCAGCCATCCGTTTCCACATCGAGGGGCTCAAGGCGGACGGTCTTGAGGTGCCGCAGCCAAGCAGCATCGCCGAGTACGTCGAGGCGTAGAAGGTCCCCGCTTTTGCTTTGTCTCAATCTCGCTCATCTTGGCCCGCAATGACCCAGCTCAAGAAGCCTCACAAGAGGTGGATGACCGTTCCTGCGTACCGGCAGGAGTACACGGCTGGAGGAGGAGTACGCGCTTGCCTCGGCGATGATCAAAGCGCGCAAGAGCGCTGGCCTGATCCGGGAGGAACTGGTCGTGGCCATGGAGACCTCACAGAGCGCCGTCGCCCGCATGGAGAGCGGACGGACGCTTCCATCCGGCAGCACGCTGAAGCGCTTTGCCCGGGCAACCGGAACCCGGCTGCGCATTACATTCGAGCCGGTGAGACCGAGGGATCGTACCAGCGTGCGCTCCAGGTCAGCCGAAAGGGGTAACGGCAGCGCCGGAAGACGACAGGCCGGCCTGAAGGAGAAAGCCTGATGCGCTACGCCGTGGTGATCGAGAAGGCGGACGGCAACTACTCTGCCTACGTCCCCGACCTGCCCGGCTGTGTCGCCACCGGGCCAACGGTCGCGGCAACGGAGGAGGAGATCCGGGCCGCTATCCGCTTCCATATCGAGGGGCTAAAAGCGGACGGCCTTGACGTTCCCCAGCCAAGCAGCGCCGCCACGTACGTCGAGGCATAGGCGGCAAGCTGCCAAATAAGCGTGGACGGGGTGATCGAACGATTGGAAACGCTGTCGCGGACCCTTTCCGAAGCTTTCCGCCAAGCCGGCGACACGAGAAGACGAGGTGCGGTGCTGCTCGCATGCGAGATCGCCGTCGCGGAAGCCGGGTTGGTGGGCAAAGCCGTTGACAAGGCGCTTGAGACCCTGCGCCAAGGTGGTAGCGACGCTGCCGTGTGCCTTGCGATCGAAGGCTTGAGCGACTGTTTCGATGATGCGTATTTCGGACTTCTGAATGACGAAGGGGTGGGCACCAGCACCCCCGAAGCGTTGGTCCAGTTTCGGAAAGCCAGAGCGGCCGCAGCGTTGGCTTTCGCCCTGTCGCCCGCTCCCGATGCGCCGGCTGAGGCCCTCTATGAGGCGTTGAGCGCCACTGACAATCACGCAGAGGTAATCAAGGCGATCGTCTCATCGCTTGGGTGATGTCGAAGCCCTTGGCAGCGGAGTTATTGGCACTCGCCTCCCGGAATGATCAGGCCCCGCAAGCCGCCGGTGCGACCCAGGGGGATAGAATGCGTCGGATCCTCCCCTGGGATACTATGTAGAGAGATAGCAAACGTATCGTCGCCTGGACGACCGATGACGGTCTGTGCACAGGCTCGGGGGCGCCGTTGCGATGCCCTTTGACGCGCCGGCTTGGGTCGCTAGGCTTGTGCAAAAGATTCGCCAGGAGAACAGCGATGGCTGACACCACGCAACTGGTCATGGGCAGCAAGCGGATGGCCATGCCGCGTTTCGCCAAGCGGCTGGTCCAGGCCGGCCTCGGCGCTGCCCTGACAGCGGCCATCTTCCTGGTCGTGATGGTCGGCAACAG
>DASURA010000025.1:0-2850 GCA_036280295.1 Hyphomicrobiaceae bacterium
GGGCGCCTACCTCCTGCGGCGCGGCCTGTTCATGCCGTGGGAGCTCGGCGAGGTGCTCTCGCGGCAGACAATCGCAGAGGGGCTGCGCCGCCTGGCGCCGCAGCGCCTGATCGCGGACGCGATCAAGCCGCATCCGCGCTCCGCCCACGCCAGGGTCGCCGTATTGGAGGCGTCGCTGTACATGCGCAACCAGCTGCTCCGCGATACCGACTGGGCCAGCATGGCACATTCCGTGGAGGTGCGGGTGCCGCTGGTCGACCGCATCCTGTTGCGTCGGGTCGCCGAAGCGGCGGCGATGACACGGCACGCCTGGGCCGGCATCCCCAAGGCCGCCCTTGCCCTCAGTCCGCGACAGGCGCTGCCGGACCGCATCCTCGATCGGCCGAAAACCGGCTTCACCACGCCGATCGCGCAGTGGCTGCAGACGCGGGGAATGAGCGTGCCGGCAGCGCCGGTGCCCAAGGTGCCACGCTCGGCACACTGGTCCAGGCAGTGGGCTGAACGACTGGCAATGGTATAGGCCATGCGGCTCCTGGCGCTCGTTACCGATGGCTTCGGCAGGCCGGGCGGCATCGCCCACTACAACCGCGACCTGATCTCCGCGCTGGCGCAATCGCGTCAGGTCTCCGAGATCGCCGTGCTGCCCCGCTTTGCCGGTACTGATGCATCGGCGGCGGACAAGGTGCCCAAGAAGGTGCATGAGCTCGCTCCCAGCGCCGGACGGGCGGCCTGGAGCGCGCGTGCTGCAGCGCTGGCGGCTGAGCGGCGCTTCGATGCGGTGCTCTGTGGGCACCTCAATGCGGTGCCGCTCGCGGCCGCCATTGCCGGCAGTTGCCGCATACCCCTCTGGGTGCAGGTCCACGGCATCGAGGCGTGGGAGCGGCGCGGCGTGCTGCATCGCCTGGGTCTGTCGGCGGCAGACCTCATCACCTCGGTCAGCCGCTACACGCGCACGCGGCTGCTGGAGTGGGCCGATGTGCCGCCGCATCGCGTGCGCGTGCTGCCCAACACGGTCGACCCCGGCTACGCCCCGCGTCCGCGCCGGGATGGCCTTGTCCGCCATCTCGGCCTGACGGACCGGCGCGTTATCCTCACCGTCGGACGGCTCAGCGCCACCGAGGCCTACAAGGGGCACGACCGGATCATCGCCGCCTTGCCCGGCATCCTGTCGCGGGCGCCCGATGCGGCCTACCTCATCGTCGGCACCGGCGACGACCGGCCACGGCTGGAGCGCCTGGCCAGCGAGCAGGGTGTCTCCGACCGCGTGCTCTTCGCCGGCCATGTGCCGGATGCGGAGCTGCCGGACTATTTGGCGCTCGCCCACGTGTTCGCCATGCCGAGCACTGGCGAGGGCTTCGGCATCGCTTTTCTTGAAGCCGCCGCCTCGGGCCTGCCCGTCATCGGCGGCAACCGCGACGGCAGCGTCGACGCCCTGGCCGAGGGGCGCATCGGCCGCCTGGTCGATCCTGACGCGCAACCCGAGCTTGAGACGGCGGTGATCGCAGCCCTGAGGGCTGACGAGAGCGACGCCGAGGCGGGCCACCGGGTCGCCGCCGCCCGGCAGGAGGTCCAGCGCTTCGCCTTCGGGCAGTTCGCCGCCCACGTCGACAAGCTCGTGCACAGCCTTGCCTGCTGACGGCGCCGCCGCGACCGACCACCAGCCGGCCGGCAGCCCGGCCGCTGGCACGCCTCCGCCCGGCCCGTCGCACGGGCATGAGCGCGTCCTGGTGCTGGAGGCTGGCCGGGCGGAGCGGCACTACTGGCGCGACCTGTGGCACTATCGCGAGCTGCTCGCCATCCTTGCCTGGCGCGACGTGGCCGTCCGCTACAAGCAAACGGTGATCGGCATCGCCTGGGCAGTGGTGCGGCCCTTCATCACCATGGTGGTCTTCTCCATCGTGTTCGGCCGGCTCGCCGGACTGCCGAGCGACGGCAGCGTGCCCTATCCGGTGCTGGTGTTCGCCGGCATGCTGCCCTGGTTCCTGTTCGCCAGCGTGCTGAGCGAGGCCTCGGCCAGCCTGGTCGGCAATGCCAACCTGATCGGCAAGGTCTACTTCCCGCGCCTCGTCATTCCGCTCGCGTCGGCAGCCGTGGCGCTCGTGGATTTCGCCGTCAATCTCGCCATCCTGCTCGGCATCATGGCCTGGTACCGGGTCATGCCGGGCTGGCAGATCGCGCTGCTGCCCGCCTTCATCGCCCTGGCGGTGCTGGCGAGCCTCGGTCCTGCGCTTCTCGTCACGGCGCTCAACGTCAAGTATCGCGATTTCCGCTACGTCATCCCGTTCGTCGTCCAGCTCGGGCTCTACGTCTCCCCCGTCGGCTTCTCCAGCGCCGTGGTGCCGGGTGACTGGCGCCTCTTCTACAGCCTGAACCCGGTGGTCGGCGTCATCGACGGCTTTCGCTGGTGCCTGCTGGGCGGGGAAAGCAAGCTCTACCTGCCCGGCTTCGCCCTCAGCCTCGGCATCGTCGCCCTGTCTCTCTGGCTCGGCATCGCCACCTTCCGGCGCACCGAGCGCTCGTTTGCGGACCTGGTGTGAGCTGAGCCCGTGGGCGACACCGTCATCCGCGCCGAGGGGCTCGGCAAGCGCTACCTGGTCGGGCACCAGGCCGAGGGCGAGCGCTACACCGCCCTGCGCGACGTGATCGCCCGCGGCGCGCGCGGGCTGGTCCGCTCGGCAGCCGATATGATACGCGGCCGCCCGCTCATCGCCGGCGACGCGGTGGAGGAGTTCTGGGCGCTGCGAGACGTCTCCTTCGAGATCAGGCGCGGCGAGGTGGTGGGCATCATCGGCCGCAACGGCGCCGGCAAGTCGACGCTCCTCAAGGTCCTCTCGCGCATCACCGAGCCGA
>DASURA010000026.1:0-9278 GCA_036280295.1 Hyphomicrobiaceae bacterium
AAACGGGTAAGGTTGAGGATGCCGAGATCGGTCGCCGCGACTGTCACGCGTGCCGCCTCGCCCGGCGCCAGGCCGGCGAGCTTCACGGGCACCGACAGCACGTCGCCGGAGCGCACCTTCTCGGGCGCATCGAGGCTGACGTTCAGCGTCCGCGAGCGCTGATCGATGGCGAGCCAGCGCAAGCCTACCGCACGGCCGGGCATGCGCTTGGCCTTCTCGTCGAGCGGACGATAGAGCATGACGGCCACATAGGCGCCTGGGCCCCACGTGTCGGCGACCTTGATCGGCACCTCGCCGCCGCCCACCGGCAGATCGGCCTCCTGCATGCTGAGCAGACCCGAGCCCAGGACGGTGACGAGCGCCCTGCCGGCCATCCGCGAGGTGATGCGCACACGTGCCGTATCGCCGGCCTGATAGACCGGCTTGTCCAGCGCCACGTCCAGCGTCTCCGGCGTATCGGTGCCCTCGTCGGCCCAGTAGCCTGCATTGAACACCACGCTGGAGACGAGCCCTGCCCCATCGCTCACTTCCAGCCGGTAGCGGCCCCAATCGAGCCGTGCCTCGACCTTGCCAGGCGCCTCCGGCGTCGCATCCACGCTGCCCGAGGCGACGCGCCGGGTGGTGGTGGTCGGCTCATACGCCCACGAGCCGTCGCGGCTGTACCATTGCCAGCGCCGATCGAGGCGCGAGACCTGCCACTTGAGTCCCTTGGCCGCCACTGCCTTGCCGTCGGCGCCGACCAGCACCGTCTCGAACCGGGCCGGCTCCCCGTTGCCGACCTGGCCCTTGAACAGCGGGCGGATGCCGATACGCGGCCGCTTCATGTCGACCGGCAGGGTCAGCGAACGCTCGATGGTGCGCCCGCCCGATTCCTTGAGCCTGATGAAGACCGTCGCCTCCAGCGGCAAGCTGGTCTTGGCCAGTGCGGGCAGGTCCACGGCAAGCTCGGCCTTGCCGTCGGCATCGGTCGCCGGCAGGCCCTCCAAGGCCTTGCGCACCGGGCTCAGCTGCTCGTCGGCAAGGCCGAACTTGTAGCCGGGGAACGCCGGGAGGTCCTTGGTCGAGGCCTTGACGGCAATGTCACCTTCGACCGTCAGGCCGGCGGCAGGCGGACCGTAGAGGTAGCGCCCGGCCAGCTTGATGTGTCCGGCCTGCTGTGGCGTGAGCGTCTCGCCGACACTCTCCAGCGTCAGCTCAAGCCGTTCGGGAACGAAATCTTCCACCAGGAACGCCACCTGGGCGATCGGCGGCGCCTTCGGATCAGTGTGCACCTTGACGCGCCACGTGCCGGTCATGGCCGAGCCGGCCAGGGCGAGTTGCGTGGCGCGGCCGCCGAGGCCTTGATCGCCAAGCACCCGGCGCGAGTGCTCGACGCCGTCCGGACGCGAGATGATGAGCGTCACCGGTACCGATGCGGCGCTGCCGGTGGGCGAGCGCACCAGCGTCGTCAGGTGCACAAGCTCGCCGGGGCGATAGACGCCGCGGTCGGTATAGGCGAACGCATCGACCGGACCAGGGTCGGCCCGGCCCTTGACGCCGCGGTCGGTGAGATCGAAGGCGGCGGTCGTCATGTCGAGGAAGGCGTAGTCGCCGGCCCCGGTCTCGGCCACCAGCACCGCCGGCGCCTGCCCGCCCTCGCCCTTCACCAGCGCCGAATCGAACCGCACGTAGCCGCGGCCGTCGGTCTTGCCCCGCGCCAGCACCTCATTGTTGCGGGCAACGAGGCGAACGGCGGCGCCCGCCACCGGCGCCGCGGTGGCGAGCGAGCGCACGAAGCCGTGCACGCCGTCGTCGCCGTTGATCGCCGTGAGGCCAAGGTCGGAGACGATGAACCACTGGGTTGCGGCGCGACCGCCGTTGCTGCCCTCCTTTTTGTCGGAGGGATAGGCCATCAGCACGTAGACGCCGGGCTGCAGGAGTGGGATCGCCTCGGCCACGGGGAACGCCGTCGTCACGTCCTCGTTGAGGCGCGAGGCGACCTGCATCTCGCCATCGTACACCCGCGCACCCGTTCTCTCCTTGAGCTGGCTCACATCGTAGGAGCTGATCTGGCGCTGGAAGTCTCCTCCCTGCAGCACCTGGGCGATGCTGCGATCGCCGATGCGATAGACCTCGATGCGCACTTTCTGGGTGTTCACGGTGGCGAGCGGAATGCCCTGCTGGCCGCGGCTGGGCAGCACATAGCTGCGCCCTACCGCGCGGACCGACGGCGCCCTGTCCTTCACGTAGATGGCAAGCTCGGCCGTCTTCCGCAGCGCCTCGCCGCGGATTGCCGACGGCAGCCCGGCCCGCACCTGCACCTCATAGCGCGCGCCGTGTGCGAGTCCGTCGACGCAGAGCTGGCGCGCCTCGGCCGTCACCGCCTGCGGGTCCTTGCCGTCGATCTTGAAGTACTGCGCCCAATCGACCTGGCCGAAGCTCAGATCCTCGCTGAACTGGATGCACAGGCGCGGCTGGGCGGCGTCACTGTCGACCTTGTACTCGGTGATGCGGAAGCCGTGCTCGGCAACGAGCTTGTCGAGCTCAGCCTCCAGGGCGGGGTTGGCAGCAAGCTCGACGCTTGCGCGCAGCGCATCGATGGCCGGGCGCCAGTAGGATCGGCGCTTGAATCCCTGGTGCAGCACGTTGAGCGCCGCCGCTTTGACCGCGCGTGCGGATGCGCGCTGGTAGGCGATCCAGGCGGCGCCGGAGGCGTTGACCGGCAGGTCGTAGCGCTCGCTGCCCTTGTCCGGAGTGATGGCGAGCAGCGCCTTGGCGAGCCCGAGCCAGGCCTCGGCGTCGTTGGCGTCGAACACAGCCGCTTGCGCAAACGCGCGCGACGCGGCGCGGAAATCGTCGCCGGCCTTGAGCAGCCGGTTGCCCTCGTTGCGCAGATCGCGGCCCTGCCGGTTGCCGGGCTGCCAGTTGGCCCGCAGGTAGGCCTCATAGCGCTTGGCATCGCCAGTCACGCTGGTGCCGAAGGAACCATCCTGCGCCTGCACCCGTGATGCCGGGGCCAGGACGACCAAGGCCATCAGAATAAGGGAGGCGAGCAACCGGAATACTGAGAGCATGGTGAAAATCCCCGGTGTGAAGCAGGCCCGAACCTGCGCGGGCCAAGCGTCGAGTGGGTGGTGGCGGAATAATCGCCCGGCTGTTGCTGTACGCCGGACGCCGGGAGCCAAGCAACCCGGCATGTCTGCAACGTGGCGGTAGGTGGGGATAGGTGACGGTAATTGCCCCCGGCTGCCGCTTTTTGCGGGAGGTTTCCCATAGGGCGCAATAAGCCGAAGGCCCATTGCGCCGACCGCCGGCTCGACCGTTGAAACTCGCGGGCGGTTTATTCGGTGCACGGCGGCTGACGCCTTGTTGCACCCCACAGCCTTATTGCACGCTACGCGCGCTGCTTGCGCCTGCCGCCCTTTGCCGCCGGCAATGTGTAGAGCGCGCCGTACTTGCTGCGCAGGTAGCGCATATATGGCTCAATCGACATTTGACTGCCGGTCGCCCGTCGGACGATGACGTCGGGCTGGTGCTTGCGCCCGTGCCGGTAGAGATTCTCTCGCAGCCAGTGATGCAGCGTGCCCAGCTCGCCGCGGCGGATCGCCTGCGGGATCTCGGGATGTGCCGCGACGGCCGCGTCGTAGAATTGCGCGCTCAGGATGTTGCCGATGGTGTAGCCTTGGAACCGGCCGCCGATGGTGCCGGCGTACCAGTGGACGTCCTGCAGGCATCCATCGCGATCATCGGCCGGCGTCAGGCCGAAATCCGCCTCGAAGCGGGCGCGCCAGGCCTCGGGCAGGTCCTTCACCGCCAGGCGGCCCTCGAGCAGCTCCAGCTCCAGATCGAAGCGCAGCATGACGTGCAGGTTGTAGGTGACCTCGTCGGCGTCGGTGCGGATCAGCGAGCGGGCGACCTTGTTGATGGCGCGATGGAAGGTCTCCAGCGGCACCGCCTTGAAGGGATCCGGGAAAGCGTCGGCCAGCCGCGGATAGAAATGCTCCCAGAAGCCGCGGCTGCGCCCCACCACGTTCTCCCACAGCCGCGACTGGCTCTCGTGGACGCCCGCCGAGGCGCCCGAGCCCAGGCGCGTGCCTTCCAGCTCCGGGTCCACGCCCTGCTCGTAGAGGGCATGTCCGGCTTCATGCAGCGTGGAGAACAGCGCCTCGCTGATGTCGTTCTCCTTCACCCGCGTGGTGATGCGCACGTCGCCGGGGGCGAATTTGGTGCAGAACGGATGATGCGTCTTGTCGAGGCGGCCGCGGTCGAGATCGTAGCCGAAGCGCTGGATGATCTCAAAGCCAAGCTTGAGCTGGCGCGGCTCAGGGAAGTGCCCGCGCAGGCAGCTGTCGTCGGCGGTCTCCTGCTCGGAGATGGCGCGCACGATCGGCACCAGCTCGGCCCGCAACTGGTCGAACAGGGCGCGCACGCTGGCCGCCGTCATGCCGTCGTCGGCGCCGCCGATCAGCGGATCGGCGATGTGGTCGTAGGGGCCGAGATAGTTGGCGCAGCGGCGGCTGTAGTCGAGCGCCCGCTCCAGGTAGGGGCGCATGGCGGCGAAGTCGTTCGCCGGCCGTGCCCGCGTCCAGGCGTTGTAGGAGGCCGCGCCCAGCTCCTTCCAGTGGGCGATGAACTCGGCCGGCAGCTTGACGGCGCGATCGTAGTCGCGCCGGGCCACACGGATGAGGCATGCATCGTCCGCATCCTCCGGCAAGCCATCCGCATAAGCCGCGAGATTGTCGAGCAGCCTTCCGACCGCGGGATCGGTGAGCCGCTCGTGCGCCAGTCGGCTGAGGGTGGCGCCCTGCCGTCCGCGTGCAGCGGCGCCGCCCTTCGGCATGTAGGTCTGCTGGTCCCAGCCGAGCACGGCGGCGGCGGAGGCGATGTCGCTGGCCTCCAGCAGGCGGTGCTTGAGCTCGGCGAGTTGCGCCTCCACCGATTTGCGGCTGGCCGGCTTGCGCGATTCCGGTTTGCGGCGGGCCGGCCTGCGGGTGTCGGAGCGGCGGCTGGTGCTGCTTTGGCGGCTAGCTGCTGCGATCTTGCTGCGCGCCGGCTGGGTCGACCCCCTCGACGCCGTGGCGGGCGGCGCCGGGCTCGGATCGGCCATGGCACGTATTCGCCGCTTCAGCTCGGCGAAGCGCGCCGCCGCCGTATCGCGGCGCGCCGGCGACTGGGCCCTGCCGGTCGCGACCTTGGCCGTAGCGCCCCGCTTGCGGCCTGAGCCGCCGGCGGCCTTCGATGCTGTCGTCTTGCCCATGGCTGGAGATGTTCTTTCGTTAAGCCAACGCAAGACGCTCTAATGCCAACATAGTGTACTGTTGGTAACGATTCGATCGAGACCCCATCGGGAGTTGTCCCCCGGCATCACTTTGATTGCGGCAACAGGCGGGGCGTTGCGCCCGCCGCGTTGGCGGACGAATTCGCGCCTCAGACATCGAAGCGGTTTTGACCGCGGAGGCGGGCACCGGCACACTCTATCAGGATGTCAGGATATCCCGATAACCGGCGCCCAGCATATCCGATGTCCCCGCCGGCCGCGCCATCATGCGGTTTTATCGCCCCAGGTCTGTTCGATAGTCTCCAGCCGCTGCACCAGGTCGTCCATTTGCGAGATCTGGTCTTTCAGCTCGGCTGCGCGCGCGTCCCGGCTGCGTTGCACCTCGGGATTGCGCGACGAGTCGCCGGTGATCAAGGCGCGGGTCCGTTCCAGTCGCGCCCGGCTCTGCTCCTTCAGCAGCTCGACCAGACCCATGAACACCATGTTGGCTTCCTCCATCGAGGCCGACTGGCGAGCCTTGAGCTGCGCCCGCGCCGCCTGCGCCAACTCGTCGACGATGGGGTAGAACTCGCGCCGGATCAGCGTGTCGAGCTCGGCCAGCTGGCTGTCCGAGCGGTCGCGCGTCCACCAGTGCTTCCACCACGGCTCGCCGAGATCGAGGGCAACCACCTTGCTGAGCGCGCTGAGCAGTGGCAGATCAGCCGGATTGGTGCCGACGATCGACTCATCGAGCGCTTGCCAATCCGGGCGATAGCGGGCCAGCAGCTGCTTCAGCTTGGGGAAGATGTTCGACTCGAGCTTCGCGATCTCCTGATCAGCCTCGCGGTAGAGCTTGACGAACTCCTCCTCCAGGCGCTGGCGCAGGTGCGTCGCGTCGCTCTTCCAGACGCGGCCGCGATGGCCTTCGGCGAGAGCATTGCGCAGGTT
This sequence comes from Hyphomicrobiaceae bacterium, assembly GCA_036280295.1. Taxonomy (GTDB): domain Bacteria; phylum Pseudomonadota; class Alphaproteobacteria; order Rhizobiales; family Hyphomicrobiaceae; genus AWTP1-13. The sequence goes on from DASURA010000026.1 coordinate 6,185, forward strand.
CTCGCATTCCTCCTCGGCGAAGCCCAGCACCACGTCGCGCAGGATCTCGACCATCTTGCTGCACTGGTCCTCGATCACCCGGTCGCTGCGCGCCTGCAGATCGGTCAGCAGGCTCTGCAGCGTGATAGTCAGCCGCTCGTTCTCCTTCACCTCGGCGTCGACGGCGCGCAGCTCGATCTCGCCTTGCTGCTGCCCAAGCGCAGCACCGGATTTTCCCTCCGTCTCCAAAACCTCCACCTCGTGGGTGGCGGCATTCTGGCCAACGCGCGCGAGCTCCGAGAAGGAGCGCGAGACCTGGGCCAGCACCCGGCCGGTGTGGCTGTCCATGGTCAGGCGGGAGAGCACCTCGCACAGCGGCGACAAGCCCGAGCACATGAACAGGAGCTCAATGCGCTGCTGCGGAGTACGAGCCTGCTCCACCAGCTCCGGAGCCACTATCCCCGCATAGGCGGCGACCTTGGCGGACAGGGCGCGATCGACTTCCGCAGCATCGCCGCGGATCGCCGTCTCGGCCCACATCGCGCTGCCGGCGACGACGGGAATCTCCGTGCTGGGGAACTCCCGCCGCAGGCCGCTCTGTACGTGTTTCACGATGGCCGGCACGTCGCTCACCAGATCGCCCAGCTCGTCGATGCGGTTGATGAAGACGGTGATGCGCTCCTTGTGCAGGCCGCGCAGGATGCGCAGCAGCGCCACGTCCGCCGACGACAACGCCTGCCGTGCCGTGAGCGCCACGATGTAGATGTCGGCGCTTTCCAGGGCACGCCGGGTGATCTCGTCGCGGACCAGGAATGGATCGTTGGTGCCCGGCGTGTCGATGATCGTGGTGGGAAACCCGAAATCGTTGGTGCGGAAATAGAGATCCGCCGACTTCACGACGTCGGAGTAGATCCCCTTGTGCTCGGCGCCCGAATTGGGCAGGCCCGAGCACACATAGCGCTCGAGCACCTCGGTGGAGAGCGATGGAAACTGGTGCATCTTGCCGAGCAGCGTCCGCAGCGTGCTGCCCAGGCGCTCCTCCGAGCGCCGTCGCATGGCATCGACGTGCTTCTGCAGCAGCTCCGCCTCGAAGCCCGGCACCAGGCGCTCGGTGAGCTCGCGCAGATGTCCGCCGCCGCGGGCGAGCCTCTCCCACTCGTTCGCATCGAAGAACGTGAATTCCGCCGCCACGTTCGCCGGCGCATCGGAGCGGGCAAAGTGCAGATGCGTCACCGCCGTCGTCCACGGGTTCACGTCAGTCGGCAGCAGGCCAGGGCTGCGCACGAGGCCGTTGATGAATGTGCTCTTGCCCGCCTTGACCTGGCCGATGATGGCGATCCGGCACGTCAGCTTTTCAAGCACCTTCAGCATGTCGTCGACGAACGAGCCGCCGCGAAACGGCCGTGCGGATTGCAGCTCGCGCCCACAGGCCACCAGCTCGCGCCGTATCGTCTCCAGCTCGGCGCCAATCTGGCGCGTCGCGAAGATCCGAGAGCCCGCACCGGCTTCCGACTCCGGCTGCTCGACACCAAATTCGTGCGATGAAACCGACACGGCCTCCCCCTTCAGGATCCCCCTGCCCGCCGCCATGGGAAACGCTGACGGCTGACCTGGGAGCGGATGGTACTCAACCCCAAAGACACTGCATCCCGGTGGCCAGCTCAGCCCCGGCTATTCTGCACCATTCGCGCGGAATGCGCAGCGACAATCTAATCGAACGTAGACCTTCCCAAATCGTGTTGTCGCATGTACTTGGGCGGAGCGCGGCTGCACACGGGCATCGATCGCTTCGTCGCAGGAGCCGGGCATCGGTGCAAGGCCGGCCTGCACCCTGGCTGGCCGGGACCAAGCACGGTGCGAGACAATACAGGAGTGGGGCGGAAGTGAGGAACGATCACCGCGCACTCGGCAAAATCCGGCCGTGAAGCTGGCAGCCACCGGGCCTGCCACCTTCCGGACGAGATTATGGGTGAGCACTTTCCTCGCACGCCCGCAGCTTGTGGATGAACATGGCTCATTTCAGCAAAAAAGATCCCAAGCTGAACGAGGTCAAGGCGGTCCTCCAACGCCTGCAGGGGTTTCCTGAGGATGACCTGGAGCCCACGCGCAGGATCGTGCCTGCGAAGGCCGCCCAGTCGCCGCGTTCGGCAGGTCTCATTGTCGGCGGCATTGTTTTCGGGGCGGCCCTGGTGCTCTTCGGCGCCGCATACGTCTTCGTCGGCATGCAACCAGCCGACCCGCCCGTGGCCGCCAAGGACACCGAGCCTGCCCCAGCCGCCGTCAAGGCTGCCCTGGAGATGGCCCGCAGCCTGATGGCCAAAGGTCAGGTGCGCGCCGCGCGCGAGCAGCTGCTGGCTCTCGCCTGGAAAGGGTCGCCCGATGCCGCGTGGGATATCGCGAGATCGTACGATCCAAACGTCCTCTCAACGTTGCCGAATCCGGATGCCGCCGCCGACATCAAGGAGGCCACGCGCTGGTATCGTGCCTGGTATGGTGCGGCAGTGAAGGACGGGCTGGTGGCCGACAGCGTATCGCTGGAGCGCATCATCGGCTCAATGAAGCATTCGGCGAAGCCTTGAGCCAGGCCGATCGGTTTGATTTGAGCACCGACCGATAACGAAAGCGCCCCGGACAGGGGCGCTTTCGTTATGGTCCTAGTGCGATGATCGAGAAATTCGTTCCAACCTTGCGGCACACTGAGTCGAATTTCGCGATCAGGACACTAACGACCGGCTTTCTTGGCCGGATCGCCCTTCTTGGCATCGACACCGCTGGCGAGCGCCGAAGGACTTTCCTGCTGGGCCGGCCGCTGCCCGCCTTTGCCAGTGGCAGGCGTGTTGCCGATGTTCGCACTCGGCGTGATCTGCGCTTCCCAGAACCGGTTGAGGTGGCGCTCGATGATCCGGTCATACTCGCCGCTCTCGCGCAGCTTCTCCAGCGAGCTGTTGACATAGTAGAGGATAGTGCGCGCGTGCGGATGCGACTTGGAGATGAGCGCGTGATAGGTGGTGAGCGCGATCGGCTGCTCGATCATGCGCACTTTGTCCGTGAGCCCCAGGCTGGCCATGCTCGCGCGCCCCGCCAGCTCCGCCTCCACCACGCCGTCGACGGCGCC
>DASURA010000027.1:0-47602 GCA_036280295.1 Hyphomicrobiaceae bacterium
TCGAGGTTGACGGCGATGGCCTCGCCGTCGCTGCGCACCAGCACGCACTCCAGCGGCTCGTCGGGGCTCGCATTGATCTCCTGGTGCGGCACGTACGGCGGCACGTAGATGAAATCGCCGGGGCCGGCCTCGGCGGTAAACTCCAGCTTCTCGCCCCAGCGCATGCGCGCCTTGCCCTTCACCACGTAGATCACGCTCTCCAGGTGGCCGTGATGATGCGCGCCGGTCTTGGCGTCGGGATGGATCGTCACCGTGCCGGCCCACAGCTTCTGCGCACCGGTGCGGGCGAAGGTGATGGCGGCCTTGCGGTCCATGCCCGGCGTCTGCGCCGTATTGCGGTCGAGCCTGTCGCCGGGGATCACGCGCACGCCGTCGCGCTTCCAGCGCTCCTCGGACGTGTCGCTATCGGCGTAGGGATGGTCGTGGCTATCGCTCATGAGGTCCTCTCGGCGTGGCGCCGGTTCTCGTCGGGCTTTGTCAGCGGGGCTTTGTGGGCAGCAGCGATGCCAGGATCGCAACACCGATGGCGACCGGCACGACGATCAACAGTACCGCGCCCAGGGTGACGGCGATGCCCAGGACAACGAAGGCGATGACCGCCATCAGCAGTGTCAGCGCGGCAAAGATCAGGGCGGCGAGCAGCCAAGCCCGCCAACCAGTGACGACGGTGGTGCGGCCGTTGCGTTGGATGACCAGCATGGACGCCTCCGAGCGCGGATTCCGCGTGACTGATCCTGAGCTTCTAGCCCCAGACCCCGGCCAATTCCAGGGACTGCTTTGGATGGGCCGCTTTCCCCGGCCTCCAAAGCCATACCATAACAGCATGACTTTACTCGATATTAGCCAATTCCAAGTGACGACACGATCTGCCAAGATCAGGTGCCTGCCGGCGCCTGGTCCAGATCGATCTGCGCCACATCGCAAGACCGTAGCGAGGCGGCGATCCCTGGGGAGGACAAATGAACCGTATCGATACAGATCTACTGCGCCACGCCGGCCTGCGCGCGCAGACCGTTCGGGAGGTCGTGTTCGATTTCCTGCGGCGGCACGGCATGACCCGCATCTTCGGCAATCCCGGCTCCACCGAGGTGCCAATGTTCGCCGACCTGCCGGAGGATTTCTCCTACGTGCTGGGCCTGCAGGAGGCAAGCGTGGTGGGGATGGCCGACGGCTATGCCCAGATCACCGGTGGGCCCCAGTTCATCAACCTGCACTCCGCCGCCGGCCTCGGCCATGCGCTCGGCAGCATCTATTCCGCCTACCGCGACCGCGCGCCCCTGGTGATCGTCACCGGCCAGCAGACGCGGGCCCTGCTGCCGCACGATCCGTTCCTGTTCAACGAGAGTCCGGCCGAGTTCCCCAAGCCGTACGTAAAGTTCGCCATCGAGCCGGCACGGGCCGCCGACGTTCCGGCCGCCATCGCCAAGGCCACCTACATCGCCATGCAGCCGCCTCGCGGCCCGGTCCTGGTCTCGGTGCCGATCGACGACTGGGATCAACTGGCCGACCCGCTGCCCGAGCGTTCGATCGTTGCGTCCTACGGTGCCAACCCGGACGCGTTGGATGTGCTGGCGCGCAACCTCGATGCGGCAAGGGAGCCTGTAATCGTGGTCGGGCCGGTGGTTGATATCGACGGCGCATGGGACGCCACGGTGCGGCTCGCCGAGCGGCTGCAGGCGAAGGTGTGGGCCAGCCCGAAATCGCCGCGCGCCAGCTTCCCCGAGAGCCACCCGCTGTTCGCCGGCTTCCTGCCCTCGGTGCAGCCCGGACTGGTGAAGTGCCTTGGTGAGGCCGACTTCGTGCTGGTGCTGGGCGCCCCGGTGTTCACCTACCACTTCCCCTCGACCGACGAGCACATCCCCGGCGGCGCCGAGCTCGCCCTTATCACCGACGATCCCAAGCAGGCGGCGGGCGCGGCCGTGGGAACTGCCATCCTGTCCAACCTGAAGGTGGCGGCCCAGGGCCTCGCCCAGCGCGTCAGCCAGCGCGCCATCCGCACCCAGCCGGCGCGGCCGATGCCCGTGCGGGCGCCCGAGACCTACGGCATCACCAACGAGCTGTTCTACCAGACGCTGGGAGAGCTCAGGTCGCCCGACAGCATTCTGGTCGAGGAGGCGCCGAGCACGCACGACGCCCTGCACGACTATTTCCCCATCGTACGGCCCAACAGCTTCCTTGCCACCGCCAGCGGCTGCCTCGGTTTCGGGCTGGCGGCGGGCGTTGGTGCCGGCCTCACCAAGCCCGAGAGCCCGGTGATCTGTGTGGTAGGCGACGGCTCCAGCCTCTACGCCATCCAGTCGCTCTGGTCGGCCGTGGAATACGACGCCAACGTGCTCATCATCATCGTCAACAATGGCGGCTACCGGGTGCTGGAGGCGATCGCCAAGAAGAAACAGGTGCGCAAGATCGACGGCGTCCACATCGGCCATACCGATTTCGTCAAGATCGCCGAGGGCCAGGGCTTGCGCGCGACGCGCGTGTCCCGCGGCAGCGAGCTGGCAGATGCGCTGAAGGCCGCCCTCGCCGAGAAGGGCCCGCGCCTCCTGGAGGTGATGATCACGGACAAAGAAAACGCCATGAACATGATGCCGAGGATCGTGCCCCAGCCCAAGGCGCCCGAGAAGTTCTTCATCGGCGGCAAATGGGTGGAGCCGCTGTCCGACCGGAGGCTGGATGTAATCTCGCCGGTGACGGAGGAGCGCATCCTGAGCTACCCGGAGGCGGGCGAGGCCGACATGGACCGCGCCGTGGCCGCCGCCCGCGAGGCGTTCGACAACGGGCCATGGCCGCAGCTGGCGCCGTCGGAGCGCGCACGGCACCTGCGCAGGATCGCGGACCAGCTGACGGAGCGTCTCGACGACATCGCGCAGGCCTGGACGCTGCAGGTGGGCGCGCCGATCATGCTGACCAAGAAGCTGGTCGGCCAGAACCCGACGCTGTTCAACTACTACGCCGACCTCGCCGAGACCTATCCGTTCGTGCAGGACCGCCAGCGTGACAACGGCGGCGCCGTGAAGGTGGTGAAGGAGCCGGTGGGCGTCACGGCCGCCATTACGCCCTGGAACGCGCCGCTGGTGCTGCTGTCCTACAAGGTCGCGGCCGGCCTTGCCGCCGGCTGCACCTTCGTGTCGAAACCGTCGCCTGAGACGCCGCTGGAGGCGTACATCCTGGCCGAGTGCATCGAGAAGGCAGGGCTGCCGGCGGGCGTCTTCAACCTGGTGCCGGCCGGGCGCGAAAGCGGGGACTATCTCGTCCGCCATAGGGATGTCGACAAGGTCGCCTTCACCGGCAGCACCGCCGCCGGCAAGCATATCGCCGCGGTGTGTGCAGAGCGGCTGGCGCGCGTGAGCCTTGAGCTCGGTGGCAAGTCGGCGGCGATCCTGCTTGATGACGCCGATTTTGCCGCGGCGCTGCCGACGCTGATGATCTACACCATGCCGATCACCGGCCAGGTGTGCTTCTCGCTCACGCGCATCCTGGTGCCGGAGAGCCGCAAGCAGGAGTTCCTCGATCTCTATCTTGGTGCCATCTCGGGCATCAAGGTCGGTGATCCCTTCGATCCGGCGACGCAGATGGGGCCGCTCACCATGGCCCGGCAGTTGGAGCGCGTCGAGGGCTACATCGCCGCCGGCCGGGCCGAGGGCGCGCGCCTGCTGTGCGGTGGCGGACGACCCAAGGGGATGGCCAAGGGCTACTACGTCGAGCCGACGGTATTCACCGATGTCGAGCCCGGCATGAGGATCTTCCAGGAGGAGATCTTCGGCCCTGTCGTGTCGGTCATTGGCTACACCGACGAGGAGGATGCCATCAGGAAGGCCAACGACACCACCTATGGCCTCTCCGGCGCGGTCTTCACGGCCAACCCCCATCGCGGGACCGCCATCGCCCGGCGCATGCGGACCGGCAGTGTCACCGTCAACGGCATGATCGTCGATCCGAAGCACCCGTTCGGCGGCTACAAGCAGTCCGGCATTGGCCGCGAGGGCGGCCCCGAAGGTCTCGACAACTACCTGGAGACCAAGACCATCCACATAGCCTGAGGCGTCTCGGATCGTGCGGGTCTGACACCCTGAGCGCAGGACGGGCGGATCAGCGAAGCGTAATCCGCCGTTTCGACGGTTGGATCGGCGGATTACGGGCTTCGCCCTAATCCGCCCTCCGCGGCGCTTTAATGATGATGGTGCATATGACCGCCGCCCGACGACTTCGCTCCGATAGACGCAACACTGAGCTCCACGTCGACGGCGCCGGCCTTCTCGAACCGCAGCTGCCCCTTCACCGTATCGCCCGGCTTGAGAGGCGCGTGGAGGCCGGTGAGCATGAGATGGAGGCCGCCGGGCTTCAGCTCGACGGTCTCGCCGGCAGGAATCTCAAGTCCCTTGTCGAGCTGGCGCATTTTCATGATGCCGTTGACCATCCCCATCTCGTGAACCTCGACGCCATTGGAGATCGGGAACGTGCCGCCGATGAGGCGGTCGGCCGTGTTGCCTGTATTGGTGATTTTGAGATAGCCGCCCGCCACCTCCGCGCCGGCGGGCGTTGCCCGCGCCCACGGCGCCTCGATCGTCAGTGCTCCAGCCTTGTGGCCGGCGGCCGCCGTCTTCTGTGCGGCGGGACGCAGCAGGATGCCGGGTGCAGGCGACGCCAGAGCGTGCGGGTCCTGGCCCTTATCGGGGATCTCGATCCAGCGTGCCTCGCCCTTCTCGCAGCCCTGATAGGTCGGGAAATGGAGCCTCTGTCCGGCCGGGAGGCTGTCGCTCAGGAACGCGGAGAAGACGAACTCGTCGAACATGTCGTCGGGGAGCCGGCCCGACCAGATCACCTCCTTGACACCCTCGCTAAGCGTCTTGCCGTGAAGAGCGGGGTAGCTGTGCGCGTACGGCCCGCGGACGGTGGTGATGGTCCAGCCCGCTTTCAGCATCGGCTTCACGCTGATGACACCCTCCGGGATGATGACGCGCAGCTTGACGGTGGCGGAGCCGTCGCAGCCGTGCGGAATCGAGATGACGGCCCGGATGGGCGCACCAAGCCGGGCCTCGCGTGGCTGCACGCTTGGATGGGCGGAGGCAGCGAACGGCCAGAGCGCGAGGATGGCCGGCAGCAGGAGTCTAGTCTTCATGGGATTGCTCCGATTTCAGAGATTTGCGTCGCTGTGGAAGACGGATCGTGATCACCAACGATACTTGATGCCCGCGTACACGGCGCGCCCGGTGCCGGGCTCGTAGAGCGCCGAGGCGGGTGCCGCCGTGTCGGTGATGCTGACGCTGGCGATGTAGCGCTCGTCGGTGAGGTTGCGGCCCTCGATGTAGGCCGAGAACGGCCCGCCGTTGTCGAAGCCGAGCTTCAGGCCAAGCAGCGCGTAGGGCACTGTCTTGGTGGTGTTGTCGTTGTCGACATAGTAGGCCACCGGCACCCACTCGATGTTAGGGCCGAAGAAGACGCCGCTTGGATGCTTGTAGACGAGCTCGCTGCGCAGGTAATGACGCGGGGCGCCCGGCAGTCGATTTCCGGTGAACTCGGCGCCGTCGAAGTAGAAGTCGTTGAACGTGTAGGCGAGGTTGAGCCACAGCTTGTCGGGGGCCGGGCCGCCAACTGTCATCCCCGTGAGGATGACGGCACCGAAGCCGGCCTCGATGCCCTGGTGCACGGTGTGGTCGAGGTTGCGGACCGTGCAGACTCCTGCGGCGGCCGGTGCATCCTGGCACTGCAACTCGTTGTCGATCTCGGCGCGATAGGCCGCAAGGTCCCACGTGAAGTCGGGCGTGCGGCCGCGCGTGCCGATCTCATACGTGGTCGCTGTCTGCGCCTTCACGTCCGGCGCCAGCGTCGGGCTGAAAACGGTCTCGCTGAAGCTCGGCACCTCGCCGCTCTTCGAGACGTTGGCGAACGCCTGCCAGCCGCGGGTGATCTCCCACAGCAGGCCGAGCTTGGGGCTCCAGAGATCGAACGCGGTGCGTCCGGACTGGTCTCCATCGGTCAGGAAGCGGTCGTCGCGCTCGCGCGTGGCATGCAGGAACTGCGTGCCCGTCACCAGCGCGACCGACGGCAGGAAATAGAAGGAGTTCTCAATGTAGGCGGAAAGATTCTCCGATTTGTCGAGCGAGCTGGACAGCAGGTTGCCCTTCTTCGCACTCGCCAGGTTCTCGAACTGCCGGTTGTCGATGGTGCCGTTGAACAGGGTCGCGCCGGCGACGAGGCTGTTCTTGAAGCCGGCGATCATGCGCTCGTCGGTGACGCGGGTGAAGGCGCCGTAGTCCCCGTATTGGTAGTCGAGCCACTGGAAGATCGGGTGCATCAGGTGCCGCTCAGCCAGGAATCCGCCCATCTCCAGGGTCGTATTGGGCGAGAGGCGAAACGCTGTCTTGTTGGCAATGCGCGTGGACACGACGTTGCGCTGCTGGTCCCTGGCGACATTGTCGGGCCAGGCGCTCGTCGGCGCGTTGAGGGCCATGTCGCGCGTCACGGTGCCCGGGATGCGCTGCATGATGTCGTTGGTGTTGATATAGAACCGGGTCTCCGCGTCGGGCGAGATGCGGTAGCCGAGATTGGCGCTGGCGCGGGTTGCCTCGCCCGAGCTGTGGTCGCGGAAGCCGTCGGCCTGCTTCCACGAGCCGGTGACGAAGAAATCGAGCGGCCCGCTGGCGCCGCCTGCGCTGGCCTGCAGCCGGTGGAAGCCGAAGCTGCCAATATCGAAGCTCGCGACGTTGACGCCGGCCTCGCGCCCGGTGGGCGTCACCATGTTGATGGCGCCGCCGAGCGCGTTGGCGCCGTAGCGGAGCGCGTTGGCGCCCTTGTAGACCTCGACGTAGCGGTAGGCGGTGGGGTCGATCTCGAGCTGATCGCCGTAGCCGTCGGCGGTGCTCATCGGCATGCCGTCGATGTAAAGCTGCAGGCTGCGCAGGTGGAAGTTGCGCGACAGCCCGGAGCCGCGAATCGAGAGGCGGCCGTCCTCGCCCCACTTGGGCTGCACCAGCACGCCGGGCACGTAGTCGAGCACCTCCTTGAGCGAGGTGGCGGCCACGCCGCTCTTGTAGGCGGTGTCGGGAACCACGACCACGGAGCCGGGCACCTTGGCCAACGCCGCCTGGGCTGCGGATGTGCCAGGCGCCGTAAGACTGCCGGCCGGCTGCGCGGCAAGGGTGGTGGCAGCCGCAGGTGCCGGCGTGGCCTTGCGGGCCGGCCTGGCCGCCTTCCTCGCTGCGGGCTTCTTCTGCGGTGCCTCGACAGTGAGTGCCGGAAGCGGTTGCGGCGACGATTGCGCCTTTGCTGCCGGGCACAGGGCTGCGACGGCGAGAGGCGAAAAGGCAAGCGTGGTCAACACTTGGCGACGGATCAGGCCGCGCAGGCCACGAGTCAACCGCCGCAGGATCTGCGGCAGACGTAAAGGCATGGTGAGTCCCCATAGGAAAATCACTGCGCGAGAAGCGCGAGCTGCGGCTGTTCAGGCAGGGAGAGCCTGGGCCGGGGGACCGCGTGGCGGCGGGCAGACTGCATGCCGTAATGCCGGGTTGACGCGCTCGGGCTCGCACCAGCGCGCCATCACGGCGAACCGTTCAGGGAGCATTAGATGCTCAGGGGCAGTGAGCGCAAAGGCCGGTGCGTGGCCTGAGCAGATCGGGCAGCCGTTCTGGGCGCCCGACGGCTTCGGGTTGCCGGGAACGTGGACAGGCTGTTGCGAGGTGGACGCCTGGCCGGCATGGCAAAAGACGGCGTCGGCATTAAGCACCTGCTCCAGCAGATGCTCGCCCAGCATCACGCTGTGATGGCGCACAAGCGCACCTGCGTGCACCAGCACGCTCAGGAGTGCGACGATTGTGGCCCAGGTACGCATACGCCTTGGCGAGGTTGCCGTGGAACGGCCAAACCTAGGACAGGGCCGCTCAGCCCGCAACGTCCATTGGTGCCGCGACTTCCGGCCCTTGTCAGCGCACCATCATCATGGGCAGCCGCAGCGCGATCATCGGGAAAATCACGTGCAGGCCAGGCGGATGATATCGGTGAGGATGAACGGCAGCATGCCGCCATAGATGGTGACGATCCTCATGCCCTTCACGATCGAGTTGATCCCGAATACGTTTATGCCAGCCGATGGGGGATCATGCCGAGCCCGCAGAGGACGACGATTGCGCGACAGTCCTTCGCGCAAGCCGTCATACTTTGATCGCAACGGCCTGGCGCGGTTGGTGCACAGGCGATAACAATCTCGGGGAAGTATGACATGGCGGGGCGTGACCGCCGGCTTGCGAGATGGCGGATGCAGTATCCTACGGTGCCGGAGCTGGAGCACCGTGCGCGTCGGCGCATTCCGTATTTCGCCTACGACTTTCTGATGGGGGGCACCGGCGAGGAGACCAACCCGGCGCGCAATATTGCCGCGTTGCGGGCCGTGGAGATCGTGCCGCGCTACTGCGTCGACGTGTCCAGGGCCAACACTGCGGTGCGTCTGTTCGGCCGGAGCTACCGGGCGCCGATCGTCATCAGCGTGGTCGGCATGGACGGTGCGATCTGGCCGGGTGCCACCCGGCACCTGGCCGAGACAGCGCACGAGGGCGGCATTCCCTACCTGACCGGGACCATGGCGACGGCCCCCATGGAGCAGGTGTCGGAGATCGCGCCGGACAGCTTCTGGTTCCAGCTCTACAGCTTTCCCGCCCAGGATCATCGCGTCACGTTCGATCTGGTCAGGCGTGCCGAGGTCGCCGGTGCGCTGGTGCTGGCGGTGACCGTGGACATTCCGATGGCAGGCCGGCGCGTGCGCGACATGCGCAACGGTTTCACCGCGCCTAGAACCATCACGCCCAGGTTCGCGGCTGGCACGCTCGCTCGTCCGGCCTGGCTGGCGGCGACGCTGCGCGAAGGGATGCCGCATGCCATGAACCTGGCGCCCTACTGCCGCCAGGGTGCGGGCGGCCGCGAAATCGACCTGTTCGTCAAGAACGGACGCCCCGGCACCGGCGTCACCTGGGAGACCCTGGCCCGTATCAGGGACAAGTGGCCGCGGGCGCTGGTGCTGAAGGGCGTCATGCATCCGGCCGATGCCGAGAAGGCACTGGCCATCGGTCTCGACGGCGTGGTGGTTTCCAACCACGGCGGACGCCAGTTCGAGCCGTCGCCGGCCCCGATCGACGTGCTGCCTGCGGTCCGCGCCGCGGTGGGGCAGCGCATGGCCGTGCTGATGGATGGCGGCGTCATGTCGGGCACGGATGTGTTGACAGCGCTTGCGTGCGGTGCCGACGCCGTGATGGCGGGCCGTGCCTTCATGCTTGGATTGGCGGCGCTGGGCTCCGACGGGGCGCACCATGTTGCCGCGACCTTGATCGACGAGCTCAGGATCGCGCTCGGCCAGAGCGGCGCCGTCGATGTGGGAGGCGCCGGGCAACTGGCGGTCCGCCATCGAGGAGCGTGGAGAGCGGAGGATTTTGCAAAAGATGCCGCGGCGATCTCCCTCTCAACGCGAGTTTTCGATGAAGCACGAGGTGAGCCCGCAGCGCCGCCGGATTTCTGACTTCTGACTTCCATCTCACCGGGAGAGCTCAAACCATGGATCTCAAAATCAACGGTCTTCGTGTTCTGGTCACGGCCGGCGCCAACGGGATCGGCCGCGCTATCGCGCGTGCATTCGTGGCCGAAGGCGCCAAGGTGCACGTGTGCGATATCGATGAGGGCGCGCTCGCCGCGCTGGCCGACAGCGACCCCGCCATCACTCGCTCGGCCTGTGATGTCTCCGAACGCGCTCAGGTCGCGCGGCTGTTCGACGAGGCCCTGGCGACCCTCGGCGGACTTGACTGCCTCGTCAACAACGCCGGCATCGCCGGACCGACCGGGCGTGTGGACGAGATAGACCCGGCCGACTGGGATGCCTGCATCGCCATCGACCTCACCGGCCAGTTCAACTGCACCCGGCTCGCCGTGCCGCATTTGAAGCAATCCGCCAATGCCAGTATCGTCAACCTGTCGAGCCAGGCCGGCAAGCACGGCTTTCCCATGCGCTCACCCTACGGTGCGGCGAAGTGGGGCGTGATCGGCTTAACCAAGGCGCTCGCGGCGGAGCTTGGCGAGTACGGCATCCGCGCCAATGCGATTCTCCCCGGCCTGGTCGACGGGCCGCGGATCCAGAGCGTGATCGCCAACAAGGCGCGCGCCAACAACGTGTCGCATGATGAGATGACGGCGCGGTTGTTCGCCGGCGTCTCGATCAAGCAGTTCGTCGACCCGAACGACATCGCCAGGCAGGTGGTGCTGCTGGCCTCGCCCTTCTCGAAGACCATCTCCGGCCAGGAAGTGTCGATCTGCGGCGACACGCGCATGCTGAGCTGAAAGCGTATGGTTGAGGTCAAGCTCAATGAACCAGGCGCACCCGCCGGCGTTCTCCATGTGACGAAAACCGTCGCGGCCACAAGTTAAGGCCAAACGTGGAGTAGCATGCAATGGCACAGAGCAATCCGTATGGCGATCGCGATCCTGCGGACCTCAAGGAAAAAACCGCAGAGGGCCTGGAGCGGATGGCCGACAAGGCCGGCGACCAGCTGAAGCAAATGGCCGGCAAGGCCGAGGCCGCAGCCGGCCGCATCGCCGAGCAGGGGCGCGACGCCGGCGAACGGCTGCAGGAGGTGACCGGCAACGTCAAGGGCGCCATCGACAAGTCAGTGAAGGAGCAGCCCATGGCCACCCTGGCCCTGGTCGCCATCGCCGGCTTCGTCCTCGGCGCTCTGTGGCGCAGGTGAGATCGCCGCCGTGCTCCAAGCCCTGATCAACCATGCCAAGTCGGCGGCGGCATCCTTCATCGGGACCTATCTGCTGAGGGTATCGGTCGCGGTGCCGTTCCTCATAGCGCTCGGCTTTGCGACCGTCGCCGCCGGCCTCAGCCTGACAGAGCGCTTCGGCGCCAAGTCAGCGTTTTGGATCCTGGCGGCTGGCTATTGCGGGATCGGTGCGCTGGCCGGCACGCTTGCCACCATCCGGCAGCAGCAGCAGGAGGAGGCAGCCGAGGCGGAGGCAGAGAGTGAGAACAGCAATACGGAAAGCAGTGGCCTTGGCGACCTGGGGAGGATCGCCTCTGCCGTGGCGACCGGCGCAACCAGCGCGGCTGGCCAGATTCCGGGCTCCCTGCTGGCATCGCTCATGGCCCACCCCACCGGTCCGGCACTTGCGGGCGCGCGCTTCGTCGCCCGCAACGTCCCGCTCATCCTGCTCGCCGCGCTCCTCGTCCTCCTGCTCTGGCGTGACGAAGAAGCGGACGAGGAGAGCGCTTCCGCCGGCGAGACAACCGGGCAGACGCCGGAGGAGCCGTCGGATCAAGACCGGTTGCGCGAGGCAGCGTGATGCGCCAACAGCCTGACGCCAGCCATCGCGGGATATTCACCGCGTTGGCTCGATACGCGTCTCATGCGTTCGGCTCGCCCTGGGCATTCGCCGCTGCGTGTGGCCTCGTGCTTGGATGGGCGTTGGCCGGCCCGTTCTTCGCCTACTCGGATGCGTGGCAGCTGGTCATCAATACCGGCACCACAATCGCGACGTTCCTGATGGTGTTTCTGCTCCAGCACACGCAGAACCGCGACGCGCAAGCCTTGCATCTGAAGCTCGACGAGATGATCCGGAGCACGAGATCCGCACGCAACAGGCTCATTGATCTGGAGGATTGCACCGAGCAGGAGCTCGACGACTTTCAACGCGAGTTCGAGCGGGTGCGCCGAGACAGCGGACCTAACTCAGCCCCGCGCCCGGAACCACCGCCCGCCGGCGGGCATCAGCCACCTGGCTGATGCCCGAACGGTTGAGTGAGGAACCAATAGATCAGCCCCGCGCCGGCGATTGCGGCGAGCAGAAGCGAGAGCAGCAGGACCGACACCATGGCGCGCGGTCCTGTTCCCTGCCGCACCTTGACGGTGCGAGTACTCGGACGGTCGACCGGCTTTCCGTTTGGCATCAGCCGATGCACCTCATGATTGACGATTGAGCCAGTTATCCACCTCGTGCCGCGCCTGGTCCTTGGCGTAGCCGTAGCGGGCCTGGATCTTGCCTTCCAGCTGGTCGCGGCTGCCGTTGATCTCAGTGAGCTCATCATCGGTCAGCTTGCCCCACTGCTCCTTGACCTTGCCGGTGAACTGCCGCCAGTTGCCTTCGATACGGTCCCAGTTCATCGTGTTCTCCGTATTCTGCTTCGAGATATAGGGGACGAACGCAGGGGGCGGCACGTCAGTTCCATGCTGCACGATGCCAAGCGTAGTCCATGCCAATAATTCCACGCGGTAGGCGCCGCAGGCAGATTGTCCGGCAACGACGGCCAGGACCTCGGCGTACTACGGGTATGGACCCAGCGCGTAACAGACATCTGCCACATGGAGAATGAGTGCCGTTTCCGGCACCGTGGACTGAAGCGGGCAGAGTCACTTTGCAGCGGTGCTACCGAGCACCGCTGCAAAGGCAATTTATCGTGGGAAGCACATGCTGTAGCGGCGAATGATTTGCTGGCAGTCCACGCCGCTCCTCGATGGGTTATACCCATGGCCGCCGCGAATGTTCACATCCACATCGCGTCCACCGCCCCGCCGCCTGCGATCGGCGTCGATTTCGATCCTGGTACGGCGATCCTCTCCGCTTCGATAGCCACGGCCTCGCCGGACATCGACGTCGACATTACTACGGCCTCCGCGCTCGGTGGCGCGTTGCTTCCCCTGGGTCCCTTTTTCACCCGAGCGCGTCTGCTGAGTTCCGCGATCGCCTTTCTCGGCGCCGGCGCCCCTCTCCCGCCCGGCGCCTCGCTCGCCATTGCCCCCGCCCGGACCCATGCCAGCACCGCCCTCGCGACCGCCAGGAGCAGTATTTTTTCCGCCATCCTGCCCGCGAGCAGCCGGCGTCTTCTCACCGCCGGACTGCACCTTATGCACCAAGCCCTCCAGAGAGACGGGCTCGGCTGCCATCGCGCTGCTGCCAAGAGCAAGCACCGACCCGACGGCGGTCAGAACCAGTATGTTTCTCATGTTCAGACATCCTCTCGATGCCCGCTCGCCAGCCTGCATCGTGAACGTTCGCGTTTCGAAGAGGTTGCCGCGTTAATGACGATTGTTCTGCACAAGCGCCGCTTTTTCCGCCAATGGCGCACGGAACCGAGATCATTGCGGGCGCAACCATTATTCTCATAACGCGTTCTTTTATCGTCCGTAGAAGAACGGAGGAAGGAAATGAACATCAGCCAAGGTCTTGTTCTCAGCGCCGCGGCACTGATGTTGACCGCGACCGCCGGGTCGGCCGCCGTTGTCTGCAACCAGGACGGCGATTGCTGGCGAGTGACGGGTCGTCCGAGGTATGAACCGACCCTAAGGCTACGCATTATGCCGGATGACTGGCACTGGAAGGAAGGCGAGCGCTATCGGTGGCGCGAGCCAGGGCCGGGTCGCGGCTACTGGCGCGGCGAGAAGTGGATAGAGATTGATTAACCTCATTGACGGCCACAAAGCCGATCGCCGCTGATCCGCGGCTCACTGCTCCGAATGCTGAGTGGCGAGCCTCAACCGATTTCTTGCAGGCTGAAACAGGAATGCCCCGGCCGAGCGAGCGACCGGGGCATTTCTGACCGGCAGAGACGGGAGAGCGGGCGTGGCGCTTATTCGTACCAGCAGACGTGAGCCAGCCGCTCACTGCCATTGAGCCCCGACCTATCCGCTGTTGCGCAGGCCGGCGGCGATGCCGTTGATCGTGAGGTGGATGCCCAGCACGACGTCCTCGCTGGTATCGCCGCTGCGATAGCGCTTCAGCAGCTCAAGCTGCATGTGATTGAGCGGATCGAGATAGGGAAAGCGGTTGCGGATCGAGCGCGCGAGCAGATGATTGTCCTCCAACAGAGCCTTGTGCTCCATGATCGCCAACAGCGCGTCGATGGTGTCCTGCCACTCGGCGCGCAGGCGGGCAAAGACGCTGTCGCGCAGCGCGGCGTCGGGCACCAGGGCGGCGTACCGAGAGGCGATGGCGATGTCGCTCTTGGCCAGCACCATGTCCATGTTGGAGAGCAGCGCCTGGAAGAAGCGCCACTCCTTGTACATGGTGCGGAGCGTCGCCATGCCGTCGCCCGGATGAGCGGCGAGCCAGGCCTTCACGGCCGCGCCGAAGCCGTACCAGCCGGGCAGCATCAGACGGCACTGCGCCCAGCTGAATACCCAGGGGATGGCGCGCAGGTCCTCGATGCTCGTCGATGCCTTGCGCGAGGCGGGCCGGCTGCCGATGTTGAGCTTGGCGATCTCGCCGATCACCGTCGAGTCCCAGAAGTAGCGCTCGAAGCCCGGCGTCTCATAGACAAGCGCCCGGTAGGCGCTGTAGGCGCTGGCCGACAGCTCCTCCATGGCTGCCAGATGCTCAGGTCTCGGTTCCGCCTCGCCGGCCTGCAGCAGCGTCGCCTCCAGTGTCGCGGCGGCGAGGATCTCCAGGTTGCGCCGACCGACCTCCGGGTTGGAGTACTTGCTGGCGATCACCTCGCCCTGCTCGGTGACGCGGATCGATCCCTGCACCGCACCCGCCGGCTGGGCCAGCACGGCCTGATAGGCTGAGCCGCCGCCGCGGCCGACGGTGCCGCCGCGTCCATGAAACAGCCGCAGCCTGATCTTATGGCGATGGAACACATCGACCAGCTCGGTCTCGGCCTTGTACAGCTCCCAGCCGGAGGTGAGATAGCCGCCGTCCTTGTTGCTGTCGGAGTAGCCGAGCATCACCTCCTGCACGCCGCCACGGCTCTCGACGAGGCGCGCGTACGCCGGCAGCGCCAGCAGCTCGTCCATCACCCGGCCGCAGCCACGCAAATCCTCGATGGTCTCGAAAAGCGGCACGATGTTGACGTCAAGCTTCCCCTCGCGCGGGCGAATGAGTCCCGCCTCCTTGAGCAGCAATGCCACCTCCAGCACGTCCGAGGGGCTGTCGGCCTTGGAGATCACGTAGTTGGGAATCGCCTCCTTGCCGTAGCGGCGATGCCCCTCGGCAGCGACCTGCAGGATGGCCAGCTCGGATGCCGTCTCGGGGGAATAGTCGAGGAACGGCGAGGTCAGGGGGCGTGGGGTGCTGAGCTCACTGATCAGCAATGCGGTGCGTTCGGCCTCGGCCAGCCGCAGATAGCCGGTATCGGGCGTGGCGGCCTCCATGAGCTCAGCCACGACGCGCTCGTGCACGTCGGAATTCTGCCGCAAGTCGACGCCTGCCAGGTGGAAGCCGAAGATGTCGACGGCTCGCCGCAGGCTGCGCAGGCGCCCGCGCGCCAGCGCCGTCGACCCATTGGCAGCGAGCGAATGATGGATGACGTCGAGATCGGCCCGGAGCGCCTCGACATTGGCATAGGGTGGCGCCTCGCCCACGGCGGGATGCGGCGCTTCAAGACGGTCCAGCGTCCAGGCAGTGGCCGCCAGGCGTGCATAGATGCCCGAGATCGCACGGCGATACGGCTCGTGCTGGCGGTGCAGCGAGCGGTCCGGCGAGGCGTCCGCCAGCCTGGCCAGGCTGGTCGAGACGCCTACCAGGCGTCCGTCGAGCGGCAGCTCGGCGCCCAACTCGTGCAGCTCGGCCAGGTAGTGCTTCATGGCGCGGTTGCTCTGCAGGCGCAGGGTCTGGCGCAGCACGTCCGCGGTGACAAACGGGTTGCCGTCTCGGTCGCCACCGATCCAGCTGCCGATGGCCATGAACCGCGGCAGCTCGCCGATTGTCCAGGCCGGCTCGGAGGCACGCAGCATGTCCTCGACGGCATTGTAGAGATGCGGCAGCTCGCGCAGGAACGTATAGTCGTAGTACGCTATGCCGTTGGCGACCTCGTCCAGCACGGCAAGACGGGTCGAGCGCAACAGGCTGGTCTGCCACAGCGTGAGCACCGCACGCCGCAGCGCCTCCTCGCTGGCGGCCTCCTCCTCCGGCGTGCGCACCGTCATGTCGCGCTCCGCCAGCTGGTGCGCAATCTCCATCTCGCGGTCGATGCTGCTCTTGCGCCGCACCTCGGTCGGATGCGCGGTCAGGACCGGCACGATGTGAGCGGAGGCAAAGAACGCCTGCAGCCGCTCGCGTGGGATGCCAGCCTGCCGGGCACGCGCCAGGGCGCAGGCCAAGCTCCCCTCCCGCGGCGTGGAGGCGGCGCGGGCGTGGGCGCGCGTGCGGCGGATGTGGTGCTGGTCCTCGGCAATATTGGCGAGATGCGAGAAGAAGCTGTAGGCGCGGATGATATGGACGGACTGCCCGTGCGAGAGGCTGTTGAGCGTGCTTTCCAGCGCCCGCCGGGCCGCATCATCCTCGGTGCGGTGGAAGCGGATCGAGGTCTGCCGCACATGCTCGACGATGTCGAAGATGGCCTCGCCATGCTGCATGCGCACGGTATCTCCCAGGATCCGGCCGAGCAGCCGGATATCGTCGCGCAGCGGCAGATCCTTGTCTGGCGTCTCAACGGGAGAGATCACATCCATCGCACAGCCTGTGTTGAGCGGATCACCACAACACTCCTGGGGTAACCTCCGCGAGGATGCCGCACCTCGCGAATGCGGACAATCGAAACTGCACGGTGCAGCCAAGCCCCCGCCTGCCCATACGAAAAGAAATGAACCGGCGGCGCGTTACACTGATGTGTCCGCGGCTCTCTCAGCCAGATTAAACGCATGGATCTGCGACCGAGATCAAGACAAGGCCCAAGCAACGGGCGAAGATGCTCCCGCGATGGCGCGAGAAATAGCGCTTGCGCGGCGGCGGCTGGCCCCGGATACAGCGGCCATGACGCTCGCCCCGCCGCTGCCGATCGATGCCGTCCTTGACGAGCTGCGTGCCGCGCTCACCGCGCACGTCTCGGCCGTGCTGGTGGCGCCGCCGGGCGCCGGCAAGACCACGCGCGTGCCGCTCGCCCTGCTGGAGGAGGCCTGGCTTCGGGGTGGCAAGATCCTGGTGCTGGAGCCGCGCCGCATCGCCGCCCGCGCCGCCGCCGAGCGCATGGCCAAGACCTTGGGCGAAGCGGTGGGCGAACGCGTCGGCCTGCGCGCGCGCATGGTATCGAAGGCAGGTCCGCGCACCCGCATCGAGGTAGTGACCGAGGGCGTGTTCACCCGCATGATCCTCGACGATCCCGGTCTTGCCGGCGTTGGCGCGATCCTGTTCGACGAGTTCCACGAGCGCTCGCTCGATGCCGACCTGGGGCTGGCACTGGCGCTTGACTGCCAGCTCGGCCTGCGCGAGGACCTGCGCATCCTGCCGATGTCGGCGACGCTCGACGGGGCGCGGGTAGCGCGGATCCTGGGCAACGCCGGCGACGCCCCGGTCATCTCCAGCGAAGGGCGCGCCTTCCCGGTCGAGACGCGTTATCTCGGCCGCGACGCAAACGCGCGCATCGAGGACCAGATGACGGACGCGGTGCTGCGGGCGCTGCGGACAGAGACCGGATCAATCCTGGCGTTCCTGCCGGGGCAGGGCGAGATCCGCCGCGTCGCCGAGCGACTGGCCGAGCGCATCGACGATAAAGCTATCGTGCTCGCACCGCTCTACGGCGCCATGGAGATGAAGGCGCAGGATCTGGCCCTGCAGCCGGCGCCCAAGGGCGCGCGCAAGGTGGTGCTGGCCACGTCGATCGCCGAGACCTCGATTACCATCGAGGGCGTGCGCGTGGTGATCGATAGCGGCCTCGCGCGCGTGCCGCGCTTCGATCCGGACGTGGGCGTGACGCGGCTGGAGACCGTGCGGGTCTCGCGGGCGGCGGCCGATCAGCGGCGCGGACGCGCCGGCCGCACCGAGCCCGGCGTGTGCTATCGCCTGTGGGACGAGCGGCAGACGCAGAGCCTCGCCCAATTCGCCGAGCCCGAGATGCGCTCCGCCGACCTGTCCGGCCTGCTGCTCGACTGCGCGGAGTGGGGTGCCACCGACCCGCGCTCGCTCACCTGGATCGATCCGCCGTCCACCGCCGCCATCGACGCTGCGCGCGCCGAGCTGACGGGGCTCGCAGCGCTCGATGCGGATGGCCGCATCACGCCGGTCGGACGGCGGCTCAGGTCGCTGCCGCTGCCGCCACGGCTGGCACGCATGGTGCTGGCGGCGGCAGAGCTCAATCACGCCGAGGAGGCTGCCGAGATCGCGGCGGTGATTGTGGAGCGCGGGCTCGGCGGCAACGATCCCGACCTCGCCGACCGCGTGGAATGCTTCCGCCGCGACCGCTCGCGCCGGGCGGGCGACATGCGCAAGCTGGCGGCCGGCTGGGCGCGGATGGCGGCGGCCGGCCGTGCGGCTCAGGCTGCCGGGGCCAGCGATATGTCGCCTGCACAGCTGCTGGCGCTCGCCTTCCCCGAGCGCATCGGCAAGGCGCGGGGAGCAGCGGGGCAGTTCCTCCTCGCCAACGGCCGCGGCGCCAATCTGGAGGCGACGCATCCGTTGGCCCGCTCGCCGTTCCTGGTCGCCGCCGAGCTGTCCGGCGCGGCGGCCTCGACGCGCATCCTGCTTGCGGCGGCGGCCGACGAGGCGGACATCGTCGCGGCAGCCGGCGACCGCATTCGCGAAAATGACGAGATCGAGTTTGACACGGGCTCAGCTGCGCTGCGGGCGCGCCGCGTGCGCCGGCTCGACGCCATCGTCATCGCCGCGGCGCCGCGGGCGGTGGAGGCGGGCGAGGCGGCGGCGCGCCTGCTGGCCGAGGGCATCGCCGGGCTGGGCGTGAGCCGGCTGCCATGGAGCAAGGCGCAACTGCAGCTGCGCGACCGCGTCGGCTTCCTGCGCGGTGCCACACCCTCCGGGGCTGACACTGGTGCCCCACGGGCGGCGGAAGGGGCGGAGGACTGGCCCGACCTGTCGGACGCAGCACTCGCCGCCACGGCCGCCGAGTGGCTCGCGCCCTTCCTTGCCGGCAAGACCAGGCTCGGCGACATCGCTGCCGACGATCTCGGCGCGGCCCTCGATGCGCTGCTGCCGTGGCACCTGAAGCGGCGCCTGGACGCGGAGGCGCCGACACATTTCGAGGCGCCCACCGGCAACCGCCATGCCATCGATTACGAGCAGGCGGGCGCCCCCGCCTTGCATATCCGGGTGCAGGAGCTGTTCGGGCTCACTCAGCATCCGGCGATCGCCAACGGGCGGCTGCCGCTCACCCTGCATCTGCTGTCACCCGCGCACCGGCCGATCCAGATCACCCGCGACCTGCCGGGCTTCTGGAATGGCTCGTGGGCCGCCGTCCGCACCGAGATGAAAGGCCGCTACCCGCGCCACCCCTGGCCCGACGACCCGGCCTCGGCCGCGCCCACCACACGTGCCAAGCCGCGCGGGACGTGAACAGGGCCAGACCCGCAGGCCGCAGGGTGGGTGCGGGCCGAAGAGCCGTAACCCACCTTTTTCGCCGCCGCAACCTGCATGCCCTATCGAGCCTGAGGCGCAGGCTCTGCCCCGCCAACTGACCCTTTCAACAAACCGGAAAAACGGCATTGATCTGGCCGGTGCCGGAGCTGGGGAAGAACGGCGTCACCACCTCGACCTTGCCCTGATAGGCATCCCAGCCGAGCGCCCCCAGCAGCATGGCGGTGTCGTGCATGAAGCCCTCGCCGTGGCACTTGTCGGCGTACTCGGGCAGCATGGCGCAGAACGTCTTCCATTCCCCGCGCTCCCACATGCCGACCACCTCGTGATCGGTGGCCTCCAGGAACGGGCTCCACATCCTGTGCAGGTACTGCTCGGAGACGCCGTTCTGGGCGAAGCGGTGCGACAGCGAGCCGGAGGCGAAGAAGGCGACGGTGCCGTCGTATTTCTCCTCCACCGCCTTGCGAAGGGCGGCGCCGAGGCGGGCGGAATCGGCCAGGTCGTGCACGGTGCACAGCGCCGACACCGAGACCACCTTGAAGTGCTGGTCGGCGTTCATATAGCGCATCGGCACCAGCGTGCCGTATTCCAGCGTCAGCGAGGTGGCGTCGTGGGCCCGGGTGAAGACACCCTCTGCCGTCGCCGTCTCCGCCAGCAGCTTGCCGAGGCCGGGATTGCCCGGATAAGCATAGGGCATGTTCCTGATGAAGTGCGGCAGTTCGTTGCTGGTGTAGATGCCTTCGAACTTCGGTGCACAATTGATGTGGTAGCCGGAATTCACCAGCCAGTGCGTGTCGAACACGACGATGGTATCGACGCCCAGCGCCCGGCAGCGGCGGCCGATCTCGTAATGCCCGTCGATGGCGGCCTGCCGGCAGCCCTTGTGCGGCCCATCCTGCTCCGACAGGTACATGGACGGCACGTGAGTGATCTTCGCAGCCAGTGCGAGCTTGCCCATCGCTCGTTCCTCCTCGAACGGGGGCGGACCCCGTCAACAACCTAGCCAATCGGCGGCAGCCACGTTTCGCCCGTCCAGCCGGTCTCGTCGTAGTCGCTCATGCAGGTGTCGACCAGCGCCTCCATCTCGCGCAGGATGCCGCCGCGCTCTGCCCCCTTCAGCACCTGCAGCCGCACCTCCTCGGGCGCGCCGGCGTAGTTGAGCTCATAGAGCGCGTGCCGGCCGCCGAACTCGCTGCCGGTTGCATCCCACAGCAGCTTCAGGATCTTGATGCGTTCGACGTGGCCGATGCCGTTGGAGCCGCGCACGTACTGCTTGAGGTAGCCGTCGATCGCCGGGTTGGCGAAGTCCTTGGCCGAGGACGGCAGATAGATGAGCCCGGAGGCCAGCGTGCGGCGCACGATGTCGATCACGCGCGGATAGGCCTCCGACATGAAGGTGCGGTAGCACAGCGCCGCCTCCAGGTTGGGGAGCACGGCGCCATTGGTCCACGGCATCGGGTCCAAGGCCATCGCGTTGGAGAATGCCCAGAACTGATGGCGGATGGCGATCACCTCGCCGAGCAGGGACTGGTTGCCCCGGAAGGCGTCGCCACCGGTGCACCTGAGCGCCTTGGCGAGCAGCCCGGCCAGGAAGTCGAGCTTCACGGCGAGGCGGGTGCAGCCCTGGAAGCAGTAGCCGTGCATGAAGCCGGAGGCCGGGTGGAAGGAGAGGATTTTGGCCGCGTCGCGCAGCACCAGCACGTCCTCCCAGGGGATGAAGACGTTGTCGAGGATGAGGATGGCGTCGTTCTCGTCGAAGCGCGACGACAGCGGATAGTCGAACGGATGGCCGGTGCGGTTGGCGGTCTCCTCGTAGGAGACACGGCAGATCATCTTCAGGCCCGGCGCGTTCATCGGCACGATGAACATCACCGACATGGAGGGATCCTCCGTCACCGTCGCCGAGCCCTGGGCCAGGAAATTGTAGTGCGTCAGCGCCGAGGACGTGGCCACCACCTTGGCGCCGGAGACGGTGATGCCGGCGTCGGTCTCCTTGGTGATGTGGACGAACACGTCCTTCACAGCTTCAGCCGGCTTGTGGCGGTCGATCGGCGGGTTGACGATGGCGTGGTTCATGAACAGCACCGCCTCCTGCGCCCGCTTGTGCCAGGCGCGGGCGTTGCCGGCGAACTGTCCGTACCAGTCGGCATTAGCGCCGAGCGTGTTCATCAGCGCCGCCTTGTAGTCGGCGGTGCGGCCCATCCAGCCGTAGGACATGCGCGCCCAGTCGGCGATGGCCCCCTGCTGCGCCACCAGGTCGGCAGAGGAGCGGGCGACGCGGAAGTACTTGTGCGTGTAGCCGCCGGAGCCGGTATCGGTCGGCGAGGTCAGGCGGTCCTTCCTGGCCGGATCGTGCAGGGCGTCGTAGAGGCGCGCGAGCGAGCGCACCGAGTTGCGCATGGAGGGATGCGCCGTCACGTCGGCGATCCGCTCGCCGTTGATGTAGACCTCGCGGCCGTCGCGCAAGGAAGCAAGATACTCCTCGCCCGTGAATGGGCGCCTGGCATCGGCCCGCAAATCCTCAGGTCGCGCGGACACGGCAAGCGGCGCAGCGGCATGAGCCGTCATGGCTTCCTCCAGGATTGGCAGCGGATTTGTCTTTTTTCGAAGTGTTAGGGCTTGGCACACGCGGCATCCATGCACAAAATGCCCATGAGACTTGGACTTTTCAGAAATGTCGCCCGATGGACGCCGCGATCCCCAGCTTCTTCGTCTACGGCGAGCCGGACCGCCGCATTGATCTCGGCTTCATCCACGTCGAGACGGTGATGGCGCGGCGCGGCCTGCATCAGGGGCACGTCCGCGCCCACACGCACCGGCAGATGGGCCAGATCACGTTCTGGACGGCTGGCGGCGGGCAATACTTCCTCGACGACCGGATCCTGGACTTTTGCGCACCGGCGATCAGCTTCGTCCCAAGCCGCGTGGTGCACGGCTTCAATGTCTCGCCCGGCTCGGACGCCATTGTCGTCTCGATCGCCGACGGCGCCCTCACCGAGATCGCGACGCTCGCCCGCCTTCCCCTCGACACGGCGGTGATGCTTGTCGCCGCCGGCCAGGAGGCCTGCTGGCGGCGGATCGCGCGCCTCATGGCGATCATCGAGGAGAGCTACAGCGGCCATGAGAGCGAGCGCGGCTCCGACCCTGTCATCTATGCCCTGGCGGCGGCGGTGCTGGGCGAGGTCCGCCGGCTGTCGCAGGCGATGCGCTCGCAGGCCAGGGCGCAGCCGGACGGCCCGGCGCCGCTGGCCGCCAGGCTGCGCAGCCTGGTCGACCGCCATTTCCGTGATGATTGGCCGGTCGCCCGCTATGTGGATGAGCTGCGCACCACGCCGTATCTCCTCACGCAGGCTTGCAGGAAGGCGTTCGGCCTCACTGTGAAGGGCCTCATCATCGAGCGCCGGCTCCTGGAGGCCAAGCGCCTGCTGTTGTTCACCGTCCGCACGCTTGACGATATCGCCGGCGAGGTGGGCGTCAACGATCCGGCCTACTTCTCCCGCCTGTTCCGCAACCGCACCGGCCTGGCGCCCAGCGACTGGCGGCAGCAGCAGACCGGCAGGTTGCAGGCGCCAAGACAAAGAGGGGCCGGACGGGATGCCAGGGCGGCGGCTTCCAGTCGCCCTTCGTCGAGAGCCGCCGTCTCACTCAGCCACGGTAGCCGCCAAGATCGAGACGGCCGTTGTTGACGACCACCACGTCGCGCTCCACGGCTCGCGCCCGGAATGAGCCGTCGCGCCACATCTCGGTACGGATGGTCTCGCCGGGAAAGACGGGCGCCGAGAAGCGCAGGTCGAGCGAGCGCAGTGCCCCGGCGTCGTAGCCGGCCAGCCCGCGCAGGAGGGCGTGGGTGACGACGCCGAGCGTGCACAGGCCGTGCAGGATCGGCCGCGGAAATCCTGCCTTGGCAGCCACGTCCGGATCGGCGTGCAGCGGATTGTCGTCGCCGTTGAGCCGGTAGTAGAGCGCCTGCTCCGGCCGGGTCGGCAGGTCGATGACGAGATCGGGCTCACCCTCTGGCATCGCATGCAGCGCCTTTACCGGCCCCGATGGTCCGCCGAAGCCGCCATCGGCGCGCAGGAAGACGGTGGCGGTGAGCGACGCATAGAGCGTGCCGTCGGCACCCCGCACCTCCTTTTCCGTGTAGAGCAGCGCCCCCTTGCCGGCGCCCTTGTCGACAAGCCCTGTCACGCGGGTGCGGCCGATGATATCGCCCTCGACCGGCAGCGGACGATGGATCACCAGCCCCTGCTCGCCGTGCACCAGCCGCACCGCATCGACCCCGGTGCGCGGATCGCGCAGCCAGAAGCCGGGATGGCCGAGCACCACCGCCATCGACGGCATCGCCTTCAGGTCGCGGTGTTGGTCGACGAAGGCGAGCTGGAGTTCGTCCATCGGGTCCTGGCCGAGGCCGATGGAGAGCGCATACAGAATGGTATCGCGCCTGGTCAGCGTCTGGCGCACCTCGGGAATCGGGAAGTTGAGCAACTTCTCGTAATCGATCGCCATCCGGCCTACCCCCCCGATCTCGACGACGCCACAGGCGCCC
Source organism: Hyphomicrobiaceae bacterium (assembly GCA_036280295.1). Classification (GTDB taxonomy): domain Bacteria; phylum Pseudomonadota; class Alphaproteobacteria; order Rhizobiales; family Hyphomicrobiaceae; genus AWTP1-13. The sequence goes on from DASURA010000027.1 coordinate 23,822, forward strand.
GCGCCTGCCCCTAACCCAGGGTGGAACGGTCGCCCGGAACCTCTGGGCGCACTTAGCCCGGCCAGCCCTGCAGCACCAGGTCGGCCACCCGGCGCAATTGCTGGCGCGTGGCGCCGCCGGCGGCCTGAACCGCCATGCCTTGCACGACGATGGCAATGTACTGGGCAAGATCCGTGCAATTGACGGTGCTTGCCAGGTCGCCCTCGCGCTTCGCCTGCTCAAGCCGCTTGCGCAGGGCATCCTGCCAGGCCGCCTGCCGCCGGCACATCTCGTCCTTGATCAACTGGGCCGCGTCGCCGCACGCAAGCGCGCTCTGCACGCCCAGGCATCCGTGCGGGTTGTGCGGATCGGTCAGCGCATCGGCCCGCTCGCGCAGCAGCCGCTCGACGACTCCCCGAGCGGTCGGCTCCTCGAAGACCTTGTAGGCATAGGCCGCCGGGCCTGCCGAGTAGCGATCGAGGGCCTTGCGGAATAGATCCTCCTTGTTGCCGAACGCGGCATAGAGGCTCGGCCGGTTGATGCCCATCGCATCCGTCAGCTCCGAGATCGACGCGCCCTCGTAGCCTTTGCGCCAAAACACCTCCAAGGCCCGGTCGAGGGCCTTCTCAGTATCGAACTCGCGCGGGCGTCCCCTCTGGGCGGCGCTTTCTGCTTTGTGCAAAGCGCTCTCCTTTTTGTGAAGCTGGGCCATCCTAGCATTCCATACCTGCCGTTACAAATATGGATTGACACGGCGGCGCCCAAGCCTATATCTCTACCAATCGGTACAAAAAACGGGTAGCGAACCATGATCCGTCGCGTCCCCTGCTAGAGGCTGCCAACCGGCTGCCAGAGCTGCATCGCAGAACAACTGGGACGTCCTGCACGCCTTTCCTCCGACTGCCCAACTCCCTCTCTGATCGACCGCCGGCGGCCGCCGCGACGCGGGCCACTGCTGTGCCGTCGTCTGAAACTGCAAGGAGATGATCCTGTGAGCCTTCTATCCAATCGCCGCCTGTGGGCCATGGGCGGACTGTTCGCCGTCGTCTCCCTCGGAGCCACCCTGCTCGTCAAGCTGCCGCCGGCCGCGACATCCGCCGAAAGCACCGCGAAGGCGGCATTTCCCGCCGTGCGGGTATCGGTTGCGGTGGTCGAGCCGCGCGTGGCCATGACCTGGAGCGATTTCTCCGGCCGCCTGGAGGCCGTGGAGCGCGTCGAGGTGCGCTCGCGCGTCGCCGGCGCGGTCGAGGCGGTGCATTTCCGCGAAGGCGCGCTGGTGAAAGAGGGGGATCCTCTGGTGACGATTGATCCTGCCCCCTACGCTGCCGAAGTCGCGCGCCTGCAGGCGCAGGTCACGGCGGCGGAGGCGCGCGTCACCTTCACCAGGACCGAGCTGCAGCGCGGACGCCAGCTCCTCGATACCCGCATCGTCTCGCCGCGCGATGTCGACCAGCGCACCAACGCCCATCGGGAGGCCGAGGCCAACCTGCAGGCAGCGCGCGCGGCGTTGCAGGCGGCTCAGCTCAACCTCGGCTACACCGAGGTTCGGGCGCCGGTGGCAGGCCGGGTCGGGCGTCTTGAGATCACCATCGGCAATCTGGTGGCGGCCGGGCCGAGCGCGCCGGTGCTCACGACGCTGGTCTCCATCGACCCGATCTATGCGAGCTTCGCCGCCGACGAGGCGGTGGTGCTGCGGGCACTCAAGGAAATCGGCGCCGACGGCGTGAGCAGCGGCAGGATCGCGCAGATCCCCGTGCTTATGGAGACGGCATCGAACGGCGGCGAGCCGGTACGCGGCGCGCTGCAGCTGATCGACAACCAGGTCGATCCCAATACCGGCACCGTGCGAGTGCGCGCCGTGTTCGCCAACCCCGACGGGCGACTGATCCCCGGCCAGTTCGCGCGCCTGCGGATGGGTGCGACCGGCGCGGCGACGGTGGTTGCCGTCGACGAGCGCGCCATCGGCACCGACCAGAGCAAAAAGTACGTGCTCGTCGTCGATGGAGACAACAGGGCCGCGTACCGCGAGGTGAGCCTGGGCGGCATGACCGACGGCCTGCGCATCGTCACCGCGGGCCTCAAGGCCGGCGAGCGCATCGTCGTCAACGGCCTGCAGCACGTGCGCCCCGGCGCGCTGCTGGCACCCGAGGTGGTCGCCATGGGCGACCGCGGCACGGTGCAACGCTGAGGCGGCGTCAGACCCTCCGGGTCTGGCACCGCTACGCCAACCGAGAATCGGGGGCGAGGGACAGACCACGTCTCCACCGATGGAACAACGGTGTCAGACCCCTCCGGGTCTGACACCCACGCAAGGACTGTCGCCGTGAACATCTCCCGCTTCTTCATCGATCGCCCGATCTTCGCCGGCGTCCTGTCGGTTCTGATCTTCCTCGCCGGCCTGCTCGCACTGCCCAACATGCCGATCTCGGAGTACCCTGAGGTGGCGCCGCCGGCGGTGATCGTGCGCGCGCAGTATCCGGGCGCCAACCCCAAGGTGATCGCCGAGGCGGTGGCGACGCCGATCGAGGAGGCGATCAACGGCGTCGAAGGCATGCTCTACATGTCGAGCCAGGCCACCACCGACGGCGTTCTCACCCTCACCGTCACCTTCAAGCTCGGCACTGACCCCGACAAGGCCCAGCAGCTCGTCCAGAACCGCGTATCGCAGGCCGAGCCGCGCCTGCCCGAGGACGTGCGCCGGCTCGGCGTCACCACGGTGAAGAGTGCGCCCGACCTGACAATGGTGGTGCACCTGCTCTCGCCCAACGCCCGCTACGACATGCTCTATCTGCGCAACTACGCCGTGCTCAACGTTAAGGACCGGCTGGCGCGCATCGACGGCGTCGGCCAGGTTCAGGTGTTCGGCGCCGGCGACTACGCCATGCGCATCTGGCTCGACCCGCAGAAGATCGCCCAGCTCGGCCTGTCCGCCAGCGACGTCGTCAACGAGATCCGTTCCCAGAACGTGCAGGCCGCGGCCGGCGTGGTGGGCGCATCGCCGGGGCTGCCCAACATAGACCTGCAGCTGCCGGTCAACGCGCAAGGGCGGCTGCAGAGCGAGCAGGAGTTCGGCGACATCATCGTCAAGGCCGGCGCCAACGGGGAGGTCACGCGCCTGCGCGACGTGGCGCGGATCGAATTAGGCGCCTCGGAATACGCGCTGCGCTCGCTGCTCGACAACAAGCAGGCCGTGGCAATCCCGATCTTCCAGGCCCCCGGCTCCAATGCCATCGCCATCTCCGACCACGTGCGCCAGACGATGGCGGAGCTCAAGGCGTACATGCCGGACGGCGTGACCTACGAGATCGTCTACGACCCCACGCAGTTCGTGCGCGCCTCCATCGAGGCCGTGGTGCACACCCTCCTGGAGGCCGTGGTGCTGGTGGTGCTGGTGGTGATCCTGTTCCTGCAGACCTGGCGCGCCTCGATCATCCCGCTGGTCGCCGTCCCTGTCTCGATCGTCGGCACCTTCGGCATCATGTACGTGCTCGGCTTCTCCATCAACGCGCTCACTCTGTTCGGCCTGGTGCTGGCGATCGGCATCGTGGTCGACGACGCCATCGTCGTGGTCGAGAACGTGGAGCGCAACATCGAGGCCGGGCACTCCCCCATGGAGGCGGCCTACCGCGCCATGCACGAGGTATCCGGCCCGATCGTCGCCATCGCGCTGGTGCTGGTGGCGGTGTTCGTGCCGCTCGCGTTCATCACCGGCCTCACCGGTCAGTTCTACCGCCAGTTCGCACTCACCATCGCCATCTCCACGGTCATCTCCGCCATCAACTCGCTCACGCTTTCCCCGGCGCTGGCGGCGCTGCTGCTCAGGGGCCACCACGCACCCAAGGATCGGCTGACGCGCGGCATGGACGTTGCGCTCGGCTGGCTGTTCCGCGCCTTCAACTGGGTGTTCGGGCGCGGCACCAGCGCCTACAGCGGCGGCGTCAAGCGCGTGATCTCACGCAAGGCGCTGGGCATGGGAGTCTACCTGGTGCTGATCGCCGTCACCTTCGGCCTGTTCAAGGCCGTGCCTCCCGGCTTCGTGCCGGGCCAGGACAAGCAGTACCTCGTTGGCTTCGCCCAGCTGCCCGACGGCGCCACGCTCGACCGCACCGAGGACGTGATCCGGCGCATGAGCGAGATCGCCCTGGCGCAGCCTGGGGTCAAGAACGCCATCGCCTTCCCCGGCCTCTCCATCAACGGCTTCACCAACAGCGCCAACGCCGGCATCGTGTTCGTCGGCCTCGATGATTTCGCCGAGCGCCGTACCCCCGACCTCAGCGGCGGCGCCATTGCCGCGCAGCTCAACAAGCAGTTCGCCGCCATCCAGGAGGCGTTCATCGCCATCTTCCCGCCGCCGCCGGTTTCGGGCCTCGGCACCATCGGCGGCTTCAAGCTGCAGATCGAGGACCGCGGCGGGCTCGGCTATGGCGCGCTTGACAAGGCGACGAAGGCGTTCCTCGCCCGCGCCATGAAGGCGCCGGAGCTGGCAGGGCTGTTCTCCAGCTATCAGGTGAACGTGCCGCAGGTCTACGCCGATGTAGATCGCACCAGGGCGCGCCAGCTCGGCGTCGCGGTGACCGACGTGCTGGAGACCATGCAGATCTACCTGGGCTCGGTCTACGTCAACGACTTCAACAAGTTCGGCCGCACCTACACTGTGCGCGTGCAGGCCGATGCCTTGTACCGGGCGCATGCGGACGATATCGGCCAGCTCAAGGTGCGCTCCAGGACCGGCGAGATGATTCCGCTGGCCGCCGTGCTCAAGGTCCAGCCGAGCGCCGGGCCGGAGCGCGCCATGCGCTACAACGGCTTCCTCGCCGCCGACGTGAACGGCGGGCCGGCGCCCGGCCATTCCTCGGGCGAGGCGCGCGCGGCGGTGGAGAGGATCGCGGCAGAGGCGCTGCCGCCCGGCATCGGCTTCGAGTGGACCGAGCTCACCTACCAGGAGATCCTGGCCGGAAACTCCGCGATCCTCGTATTCCCGGTGGCGCTGCTGCTGGTGTTCCTGGTGCTGGCGGCGCTCTACGAGAGCCTGCTGCTGCCGCTGGCGATCCTGATGATCGTGCCGATGGCGCTACTGGGCGCGATATTCGGCGTCTACCTCAGCCAGGGCGACAACAACGTGTTCACCCAGATCGGCCTGATCGTGCTGGTGGGCCTGTCGGCCAAGAACGCCATCCTGATCGTGGAGTTCGCGCGCGAGCTGGAGCTCGCCGGACGGTCCCCCGTCGCGGCGGCCATCGAGGCGAGCCGGCTGCGTCTGCGTCCCATTCTGATGACCTCGCTCGCCTTCGTCATGGGCGTGCTGCCGCTCGTGTATTCGACGGGCGCCGGATCGGAGATGCGCCGGGCAATGGGGGTGGCTGTGTTCTCCGGCATGATCGGGGTGACGCTGTTCGGCATCTTCCTCACCCCGCTGTTCTACGTGCTGCTGCGCCGGCTGTCCGGCAACCGGCCGCTGAAGCACATCGCGACCATGGAGGCAGCGTCCCCTTCCGGGAGTCATGCTGCGGCTTTGGCACCGTGACCGCGCCTACAGCCGCCAGAACCGCGCTGGCGCGGGCCCGCATGGTGCGGCAGAAAACGGCTGGCCGCAAAGGCCCCGCCTCCGGCATCAGTGTCCCGCCACGCCGAACGATCGAGCCAGATGCTCGCGAGCGACCCGATGAATCCAGAAAATCAATTCATGGGCATCATGTTGGTATGCAGGTTGGCGATGATCCAGAGGGAGCCGGCGATGACGAGAAAGACGATCAGAACACCGAAGGCCAGGGCCAAGATATTGTTCGTCTGATCGGGGCCGCTGCCCAGATGCAGAAAGAAGACGAGGTGGACGCCGATCTGCGTCAGGGCGAGGACGGTCAGGCCGACGGGTATGCCGGGGGGCCAAAGCAAATCGGTTTCAGCCACGATGAAAGAGGCGATTGTGGCCACGACCGCGAGCCCCAAGCCGGCTGTATACGATAGAACGGTGGCCCCCGACTCGTGCTCTTCAACACCCGGCGTCCGGTCTTCGCGTAGATGGTCTTCGCCGTTCATCGCGCGACTCCCATGAGGTAGACCAGTGTCATGACTCCGATCCACACGATGTCGAGCGCGTGCCAGAACAGGCTGAAGCAGAGGAGGCGCCGAAGCACGGCGGCTTGCAGACCCTTGGCGACGACCTGAGCCACCATGTAGATGAGCCAAATCAGGCCGGCACCCACGTGTGCGCCGTGCATTCCGACCAGCGTGAAGAAGGCGGAGAGGAAGGCGCTCCGTGACGGTCCCGCACCCTCCTTGATCATGCCGGCGAATTCCGAGATCTCGAGGAAAAGAAACGTCGCGCCGAGCACGAATGTGGGCACGGAGAAAATCAAGAAGAGCTCTGGTTTACGCTGCTCCGCGGAGAGCGCTCCGAGCCCGCATGTATAGCTCGAAACCAGCAGACACATGGTCATGATGAAGACATTGCGCAGATTGAACAGCTCGGCTCCGGTCGGCCCGCCTGCGGTATTGCTTGCCAAGACCGCGTAGGTGGCAAACAGCGCCGAAAACATGATGATGTCGCTGAGGATGAAGATCCAGAATCCATACGCGACCACCAGGCGCGTAGGGGCGGGGCCGTCGTGCTCATGCGTCGGCCTGTTTGAATCTGCCTCGACTGCGGCTGTCGTCATGCAGTGCTCCCACGGCTGACTTGGGTCCGCTCCGTGCGCGCAACTTCGGCGGCCGGGATGCTGCGCTCCCGGTCATCGCTCCAGCCGAACGTCAGGATCGTTACGGCGGCGGCGAGGAGGCCGACGATCGCAACCCACCAGATGTGCCAGATCAGGGCGAAGCCAGTCACGACCGCGAAGAAAGAGATGACAAAGCCGGTGGCGCTGTTGCGCGGCATGTGGATGGGTTCATAGGTCGTATCGCTCGGGCGGCGCCGGCCCTTCCTCTTCATGTCCCAGAAGGCGTCGATCGTCTCGACTCTGGGCAGCACGGCGAAGTTGTAGGCCGGGGGAGGTGACGGGGTTGCCCACTCCAGGGTTCGGCCGTTCCAAGGATCGCCCGTCACGTCGCGGCGCTGCTCGCGAGTCCGGATGCTGACGTAGAGCTGCATGATCTGGCAGAGAATGCCACAGAGGATGACGATCGCGCCGGCGCCCGCGACCAGCAGCCACGGCCGCCAGCTCGGGTCGGCGATATGCTGGAGACGCCGTGTCATGCCCAGCAAGCCCAGGACGTAGAGCGGCATGAAGGCGAGATAGAAGCCGATGAGCCAGCACCAGAAGCTGGCCCGGCCCCACCGCTCGTCGAGAGTGAACCCGAATGCCTTCGGGAACCAATAATTGATGCCTGCCAGGGCGCCGAAAACGACGCCGCCAATAATGACGTTGTGAAAATGGGCAACCAGAAACACGCTGTTGTGGAGGACGAAATCGATCGGCGGAACCGCCAGGAGAACGCCGGTCATGCCGCCGATGACGAACGTGACAATAAATCCGACCAGGAACAGCATGGGCGTGCTGAACACGATCCGCCCGCCAAACATCGTGAAAATCCAGTTGAAAACCTTGACGCCGGTTGGCACGGCGATGATGGCCGACATGATGCCGAAGAAAGCATTGACGTTGGCGCCGGCACCCATCGTGAAGAAGTGGTGCAGCCACACCATGAAGGAGAGCACGCAGATCGCCAGGGTGGCCAGGACCATCGAGCGGTAGCTGAACAGCGGCTTGCCCGAGAAGGTTGCGGCAACTTCCGAGTAGATTCCGAACGCCGGCAGGATCAGGATGTAGACCTCGGGATGTCCCCAGGCCCAGAACAGGTTGACGTACATCATCTGGTTGCCGCCGGCCTCGTTGGTGAAGAAATGCATGCCGAGGTAGCGGTCGAGCAACAGCATCAGGAGCGCCGCCGTCAGGATCGGAAATGCGGCGACGATCAGCAGGTTTGTCGCCAGCGCGGTCCAGCAGAACACCGGCATGCGGAAATAGGTCATGCCGGGCGCGCGCATCTTGAGGATCGTGGTGACGAAGTTGACCCCCGTCAGCAGCGTACCGAGGCCTGCGATCTGCAAGGACCACAGATAGTAGTCGACGCCCACATCGGGAGAGAACTGGATGCCGGACAGCGGCGGGTATCCCATCCACCCGGTGCGCGCGAAATTGCCGATGACGAGTGACACATTGACCAGGAGCGCGCCCGCCGCGGTCAGCCAGAAGCTCACCGAGTTCAGAACCGGAAACGCCACGTCGCGCACACCGAGCTGCAGGGGGACGGCAAAGTTCATCAGGCCGACGACGAGCGGCATCGCCACAAAAAAGATCATGATGGTGCCGTGGGCGCTGAAGACCTGGTTGTAGTGCTCGGGCGGCAGGTATCCCTGAGACGTGCCGATGGCGAGGGCCTGCTGCGAGCGCATCATCAGCGCATCGGAGAAGCCGCGCAGCAGCATGACGAGCCCTAGAGCCACGTACATGACGCCGATGCGCTTGTGGTCGACGCTGGTCAGCCACTCGCGCCACAGATAGGGCCACCAACCCTTTATGGTGACGATGGCGAGGGTGGCTAGCACGACGCTCGCGACAACGGCCGCGCTGATCAGCGGAAGAGGCTCGTCGAAAGGAATCGCCGCCCAGCTCAGCTTGCCAAACATCTCATCGTCCTTCCTGCGGCGCCGGTCCGCGCGAGGCCCTGACAGCGGCTGTTGCCGGACCGGCAGCCGTCTGGTCGACGATGCGCTCGAACAGCTTCGGCGTGACGGAGCGATAGGTCGTGGGTGGGACCGTTCCCGGCTTCGCCAGCTCGGTCAATCCGGCTTCGTCGAGAGCGGACCCGGTGCCGCGCACCTGCGCGATCCAGCCATCGAAGTCGCTGGCCGGAACCGCCTTCACGAGAAAGCGCATGCGAGAAAAGTCCCGGCCGCTGAAATTTGCCGAGATGCCCGGAAACTCGCCCGGCTCGCTCGCGAGCAGGTTGAGCCGCGTGGTCATGCCGCCCATGGTGTAGATCTGGCTGCCGAGCTGCGGCACGAAGAAGGAGTTCATCACCGTGGCCGAGGTAAGCCGAAACCTGATCGGGGTTTTCGCGGGAATGGTCAGTTGATTGACCGCGGCAATGCCCTGATCGGGATAGATGAACAGCCACTTCCAATCGAGGGCAACGACATCCACGTTGAGCGGACTCGCCTTGGCAGGAAGCGGCGCGCGCGGGTCCAGTTGTTGCGACCCGATCCAGATGACGCCGCCGAGCAGTATCACCGTCAGCGCCGGAATCGACCAAACGACGAATTCGATGCGGCCTTCGTATGCCAGCTCCGAGCTGCGGACGGCGTGCGCATTGGACGACCTGTACCACCAGGCGAAGGCCAGAGTCGCCACGATCACCGGGAGGATCACCACGAGCATGATCGCGGTGGCGTCGAAGAGGAGAAGCCGCTGCGCTTCGGCCACCGGCCCTTTCGGATCCAGAACGCCGGCGAAGGGGACGGCGAGGAAAGCGGCGCACCCCACCGACCCGACCGGCCAGCGGGTCACACCTGAACGCCGAAGGTTGCGCTGCGGGTCGCCTCTTCTGTTCATCGAACGCGATCCGGCCTGTCCCTATCGATTGAGAATTTTTAAGCTTCCGCCACCTCCGGCCTCTTTGCTGCGGCCGCAAATCGCAGCCTGCAGCACGCGCAGCGCAAAGCCTTCGCCATTACCAGAGCAGCATGCCTGGGCTGAATCACTAAGGAATGGGGCAAAACCCTGGATAGGCATACGCTCTATACTTAGGCATGCTTTCTATCCTGATGTGCTGCCTCCCGCCCGTCCACATCGGCCAGTTGACATTTGTGCGCCAGCGCCAGCCCCGCCCTCCACAGTGTCACCCGGCACTTGTTACCGGGATCTACCTCGCCACGCACTCCGCAGCTCGCAGTAGGCTGGATGCCGGGGCTTTTCCCCGTGGCCAGCGCGGCGCGACTGTCGCAGCTCGATGCGAGAGCCGTGGTGCAGAACTGCAGGGGAGTGGCGGGTGGGTACACCTCCTCGGGACGGGCGGAGGGCGAGAACAGCCGCGGCACACCCGCGCGCTTCGCCTCGGCCGTTACCGGCGCGTGGCTGGCATTGATGAGCAGATCACGTTGTCCTGCGAGATGAGCTTCTTGGCGTTGGCTGGGGCCTTGCCGGGCGCAGCCGAGTCGTCCTGCAGGATCAAGTTGATCTTCTTGCCGGCGATGCCGCCGGCGGCATTGACGCGCTCGATATAGACGCGCAGCGCCTCGGCGTGGGATCTGACCCTGGCGCGACGGCGCACGACGCCGGCGCACGGGCCTCTCCGCCCTTGTCGTCGGCATGACTTGGCGCTAAGAGCGGCCCATGCTCGACCGTCTCAAGGCCAACAACCGCATCTGGTCGCAGCGCCAGCTCGCCGCCGATCCCGATTTCTTCAAGCGGCTGGAGCGGCAGCAAGCGCCGGAGTACCTGTGGATCGGCTGCTCCGACAGCCGGGTGCCGGCCAACGAGATCGTCGGTCTCGACCCGGGCGAGCTGTTCGTGCATCGCAATGTCGGCAACCTGGCGCCGCCGCAGGACGCCAATTACCTCTCGGTGCTGCAGTTCGCCGTGGATGTGCTGAAGGTGCGGCACGTCATTGTGGTCGGCCACTACGGCTGCGGCGGCATTGCGGCGGCGGTTGACGGCAGGCGGCGCGGGCTCGTCGACCATTGGTTGCATCCGATACGCGAGATTGCCGAGGAGCAGAGCGCGCTGCTTGAGGCCATTGCGGATCCTCGCGCTCGCCTCGATCGCCTGTGCGAGCTCAACGTCATCCGGCAAGTGCGCAACGTGGCGTCCGACGTATTCGTCCAGGAGGCCTGGGCGCGCGGGCAGAGCCTGCATGTGCATGGATGGATCTACTCACTGGCCAACGGGCTGGTCACCGACCTCGACGTCACCGTCCTGGGCCCGCGCGCGTAATAGTCGGCCCCCGCGCTATCGCCGCCCGCGGTTACAACCCATTAAGTTGTGGACTGCTAAATATGCGCGCAGCGCGGGCGAATCATATAAGGATCGCCGCGCAGACTGATGCTGCCACAAGGTCTGCGGGGACGGGGGCTTGATCGGGGCTACCGGCGGGCGCCCGCTTTGCGGATTTTCCGTCCATGAAGGAGACTACGATGATCCGCTGGATTGCGGCCTCTGCAGGCGCCCTGGCTGTTACGCTGAGCCTCGGGCTTGCCGTGCCGTTCGTGAACAATGCCCACGCCGATGGCATAAGTGAGCCGCCGCCGGTCTATCGGCCCGTGTTCAGGCACAAAAGGTGCATCGCCCCCGCGAGCTGGCTCAGCCGCAGCCAGACCACGTGGGTCTGCAACGCGGACGAGAAGTGCTGCTACGACCGCCTGCTGCGCAAGGGCAGCTGCCTCCCGGCCGGCCAGCGCTGCTTCTGAGCCGCGTTGCTGGGGTCGGGCCGTGCGGGTCTGACCCCAGGCTGTCGATCACATGCAGGATGGGCCGCTGTAGGCCATTGCGGATCTTGCTGCACCTCACGTCACACATCGCGGCGGATGAAATACGATTCCGTCAGCAGTTGACGCGGCCCGTCAGGTAACGGGCGCACATCAATCCGGTGAGCATCACCACCACGCCACCGAGCGCCACCGACAGGTTGGAGCCGAGCCAGGCGAAGCCCAGGCCGTAGAGCACCGGGCCGACCGCGTGGCCCAGGAAGAACATCAGCGAGTGCATCGACATCGCTGTCCCGCGCGCTGTGGTCGACAACTCGCTGGCCTCGACCTGGATGCAGCCGTGCAGCGTGTAGAAGCCGATTCCCATCACGAAAAACAGCACGATCTGGAACTGCCACGCCGGATTAAGGGCGATGCCCGCAAAGGAGGCCGCGCACAGGGCGCCGCCGCCGATCATCAGCTGGCGCGGCTTCCAGAGGCGTGTCAAAGGCGTCACCGCCATGGTGTAGGCGACGCCACCGACGGAGAACCCGGCGATCACCACGCCGGCAATCGAGGCGCGCGTCTCTCCGGCGGCAACCAGCAACAGCGCCACGAACGAGAACAGCCCGAAGATCGCCACCCCCTCCAGGAACACGGCGAGGAAACAGAACTTGGCGCGCGGGTTGGCCAGGATCGCCAGATAGCGTCCAGGAATCGACGCCAGATCCAGACGCGTCGGCGGTGCCTGCGGCGCGTTCCGAAGATTGACCAGGGCATTTGCAAATGCGGCAATCGCGCACAACCCGACGCCGAAAAACACCGCGCGCCACCCGAACAGGTCGCTCAAGACCCCGGACACGGCCGTGCCCAGGAGATTGCCGGTGACGACAATCGCAAGCCATCGCGCAATGCCGACCTGGCGCTGCTCCAGCGGCACCGCGTCGGAGATGATCGCCATTCCGACTGGATAGATGCCACCGGTGGCCGCGCCACAGACGATGCGCGCGAGGACCAGCAGCTCGAAGCTGGGGGCCAGGGCACACGCAAACGACATGGCAATGATCACCACCAGGCAGGCGCGCATCATGCGAAGCTTGCCGATGGCATCGGCCAGCGGGCCCATGATCGGCTGCGCGAGCACGAACGGCAGCGTGAACGCCGTGGTCAGCAGCGCCACCCGCGCCGCGTCGGTCTGCAGGGCTTCGGAGATCGGCGGAATGATCGGATCCACAGCGCGCGTGGACAGCGCGGTGGCGAAGCCGATCAGGCTCAGGTGGGTGATGAAGCGGGTGGGGGACAAGGTGCGATCCGATGAGGCGCCGGACAATGCCGCACTCTGCCCAGGGAATGAACGTGGCTTGTCGCATGGCTGCTCCCCGCCGCTGGGCGGCGGATCCATCTGGATCCGCTCGGCGCCGGCTTCCGTGCGAAGTGACCGCCGGCCACGGCTACTTGCGGGCCACCTCATCGAAGATTTGCGCGAACTCGATGGAGCCCGCCTTCTTGAGGTGCACCTCCATGCGCTGCGCCAGGGTGGCGAGCAGCTCTGCCGCGGTCCTGTTGTGCACGACGGGATTGCGGGAATAGCCACCCTCGCTGAAGAAATTGGGCGTGGGCATCCGCCGCCCCACCGGCGTCATCATCTCCAGCCCGGTGGCAGGGCCCGCCAGGTTCATCAGCTCGATCTCGGCCCCGCTCAGCGTCCGATGTCCGTGCCGGGCGGCGCTGTCCTTGAGTGCCTTGAGCTTCAGCACCTGGATCCACGGGCCGATGTCCGCGTCGAGGTTGAGGGCGTGGATGCCAAGGCCGCGCGGCGTCCTGGCAAAGCGCTGGTGGTAGCGCCACTCATTGGGCACCGAGCGTGCCGCCCGCAGCATCTTGCGCACTATCGCAGCCTTGGCCTTCAGCTCAGCGGCGCGTGCCGGCGACGTGCCGGGAAGGGCGGCCATGGCCATGAGCCGCTCGGCGAAGTCCTCGCCATGCTTGACCAGCTCGCCCGCCGAGTTGGCGTGCAGGAGCTGGGCGTAGCCGAGTGCCGACGAGATTGGCCGGCCGCGCCGGGTGACGGGATGGATGCCGGACTGCATGTCGTAAGTGCCGAGGCCGCCCGTCTCCAGCGCGTACACCCGCACCACCTGGTCCTTGGTCAGCCCAACCTTGAGTGCCTCCCTGGCATAGCTGCGCTTGAACTCCCGCTCGCTGGCCCGTTTGGGCACAAAGCCGAACTGTTTCTTGGCCTGGGCCAGGAAATCGGCGACGGAGGGCAGTTCGTCGCGGACATGGGGCGGCCGAACCTTGGCCACGATCCTGGCAATGGCAGCGGGCAGCTCCGGCCCCTTGTACCGTGGCGGGAAGGTGGTGACATAGTCCTCCGCCGTGAGCGCCCGGCCGAGCCGCCGTTGCGCCCTGCGGGCGCGGCGCTTGGCCTCCACCGCGCGCCAATAGGCACGATGCCCGCGCTCGAACGCCGTACGCGCCGCCCGGTAGGCGATGTAGGTGCGCTGCTGCGCCGGTGTCAGGCGCTTCGCCAGCTCCGGTGCGATCTTGGCCGCAGGCTCGGCATCAGTCTCCGGCTCCGCCGCTGCCGTCGGGGCGAGCCACGTCACCGCGATCAGCGCCGCAAGCGCGATGCAGGCTGTCCTGGACGCCACCCCCGCCAGCCGTGGTCGCATGGTCATGGCTTCCCCCGTCTTATCAGCCGTATTCGACTGTGGGCGCGCGTTCAGGATTTCGCCACGTCCTCAGGCCGCTTGGCGTGCTCCGCCGCGTCCTTGGCGAACAGCTCCTCAAGCTCCTGCGCATAGCTTTTGGCGCGCTCCTGCACCTTCTCCACATCCGTGTAGTTCTTGTAGTCCTCATACAGCCGGCGTCGATCCATGCTCTGGAACGTATCCACCGTATATCGCACCTCGCGCTCCGGCAGGCCGAGCCCGCGCAGCACCTCGCGCGTCAGGTCAAGCGACGAGAGGAAGGTCTCGCGCCGCATGGTCGTGATGCCCTCATCCATCAGCTGGTGGATATGGCGCCGGTCGCGCGCCCGCGCGTAGATCGGCACATGCGGATAGTGTTGCCGGACCATCCGGGCCGTGCGCAGCGACGCCTCGACCTCGTCGATGGCGAGCACGAAGGCGCGCGCCTTGCCGGTCTGAGCCGCCTCCAGAATCTCGAACCTGCTGGCATCGCCGTAATAGATCTGCGTGCCGAACCTGCGCACGAAATCGACCTGCGCGGGGTCGGAGTCGAGCGCGGTGACGGGAATGCGCTTGGCGACGAGGACGCGCGCCACGATCTGGCCGAAACGGCCGAAGCCGGCGATCACCACGTGACCGTCATTGTCGGGCAGCTCATCGAATGGGAGCGCCGGCGCGACTCTCGGGGCGAGCAGCGAATCGAGCGCCAGCAGCAGCGGCGTTGCCGCCATGGACAGCGTGACGCCAACCGAGAGCAGATCCACGGTGGCCCGGTCCAGAACCCCCTCGGCTGCCCCGGTGGCGAACAAGGCGAACGCGAACTCGCCGCCCTGGGACAGCGCCAGGGCGACACGACGCGACGGCCCGGTATCCAACCCCCAGCGCCGCACTAGCACGTAGAGCACCAGCCCCTTGACGGCCACGAGGCCGACGACGAGGGCAAGCACCAGATAGGGGCTGGAGACGACCAGGCCGAGGTTCAGCGACATGCCGATGGCAGTAAAGAACAGACCGAGCAGCAGTCCCTCGAACGGGGCAATGTCGGCCATGATCTCATGGCGATAGTCGGAATCGGCCAGCAGCACGCCGGCGACGAAGGCGCCCAGCGAGGCCGGCAGCCCAGCCTGCTGCATGACCAGCGTGACGCCGACGACGGTCAGCAGCGCGCTCGCAGTCATTGCCTCCTTGACACGGCTTCGGGCTACCAGACGGTACAGGCCATTGAGCAGATAGCGGCCCACCGCCACCACGACCAGGATCACACCGATTGCCTTGGCGGCCGAAGACAGCTCCATGGTTTGCGCCGCCTCTGCCGCGCCGACCGCGAACAGCGGCACCAGCGCGATGAGGGGGATGGCGGCGAGGTCCTGGAACAGCAGCACGGCAAATGCCAGCCGGCCATGGCGCAAGGCGAGCTCGCCTTTTTCCTCCAGCACCTGCAGGGCGAAGGCCGTCGAGGAGAGCGAGAGGGCAAGGCCGGCGAACAGCGCCGCCTGCCAGGCGAGGCCGCAGGCCATAGCCACGGCCGCCAGCACCAGCCCGGTGATGGCGACCTGCACGCTCCCCAGCCCGAAGATGGCCGCGCGCATAGCCCAAAGGCGTCTCGGGCGCAGCTCCAGGCCGATTACGAACAAGAGCATGATCACGCCGAACTCGGCGAAGTGCAGCACCGATTTCACGTCGGAGACCAGCCCCAGCACTGCGGGCCCGATCAGCACCCCCACAAGCAGGTAGCCCAGCACGGTGCCGACGCGCAGCAGCTTGGCGAGCGGTGCGGCGACCACCGCAGCGGCGAGAAAAAGGACGACTTGGGCCAAGGTTATTTCGTGCATGCTGGTCCCAATAATCTCTCTTTGCTTCTTTCACTTTGGCGGAGAAGGCGGCTGGAGGCTGCGGCACCGTGCCAGAAATCGATGCCGGCGGGTGGGCACGGCTCAGCAGCTGCCACCAAGGCCAAAGCCAACCAAGTCTCCCCTGATCCGGGGACGGCGCTCGCCGACAGCACCACCATCTAACATGTCAGAAGAGCAAGGCGCTCGGCTGTGACCTGCAGCGCCAGCACGTGGTCCACGAGCTCGGGCTATAGCGCTCAGCCAGTACCATGCGCCAGCTCATGACTACTGCCAGAAGCACCGCGATCCACTGCGAGGAGGGTTTTCACAGAGTGAACCAGCATCTTGACCGGCCGAAGACCGCGACGTGCGCTAAAGGGACGCTATCGGTGGTCACGCGCTTCGGCGGCCTGCTGATGGTTGGCGTTTTTGCGAGCACATTCTTTCTCGATTTTCCGATGTCCTCTCTCAAGTTTCCGATGTCTCTGGGCCGGGCCTCCGATACGCCTTTGGCTCAGCCGTATGTGCCGGCCTCCGACCACTGGATCACCCTCGGAGGATCCGCGTCCGAGGATCAGCCGACCGCCACATCCGACGCAGCTGTGATTCCAGAAGGCCGAGCGAAGGCAAAGGCCGCACCCGAGCAGCCAGCCGCCAAGCATGCGGGCCATCGACCGAGCCATGGCCCTCACGACGAGCACCGGTGGTCCCGTGACGGACGCTCCACTCACGACCGTGCGGCGGGCTGGCGAGGCGACAAGGGCCACGGCTCAATTCATAAGCACGAGCCGTACGCGGTTGGGTGAAATCGGCCACCGCCCTCCCCATATACGCACGAGTTGCCTTCGCTGAAGGGAACAATGCTATAGAGGCGGCTTCCGCAACGCCCGCAGCCCCGCCCGCACCGAGGCGATCCTGAGCGATCTCATGGACGATACACCGACCGCACTGACGGCCGCAGGCAATCTGGCGTCCGGGAAGCCGAAGCCCGGGCCAGCCAACCCGCTCGCGCGCGAGATCGAGCGGCGGCGCACGTTCGCCATCATCTCCCACCCTGATGCCGGCAAGACCACGCTCACCGAGAAGCTGCTGCTGTTCGGCGGCGCCATCCAGCTGGCAGGCCAGGTCAAGGCCAAGCGCGATGGACGCAACACGCGATCCGACTGGATGGCCATCGAGAAGCAGCGCGGCATCTCGGTCGTCACCTCGGTGATGACGTTCGAGTACGGCGGAGCGGTGTTCAACCTGCTCGACACGCCGGGCCACGAGGATTTCTCCGACCATACCTATCGCACTCTGACGGCCGTCGATTCCGCCATCATGGTGATCGACGCCGCGAGAGGCATCGAGGCGCGCACGCTGAAGCTGTTCGAGATCTGCCGGATGCGCGATATCCCGATTGTCACCTTCATCAACAAGATGGATCGCGAAGCCCAGGAGCCGTTGGAGCTGCTGGATGAGATCGAGAAGACGCTGGCGATCGAGACGGCACCCATGGTGTGGCCGATCGGCAAGGGGCGCGACTTCAAGGGCACCTATGATCTCGGCAGTCCTCGCATCCGCCAGCTGGAGCGTGAGCCAGAAGGCACACCGGTGGCCGGACCTGACGACCCGGCCATCGCCGAGCTGATGGGCGAGGATGCCGTAGCCGCGTGGCGCGACGAGATCGAGCTGGTCGAAACCGCCTGCGGCAAGTTCGACCTCGCCAAGTTCCGCGAGGGCACCCTGACGCCGGTGTTCTTCGGCAGCGCGCTCAAGAACTTCGGCGTGCGCGATATCCTGGAGGCGCTGATCGCCCATGCGCCGCCGCCGCGGTCGCAAAAGGCCGCCACCCGAACTGTCGAGGCGGCCGAGAAGGCGATGACAGGCATCGTCTTCAAGATCCAGGCGAACATGGATCCGAACCACCGCGACCGCATCGCCTTCATGCGTGTGTGCTCCGGCAAGCTGACGCGCGGCATGCGCGTGAAGGTGCCGCGCACCGGCAAGACCATGGCGCTGGCGGCGCCGCAGTTCTTCTTCGCCCAGGATCGCTCGCTCGTCGAGGAGGCCTACGCCGGTGACGTGGTGGGCATTCCCAATCGCGGTACGCTGCGCATCGGCGACGCCGTGACGGAGGGCGAGGATGTAACCTTCCTGGGCATCCCGAGCTTCGCACCGGAGATCATGCGCCGCATCCGGCTGGAGGATGCGATCCGCGCCAAGAAGCTGCGCGATGCCCTGCGCGAGATGGCCGAGGAGGGCGTGGTGCAGGTATTCAGCCCGCTCGACGGCACCGCACCCATCGTCGGCGTGATCGGCGCCCTGCAGCTCGATGTTCTTGCTGACCGGCTGCTCAACGAGTACGGCCTGCAGACCGGCTTCGACCCGGCGCCGTGCGATACCGTGCGCTGGATTCAAGCTGACAACCCCGCCGACCTGCGGCGCTTCATCGAGAAGAATCGCTCCTC
This sequence comes from Hyphomicrobiaceae bacterium, assembly GCA_036280295.1. Taxonomy (GTDB): domain Bacteria; phylum Pseudomonadota; class Alphaproteobacteria; order Rhizobiales; family Hyphomicrobiaceae; genus AWTP1-13. The sequence goes on from DASURA010000027.1 coordinate 42,177, forward strand.
GGTCGCCACCGACCTCGACGACGCCAAGGTCTACCTGGCCTCCTCGGCCTTCAACCTGCAGTGGACGGCGGAGCGCAACGCGGAGATCAAGTTCGTCGATATCAAGACGACGACGGTGTGAGGCACTCGTCTCCCTCTCCCACGCTTCGCCGGGAGAGAGGGCTGGTCGGCGCCTCGATAAACTCTCCCGCACGTTTACGGGTTTCGCCGCCTCCGGCTTCAGCTATCGTCGCTTGACACTGCCTTGATGCTGGTCAAAGCGCCCGGAGGCCTCCTTCTGTCGACTGCCGCCGCCTCTGCACCTTCAACGTAAAGGCGTCCCCAGCATCGCCCGGAAGGAGCCGCAGCATGAGCGTTGAGCGAAGCTGGATGGAGGGTACCCCGAAGGCAGTTCTGCTGGCGACCGACCTCAGTGCGCGCTGCGACCGCGCCTTGGACCGGGCCGTGACGCTCGCCGTCCAATGGCAGGCCAAGCTCGTCGCCGTGCACGCCATGGAGGCGCCGGCGCGCGTCGAGGAAGCGGAGGTGCCATCCTGGCGCCGTGCCGCCGACCCGCAACGTATGGCCGAGGCCCGCATCCGCTCCGAGCTCCGCGAGATGTCGCCGGAGCTGGCGGTCGTCGTCGAGACCGGTGACTCTGTCGAAGCCATCTTGCGAACGGCCGCGTCCCAGCGCTCCGGGCTGATCGTCACCGGCGTGAGCCGCGACGAATTGCTCGGCCGCCTCGTGCTCGGCAACACCGTCAGCCGCCTGGTGCGGCGCTCGGCCCTCCCGGTGCTGGTGGTGCGCAAGCGCGGGCTGCAGCCGTACCGCCACGTCGTCGTGGCCACGGACTTCTCCGAATCGTCGAGACACGCGCTGGAGGCGAGCACGCGCTTCTTTCCCGATACGGTGCTCACCCTGTTCAACGCCTGCGACGCGCCAATGGCGGGCCTGGCCATGGACCCGGCTTCGTTCCGGGAGCAATTCCGCATCGCTGCCCAAAAGGAAGCGGCCGCCTTCCTCGGTGCCTCGGACCTTTCGGCGTTCAAGGGGCCGCGGCCGGAGGTGCTGGTGGAGCACGGCGACCCGGAGCGGCTGATCTATGAGTACGTCCAGCACATGGGCGTCGACCTGGTGGTGGTCGGCTCGCACGGCCGCAGCGCGCTATTCGATGTAATGATCGGCAGCGTTGCGCAGGGTCTGCTCACCCAGCTGCCCTGTGACGTGCTGGTCGTCAGGGAGCCGCGTGCGAAAGCCGGATGACGCAGTGGCACGGTGCCCGGATCAAGGACCGTCGTCGCCGTTGTGGTTATCCGGCGTGCGATCCCAGGTGTGCGGGACACCGGCGACCTTCTCGACCGGCACCACGAAAGCAAGGCCGTTGCCCGGGGTCTCCAGGTCGGCAGCGGCGACAACCGCCCGCAGGATGGTATCGACCCGGCTCTCGTAGGTGAGGGTGAGCACGATCTCCTTCTCCGGCTCGATGGCGATACCCAGGATCTTCTGCTGCTCGTGGATGCCGGTGCCGCGCCCGAACAGCACGGTGCCACCGTGGGCGCCCGCCGTGATCGAGGCTTCGAGCACGGTATCGCCCCAGCCTTTGCGGACGATGGTGACGATGAGCGAGATCGGAGGAGGCGCGGAGGTCGTGGTCATCGGTCGCATCACTCCTTTCGGCGCGCCTTGCGCCGGATCAGAAAGCCAAGGACCATGAGCGAGATCACGGGCGCGACGGCGATCAGGGCGACGAGGCCGAGGCCGTCGGCGATCGGATTCTGCCCGCCCACCGCCGCCGAGGCACCGAAAGCGAGCGCCAGCAGGAAGGTGTTGGCCAGCGGCCCTGTCGCCACACCGCCGGAGTCCACCGCGATGCCGACGAAATCCTTGTCGCAGAGCCACATGATGGCGATGACCGTGAGATAGCCAGGCCCGACAAGATACAGGATCGGGATGGCGTAGGCGATCCTGAGCATGCCGAGCGCCACCACCAGTCCGACGCCGATGCACACCGCATGGAGCACCACCGACCTCCGGATCGAGCCGTTGGAGGCCTCCTCCACCTGACTGGCCAGGATACGGACCGCCGGCTCGCCCCAGGTGGTGACGAGGCCGAGCAACAGGCCGGCGGTGATGAGGATGCGCTTGTCAGGCAAGGCGCCAAGCGCCTCGCCGATGGCGCGGCCGACGGGCAGGAAAGCCAGGCTCACGCCAAGCAGGAAAAGGAAGAGGCCGGCGCCGGACAGGGCAGTCCCCGCCAGGATGTTGCGGAAGTCGCGCGGCGGCAGCTTGAGAATGAAGGCTTGGAAAGCCACAAACAGCGCAGCGAGCGGCAGCAGCGCCAGGAGCACGCTCACGGCCGTGTCGCGCAGCTCGTTGAGGAGCAGAGCAATGGTCATCTGCTGAGGATGGCCAGAACCAGCATGGCAATGATCGGCCCGATCGAGGCAAAGCCCAGCAGGCCAAAGCCGTCGGAGATGGCGTTGCGGCCGGCCAGCACCGAGCTGAGGCCGATGGCCAGCGCCACCACCACCGGCGCCGTGAGCAAGCCGGTCGTGACGCTGCCCGCATCGAAGGCGAGCGCCACCATTCCCGCCGGGGTCGCGAGTGCGAGGGCAAGCAGCGCCACATAGGCGGCAGCCAGCAGACGCGGCAGGGAGAACCCGTAGAGGATACGAGCCATGGCGACGGCCACGAAGGCAGCGAGCCCAAGGGCGATCACGAGGAGGATGATGTGCTGGTGAATGACACCGCCCGAGGCGGCGTCCACCTGCTGAGCAAGAACCAGGACGTCCGGCTCTGCCAACGTGGTGGCAAAGCCGAGAGCGAATGCCATCCCCACGATCAGCGCCACCGATCCCTGCCGAGGAAGCGCGGCGCCGATGAAGCGGCCCATGGGGAGGATGCCCATGTCCACGCCGGCGAACAGCAGCATCATGCCGGCCACCACCAGCAGCGCGCCGGCCACGAACTGCACAAGCAGCAGGCCGGGGTTGTCGACGAGGAGGACCAGAAGCAAGGAGCCGATGGCGATGAGGGGCCCGACTGCCTGCACGGCCTCGATGAGCTTCTCCTTGAGCAGGGAAAACATGACTTCGCTTCCCGATGGCCAAGCGGGGTCGGCCCCTCGTCTCTCCGTTCGAATTATATGTCCGCGTTGGAGGCGAGGGGCCTGATCCCGTTTCCGTCTCCGCCGAACGCCGGCGGATTACGCTTCGCCAATCCGCCCTACCGCGAGCGCCGCATCAAGCCGGTAATGCCGACTTGCCAAACGTGGAGCCTTCCTCGACGAACACCTCGCTGACGCCATAGCCGGCTTCGGCAGGGATCTGCAGCCAACGCCCCTCGGCGGTCTTCTTTACCCGCGGCATCACCGTCACTACGGGCCGGGACCTGGTTGCGGCCACCGCCTCCGTCACGGTGCCGTAGCGGGCCAGCTTGGCGAGGTTCATGCGGGTGGCGAACACCAGCGTGCGGTTGCCCGCCTCGGCCTCGGCGAGGGCCTGCTGCGGAGCGAGCCAAAGCCCTTCCACCGACTCGCTGCCATCGTGGGCGCCGAGCTGGCTCACCGGCGCCGCCACCAGGAAGAAGTGGGTGTCGAAGCGCTTGGGATACGGCTCGGGCGTGATCCAGTGGGCGAACGGCACCATCATGTCGACGGCCAACGAGAGCCCCTCGCTGCCCAGCACGTCGGCAAAGCTCACCTCGCCCTTCAGCACGGTTCCAGGGAAATTCTGACTCTGCAAAGCGGGAGGGGGAGGGAGATCGGGAGTGGGAAGCAATTCGCGCTTCGCGGACGCGACCCTGCCCACTCCCCATTCCCGATCCCCCACTCATCTTTTTGGACTCTGTATACGGTCAAGACTTAGCCGGTGCAGCATACGTCAAAGACCCAACACATTGAGCCAAGCGCCGTTTGCATGTGTTGGGTCTTCGCCTGAAGCTCGATCCAACCTACAGCAGCCCCGGGAAGCCGCCGCCATCGATCAGGATGTTCTGTCCTGTGATGAACCCGGCGTGCTCGGAGCACAGGAACGCCACCGTGGCGCCGAACTCGGCCGGGTTGCCGAAGCGGCCGGCCGGGACGGCGGCGGTGCGCTCGGCCTCGATCGTCGCCACCGGCACGCCGCGTCCGTCGGCAGCCTTCTGGTTGACCGCCTTCAGCCGGTCGGTCGCGAACGGCCCCGGGAGGATGCCGTTGATGGTGACATTGCGGCCGGCGACCTTGCGGGCCAGCACGGCGACGGCGCCGGTGAGGCCGACGCGGGCGCCATTCGACAGCTCAAGCATCGGCAGCGGCGTCTTCACCGACTGCGAGGTGATGTTGACGATGCGGCCGAAGCCGCGGTCCATCATGCCGTAGACGGTGGCCTGGATCAGGGCGATGGGCGTAATCATGTTCCCCTCCACCGCCTTGCGCCAATCATCGAGGGTGAAATTCTTGAAGTCCCCCGGCGGCGGCCCGCCGGCGTTGTTGATCAGGATGTCGGGGTTCGGGCACGCCGCCAGCAGTGCCTTGCGGCCCTCCTCGGTGGTCACGTCGCACACCACCGGCGTCACCTTCACGCCGTAGCCGGCAAGCGCCGCGGCGGTGGCGTTGAGCGCCTCTGCCCCGCGCGCGCAGATGGTCACGTCGACGCCATCACGCGCCAGCGCCTCGGCACAGGCCCTGCCCAACCCCTTCGAGGCGGCGCACACGATCGCCGACTTGCCCTTGATGCCCAGTTCCATGGCTTCCCTCCTGAGACGGTGTGTGAGATTCGGCGCGGCACGTACGGCGCCTGTTGGATGCCTCGACGGCACTATAGCAGGCGGCGTCGTCCGCCACCCCGCCTTGTCATGCGTTTCTCCTGTGTGCCCGGGTGATGTACGACGTGGGTGGAGCTGTAAAGCCAGCTCACCAGACATACCGCCGATCTCTCCGCTCAACATCTCATCCGGAGCCAACGATGACAGAGATCACCAGCTACCACGCCCACGTCTACTACGATGCACCCGCCACCATCGATCAGGCGCGCAAGCTGTGCGAGGGGGCCGGCAAGCGCTTCAAGCTCACCGTCGGCCGCATGCACGACAAGCCGGTGGGCCCGCATCCCCGCGGCAGCTGCCAGCTTGCCTTCGCACCCGACCAGTTCGCCGCCGTCATCCCCTGGCTTATCCTTAACCGCAGCGGCCTCACGGTGTTTGCCCACGCCAACACCGGCGATGCGCTGACCGACCACACTGCTCATGTCGTCTGGCTGGGGCCGTCCGAGACCCTCGATCTGTCTAAGCTCGATTAGGCGGCGGGATGGCTCGAAAGCGCGACCCTGCCGCGATCCGCCGCCCTGGCTCCTGCCGTAAGCCTGCGATAGTGTCCGGCCGACATTCGGGCTTGCAAGATCGGAGGACCAGCGATGGCAGTGGCAGTGAGCGGCGGGCAGGCGGCAGCAGGCCGCGGCGAGGTG
>DASURA010000028.1:0-2271 GCA_036280295.1 Hyphomicrobiaceae bacterium
GTGCGGCTCGCCGGACACCCCGGACGTGGGCGGCGGCACGGCGGCGCCGGGTGCGGCGAGCGCCGTCTGCCGCCGCTCCAGCAGCGCGATGCGGGCGGAAATGCAGGCGTCCACCGTCACATTGCTGCGGTGTTCGGCGGCTATCGCCTTGAGCACGGCGACATTGGCGACCGACTGCACGTTGGCGCAGATGCGATCCGCCTCCGCCTTGGCGCCGGCCTGCCGGGTCGTTGCCGCCTGCTTGAGGTCCGCCAGCCGCGCGGCAATGCAGTCCGCCACCAGTGTGCCGCGATACTTGGCGGCCATGGCGCCCAGCACCGCGGCGCTGGACATCCCCTCCACCTCACGGCAGACGCGCACCGCATCGACCGCCACCGACGACGATGTCGAGACCGGCCTGGCGGCGCTGGCGGTCGGCCCGCTACCCGGCACGATTGCGATCTCGGCACCGCCGAGCGATCCGTAGACGAACGGCTCCTGCCGGCTGCCGGTGCTGCGCAGCACCTCGTCGCGAACCCGGCCGAGCGCCAGGCGCACATCGAGACCGGGCGTGGCCAGGTGCTTCACCAGCGCGCTGGTGTAGGGGCTGTTGCTGCCTTGCCCGTCCGCGGCGGTCGATCCGGCCTTGGCCGCGAACGCGATCAGCGTCTCGGCGGATACCACCTCCACCTGCGCCAGGCCACGGCCGATGGAGCGGCCGGCCAGGGTGCGCCGCATGGTGGGGGCAAACGGGTTGTCGCGGCATGCATCCAGGATGATCAGCCGCAAACGTTTTGCCGATGCCAGCACCTGCGACACCCGCTCCAGCGGCACCGCCTCGTCCTCGACATCGATGTCGCGCTCCAGCACGGCATCGACCGGAATGAGGTAGTTGCTGCCGTTCACCTCGATGCCGTGCCCGGCATAGAACACCACGGCGATATCGGCGTTGCGCACCTGCTCGGAGAAGTCGCGCAAGGCGCGGCGCATGGCGTCACGGCCGAGATCCTGCTGCACCTGCACGGCATCGAAGCCGGCGCCGCGCAGCATGGCCTCGATCGCCCGGGCGTCACGCGGCGGGTTGGGAAGCTTGCCGACCTTGGCGTATGCGCCGTTGCCGATCACCAGCGCCACCCGCCGCTCGGCGTGGACCGCCGATGCGGCCATCTGGAAACACATCAATGCAAGGAAGGCAACGAGCGCCCGGAGCATATCCGCAATCCCCCAATCAAGAAGACTGGAGCTTAGCCGATCGCACCCGGCATTTGAAGCCATCGGAGCCGGACGCCAGGTCCTGCGCGTCCGGTGATGCATAAACGCCAACACTTTGAGCCCCGCCAGCGTTGGCCGCGAGGGCATGACGACAGGGGCGCGGGGTGCCTAATCAGCAACCGGCTGGAGGGCTTTCACCCTCCCGTAAAAAAGCTGCCTTTCGGCACCCACGCTCGGCGGTTTTTCGATCACTGCTGCGAGCCTTTTTGAATCCACCAGGCACTGGAAAGATCTCCCTGAGATCTGGGCTGGCTTAGTGGCGCCTTGAGCACCGCTTGATCACGTAACGTTTTTGCGGTCTGGCGTCCGGGCCCATTGCTGGCCTCCCGGCGGCAGCCGACGCAGCAGTTCCCCCGGATCTCAGCCCATCTCGCTCTCCTTCCGGCAAGCGGCAGGCGAATGGTGGAATGGCCGGTGGGGAGAGGATAAGCACGGTGTCTCCTCCTCCACGTCCGGCACTGCTACTGCACCCGGCGGCGGAACAGCCAAGCGGCCGCGGAGAGCGTGACGACGCCGATCAGCGCCATCGGCCACAAGCGCTCGGCCACCAGCCACAGCGGCATGTCGCGCAGGAACACGCCGCGCATGATCACCATGAAGTGGGTGAGCGGGTTGACCATGGCGACCGGCTGCAGCCAGGCGGGCATGTTCTGCACGGGAGAGGCGAATCCCGACAGCAGCATCGCCGGCATCATGAACACCATGATGCCCATCATTGCCTGCTGCTGGTTGGCGACCAGCGATGAGATGAACAGCGCCACGCCGATCACCGCCGCCAGGAACACGGCAAGCCCGGCGAACAGCACCAGCCAGGAGCCGGCCATCGCTATGCCGAAGCCGTAGCGCACGATGAGGGCGATGGCCATGCCTTCGCCGAGACCGACGATCAGCCCCGGCACCGCCTTGCCGATCACGATCTCCAGGGGTTGCAGCGGCGACACCAGCAGCTGCTCGAAGGTGCCGAGCTCGCGCTCGCGCGCCACCGACAGGCCGACGACGGTCAGCACCATGATCATGCTG
>DASURA010000029.1:0-3258 GCA_036280295.1 Hyphomicrobiaceae bacterium
ATCCCGGCTATTCCTACGTCATGCTCTTCGTGGCCATGACGCTGGTTCTGGTGTTTCGACCGTATGGGCTGCTCGGCACGGCCGGCCGCGAATGAGTGCAATCACCTGATGCTCAAGCAACGCTTCTTCATCATCGAGGCCTTGACGGCGGTCGGGCTGATCGCGGCGCCGTTCGTGCTGCCGCATCTCGGGTTCTCGCCCACCACGATCAACCGCATTCTGGTCTGGGGACTTTTCGGCATCGGCTTCGATATCCTGTTCGGGTTCACGGGATTGCTCTCGTTCGGACAGTCCGCCCTTTTCGGCACGGGTGGCTTCGTTGCCGCCTATCTGCTGACTCGGATGGATATCGCGAGCGTCATAGGTGCATTGATCATCGGCACAATCGCCGCCACGGTCGTCGGCTTTCTCGTGGGCTTGATCGCGCTCAGGCGTACCGGCATCTATTTCGCCATGATCACGGTGGCAATTGCCGAGGTCTTTTACTTCGTCGAGTTCAACCCTCTCTCCGAATACACCGGGGGCGAGAACGGATTGCCCGGCGTACCGACCCCGAGCCTCGATCTCGGCTTCACGACCGTCCAATTCGATACCGACTGGTCCCTCTATGTTTTCATGGCCTTCTGGTATTTCATCGGGATCGCAATCGGGTTGCGTATCGTGCGTTCTCCGGTCGGCGCGATCCTGAGCGCGATCCGCGACAATCCGTTGCGTGCCTCCGCCGTCGGCCACAACATTCACGGCTATAAGCTCACCGCCTTCGTGATCGCCGCTGCCTATGCCGGATTTGCCGGGGGGCTGCTGGGTATACTGCAGGCCTTCATGCCGCCGGACGCATTCACGTTCGAAACCTCCGGCCAGCTCGTCATGCAGACGGCGATAGGCGGCGCCGGTACCCTGTTCGGGCCCCTGGTGGGTGCCGCAGTCTGGCTATATCTGAGCGACTTCTTCCAAACGACACTTCATCTCGGCGCGACCTGGAAACTGGTGCTCGGCATTGTGTTCGTGCTGCTGGTGTGCTTCCTGAGGCGCGGCGTCGTTGGCGGTTTGCGTGACGTTTTTGCACTGCTCGCTCGGCCCCGCCATGTGCCGCCCGAGGAGGCACGCGAGCCGGTCGAGGTGCAGCAGCTGGCCAGTCTCGGCCCGTCGCGCCGCCGCAAGGAGAAGCCGTTCACCGGCCCGGCGCTGGAGGCCCGCGGCCTGACGAAAAAGTTCGGCGGTCTCGTTGCCAACAAGGACATCAATTTCACTGTCGACCAGGGCGAGCTGCGCGGCATCATCGGCCCTAACGGCGCGGGCAAGAGCACCTTTTTCAAGATGTTGACTTGCGAGATGCAGCCGACGTCCGGGCGCGTCCTGTTTCATGGCCGCGACATCACCGGCATGGATGTGGCCAGAGTCTGCCAGCTCGGATTGACCAAGAGCTATCAGGTCAACCAGCTCTTCACACGACAGACCCTGCGCGAGAACATTGTCATCGCCGCCCTGGCCGAGCGGCGGGGCCGTTTTTCGCTCGACCTCCTCCGCCGGATCGACCGCGTTCCCGGCCTCGACACCCAAGTGGAAGCCACCTTGGCCATGGTCGGTCTCACGGGGCGCGCCGACGTGCCGGTGGCCGAGCTCGCCTATGGCGAAAAGCGGCGGCTGGAGATCGGGCTGGCCCTTGCCTCATCGCCGTCTCTGCTGCTGCTCGACGAGCCGCTCGCCGGCATGAGCCCTCGCGAGCGCAAGGAGACGGTGCAGCTCCTCAAGAACATCCGTCGCGGCCGCACCCTGGTGGTGATCGACCACGACATGGACGCGGTGTTCGAGTTGGCCGAGCGCATCACCGTTCTGCATGAAGGTACGCTGCTGGCGGAGGGCACGCCGGTGGAAATCCAGCGCAACAGCCTGGTGCAGGAAGCCTATCTTGGCGGCGTGGCGGCAGCATGAGCACCCTTCTCGAAGTCGAGCGGATCAACAGCTACTACGGTGACAGTCACATCCTGTTCGATGTGTCCCTGCGCGTTGACCGCAACGAGGTCGTAGCTTTGCTCGGGCGCAACGGCGCCGGCAAAAGCACGACGCTCAAGACATTGATGGGCTTGGTGCGGCCCCGTTCCGGCAGGATCGTGCTCGACGGAACGGCGACGCAAGGCCTGCGGCCACATGCGATCGCCGTTCTCGGCCTGCAGCTGGTGCCCGAGGAGCGGCGCATTTTTGGCGGCCTGAGCGTCGAGGAGAACCTGGTCCTTGCAGGCCTTACGGCGAAAAACCGCTGGCCGCTGGAGCGGATCTGGGACACGTTTCCTCGCCTGCGCGAAAGACGGCACAGCCGCGGCACCGATCTCTCGGGTGGCGAGCAGCAAATGCTGGCGATCGCGCGGGCGCTCGTGCGCGCGCCGAAGATCCTCTTGCTCGACGAGCCGTTCGAGGGGCTGGCGCCCATCATCGTGCGTGATCTTCTAGCCACCTGCCGCATGCTCGCGCAGGCGGGCCAAACCATCCTGCTGGTGGAGCAAAACATCACGGCCGCAATGGCGCTGGCCGATCGTGTCTACATCCTCAACAATGGCCACATCGTCGATGCACACTCGACGCAGTCGCTACGCGAGCATCCCGAGACGCTGCACGGTCATCTCGGTGTCTAGGCGAGCCGGCTGAGCACAGGTGCCTCGGCGTCAAGCCGGCACTGGGCTGCGTACCTGCGGGATGTGCGCAAGCTTGACCGGTTGAAATTGGCCAAGCATTTCGAGTGCTTGCATGTCGATCAGGTTAATCCGGTGGACCGCTACGTCGATCAGGCCATCGCCGCGCAGTCTTGCCATCGTCCTGTTGAGATGAGGAACACTGAGACCAAGCACGTCGCTCATCACTTCCTGGGAGAACGGCAGGTCGAAGCTGTGTCCGGATGCCAGGCCGACGGCCGCGAAGCGCGAGTAAATCTCCAACAGAAAATGCGCGAGCCTCTCCGTGGCGGTGCGGCGGCCCGCACTGATCGTGCGCTCGGCGCAAGTGATCGATTCCTGCACCGCGAGCCAGCTCAAGGCCAATGCGAAGTGAGGACGCCTGTAGCAGAGGTGAACATACTCATCGAGCGAGCAAACCTGGATCTTCATATCGGTGAGGGCGATTACTGAGTAGCATGCCTTTTCGAGAAAGCTTCCAGGCAACCCAATCACATCGCCTGGCAGTATCAAGTTCACGATCTGACGCTTGCCGTTGCGCAGCAACTTGTACCTGGACGCGAACCCAGACTGGACGAAACACAGCTTGCGA
>DASURA010000030.1:0-3729 GCA_036280295.1 Hyphomicrobiaceae bacterium
CGAGCTGAACCGTCGTCCCGATGTACAGGGTATCCTGGTGCAGCTGCCGTTGCCCAAGCATATCGATGCGGCGCAAGTGATCGACGCGATCGACCCGGCCAAGGACGTAGACGGCTTTCACCCGTTGAATGTCGGTCGGCTAGTTTCGGGGGCGAAGGCGCTGGCGCCATGCACGCCCAGCGGCTGCCTGATGCTGGCACAGTCGGTGCGGAAGGACCTCACCGGGGTGGAGGCGGTGGTGATCGGCCGCTCCAACATCGTTGGCAAACCGATGGCGCACCTGCTGCTCAATGCCAACTGCACCGTCACCATCGCCCACTCGAAGACGCGCGACCTACCTGCGGTGGCGCGCCGGGCCGATGTGCTGATTGCCGCCGTCGGGCGGCCGGAGATGGTACGCAGCGACTGGATCAAGCCAGGCGCCATCGTCATTGACGTGGGCATCAACCGGGCGGTGGGTTCCGACGGAAAGGGACGGCTGGTGGGCGACGTAGCCTTCGCGGAAGCCACCGCCGTCGCCGGCGCCATCACCCCAGTGCCGGGCGGCGTCGGCCCGATGACCGTTGCCTGCCTGCTGCGGAACACGCTGCAGGCAGCGGAGGGGTGAGAAGAGTTCCTCACCCCGTCATCCTCGGGAACCGGATGGCGAGGTCGCATGCGTGGATGGCCCGAGGCCGGCGCGGAGAGGGCGTGCGCGCATCGTGTGCGCCGCCGGATCCCCTCTCCCCGCGAAGAGCGGGGAGAGGGGATCTACCCTTTCACCCGCTCCATCCGCGGATCATACAGCGGCCGCAGCGATAGCTCCGCCGGATAGCGCCGCCCGGCGATGTCCACCTCCCACTGCCCCTCGCTCAGCCAGGCGGCATCCACCGGCCCGTCGCCCTGCACCATGGCAAGCCCCACCGCGCCTCCCAGCGTGTGGCCATAAGAGCCGGCGCGGACGTAGCCGACCGGCTTGCCATTGCGCAGCACCGGCTCGGCGTGGAACAGCAGCGGCTCCGGGTCCTTGACGAGCACCTGCACAAGGCGGCGATGCGGCACACCGCGGGCCTTCTGCTGCAAGGCCGTCTCACGGCCGATGAATCCGCCGGCCTTCGCCAGATCAACGAACATGCCGAGCCCGGTCTCGAACGCATTGTCGGTATTGTCGATGTCGTGGCCGTAGTCCCGGTAGCCCTTCTCCAGGCGGAGGCTTGCAAGCGCCTTCAGCCCGGCGTGGCGCAACCCGATCGGCGTGCCCGCCTCGATCAGGCGCTCGTAGACATGCGCCGCCTGCTCGGTCGGGATGTAGAGCTCGTAGCCCAGCTCGCCGACGTAGGTGATGCGAATGCACAGCATCCGGGCGAAGCCGATGTCGATCTCGCGGGCAGCGCGGAATGGAAACGCCGCGTCCGACATATCGGCGCTTGTCACCGCCTGCATCAGCTCGCGCGACTTGGGGCCCTGCACATTGAGCTGACAGTAGGCGGACGTAACGTCGGTGACGAAGGCGTGCGCGTCGTCCGGGATGTGGCGGCGCATCCAAGTCTCGGCGTGCCGGTGCATGGTGTCGGTCACGACCACCAGGAATCGCTCTGCCTCGAGCTTGGTGACCGTCAGGTCCGCCTCCAGCAGGCCCTTGTCGTTGAGCCACTGGGTGTAGGTGATGGTGCCCGGCTCGACATCCAAGTTGTTGGCGGAGATGTAATTCAACATCTGCCCGGCATCGCGCCCTGCCACCAGGAACTTGCTCATGAACGACATGTCCATGAGGATCACGCCCTCGCGCGCGGCGCGGTGCTCTGACTCCCACCACGGGAACCAATTCTCGCGCCCCCAGGAGAGCTTCTCGACGCGAGGCGCGTGGCCCGCCGGCGCATACCAGTCGGCGCCCTCCCAGCCGCTAACATCGCGGAAATACGCGCCGGCCGCAGCCAGCTTGTCGTGCACCGCCGAGCGCTTCACGCCGCGCGCAGTCGCCGGCGACATGCTGGGATAATGGCACTTGTAAACCAGCCCAAGCGATTCGATGGTGCGGGCCTGCCGGAACTCCGGATTGGCCTGGTAGCGGTGCAGGCGGTCGATGTTGATGCCGGTCACGTCCATGTCCGGGGTGCCGGTGACGATCCAGTGCGCCAGCAGCCGGCCGAGGCCGCCGCCGGTGAGGATGCCGATCGAGTTGAGACCGGCAGCGACGAAGTAATTCTTCAGCTCCGGCGCCTCGCCGACGATCGGCTTAAGATCCGGCGTGAAGCTCTCCGGGCCGCAGAAGAATTTCTTCACCCCGGTCTCCAGGGTGACGGGCACGCGCGCCATCGCTGTCTCCAGGTACGGCGCCATCCGGTCCCAGTCCGGCTCGATCTCGCCGAACGAGAACTCCGCCGGGATGCCCTCCACCATCCAGGGCGCACAGTCTGGCTCGAACAGCCCGACCAGCAGGCCGCCGCCTTCCTCGCGGTAGTAGCCGTAGGAGGCCGGGTCCTCCAGCACCGGCAGTCCGCGGGGCAGACCGGGGATGTTCTCGGTGACGAGGTAGTAGTGCTCCGCCGCCTGGTTGGGGATGGTGACGCCAATTTCCTGCCCGAGTTGCCGTGCCCACATGCCGGTGCAGTTGACGACATGCTCGGCCGCAATCTCGCCGTGTGGCGTGCGAACCCCGCTGGCGCGGCCGTTCTTCTGCAGGATGCCGGTCACCGGCACACCCTCGACGATACGGGCACCGGCGCGCTGCGCGCCTTTGGCCAGCGCCATGGTGGCATCCACCGGGTTCACCCGGCCGTCGTCCTTGACGTAGAATCCAGCCTCGATGTCATCAACCTTGGCGAGCGGAAACAACCGCTTCACATCAGCGGGCGAGATCTCCTCCACATCGACCCCGCACAGACGGTTGAAGGCGGCGACGCGGCGGTACTCCTCGAGCCGGTCGGCATTGGCGGCTACCTCGATGAAGCCGACGGGCATGAACCCGGTGGCCTGCCCGGTCTCGGCCTCCAGGCGGCTGTAGAGGGCCTTGGTGTACTTGCGCAACTCCGTCGACGTTTCCGAGGTCGATCCGAACGTGACCATCAGGCCGGCCGCGTGCCAGGTGGTGCCAGAGGTCAGCCGGTCGCGCTCCAGGAGCACGATATCCGTCCAGCCCATGTGGGCGAGGTGATAGGCGACCGAGGTGCCGATGATGCCACCGCCGATCACGACAACGCGGGCGCGATCCGGCAGGACGGGCGTGGACATCTGCAATCTCCCAGATCCGGACCCTGAAGCGGAGCCATGGCCGTCAGCGCCGGCCCAAAGGCTCCAGTGCGGCGTGCGACGAGTACGCGCGCAGGAGGTATGGCTCAAGGCCGATCTGGGCTACAGCGCTAATCGCGGACGCGCCGGGCCGAGCGCAATCTCGCCGTACCGACGGCAATGAAGCCAGGGCACAGCGCGCGCCATGGATTATGCCAGCCCGGGTGCCCCGCCCGGGGCGACTCATCCCGATATTCGACCATTGGTGAGTGACCTTGCCGCGAGGGGGCGTGTAGCGTAACTAGCGAAATATACCAACGCACGGTCCAGAGCCCCAGGACCACCAAGCCAAGAATCGGGAGGACTGCGCGCGTGGAGGCAAGCCCATCCAAGGTCGATTCGGCCTCCGCACTGCCGACTGCAGGACTGAGCCAGGATACCCAGCAGCAGATCGAGCGCCTCGTCGAGGAGGAGGAGGGGGCATTCAACCGGCTGGGTGGCGTCGTCGGCACCATCATCGCC
>DASURA010000031.1:0-12602 GCA_036280295.1 Hyphomicrobiaceae bacterium
CGCGCCGCTGGCACCCTCCAGCACAAGGCCGCCTTCGACGCCTACGTCCGCAGCGGCGATACAACCCAGTTGCGCGCCCTCGAAGCCAAGGCGCTGTCGGTTGGCACTGACGCCGACGGCGGCTATCTGGTCCCCGACGAGCTGGAGCGCACCGTCAACCGCGGTCTGCGCGACATCTCGCCGATCCGCGCCATCGCGCAGGTTCGCCGCGTCTCCGGCTCGGTCTACAAGAAGCCGTTCGCCATTGCCGATGCCGCCACCGGCTGGGTCGCCGAGACCGCGGCCCGCCCGGAGACCAATACGCCCACCCTGGCTGAGCTCGCCTTCCCCACCATGGAGCTCTACGCCATGCCGGCCGCCACCGCGTCGCTGCTCGACGATGCCGCCGTCGACATCGATCAGTGGATCGCCGACGAGGTGCAGGGCAGCTTCGCCGCCCAGGAAGGTACCGCCTTCGTCACCGGCAACGGTACTGCGCGGCCCAAGGGCTTCCTCGACACCACCAAGGTCGCCAACGCCTCCTGGACCTGGGGCAACCTCGGCTACATCACGACGGGCACCGCCGGCGCCTTCCCCGCCACCGACCCGGGCGACAAGCTGATCGACCTCATCTACACAGTGAAATCCGGCTACCGCGGCAATGGCACCTTCGTCTTCAATCGCGCCACCCAGGCGGTGATCCGCAAGATGAAGGACGGCGACGGCAACTACCTCTGGCAGCCCGCCGCCCGCGCCGGCGATGCCTCTACGCTCGCCGGCTTCCCGGTCGCGGAGTCCGAGGACATGCCCGACATCGCCGCCGATAGCTACGCGGTCGCCTTCGGCGATTTCCGCCGCGGCTATCTCATCGTCGATCGCGCCGGCATCCGCATCCTGCGCGACCCATACAGCTCCAAGCCCTACGTCCTTTTTTACACCACCAAGCGCGTCGGCGGCGGCGTGCAGGACTTCGACGCGATCAAGCTTCTCCGCTTTGCGGTGTGAGGCGAATGGCGAATTGCCACTAGCAATGGGGTGACGTGATCCCGTTCGCTATCCACCATTCGCCATTCGTCCATCTCTCGCCCGCCGTGTGCCCCTCCACGGCCAGGCGACGCGAGCGGGATCCGGCTCCCCCGCCCCGGATCCCGCTCGCCCTTTCTGACTTCTGATTTCCCACTCTCACCCCTCACCATGCACGCCCCACCATGTCCCTCCTCCTCACCGCCGGCCCCGCCGTCGAGCCTGTCACGCTCGCCGAGGCCAAGGTGCACCTCCGCGTCGACACCGATGTCGAGGATACACTGATCGCCAGCCTGATCGTCACCTCGCGCCTGCACGTGGAGGCGAGCCTCGGCCTTGCCCTCATCACCCAGAGCTGGACATGGTTCCGCGATGCCTGGCCGCCCGGCCCTGCTGTCGATCTCCCCCTTCGCCCCATACAGAGCATCGCCGCGGTTCGCACCTACGACGCCGGCGACATACCCACGACGCTCGATCCGGCAGCCTACTTCCTTGACAGCACCGGCACCCCGCCGCGCCTCGTGCGGCACGGCGCCCTGCCTTGGCCCCGCATCTGGCCCGAGCCTGGCCGCATCGCCAACGGCATCGAGATCACCTTCACCGCGGGCTACGGCCCCATCGCCGAGGCTGTGCCGAGCCCCATCCGCCAGGCCATCCTCATCCTCATCGCCCACTGGCACGAGCACCGCACGCCCATCGAGGATGGCCCCCACGCCGCACCGGTGCCGACGATGGTCGTCGACCTGCTGGCGCCGTACCGGAGCGTGCGCCTGTAGACGCGCGGGTACTATATGGAAATTGGAAATCGGAAATCAGAAGTCGGAAAATCAGCCCGATCGGTGCTTCTGACTTCCGGCTTCCTCTTCCGACTTCCGACATCCCATTCTCACCCCACCACCGCACCAGCACACCATGCGCATCGCCTCCCTCCGCGACCGCCTCACCCTGGAGGCGGCCCTGCGTACGCCCGATGGCAGCGGCGGCGCGATCATGACCTGGGAGCCCGTCACCGAGCTGTGGGCGCACGTGCGCCCCATCACCGGCGACGAGCGTGTCGCTCATGACCAGGTCGCCGGCCGCCTCACGCATCAGGTGTGGCTGCGCCGCCGCCCCGGCATCACCCCCGCGATGCGTTTCCGCCAAGGCGCCCGCATCTACGAGATCCTCGCCGTCCTCGACAGGCCGCACCGCACTCACATGAAATGCCTATGCGAGGAGCGATCGCTATGAAGATCACCGTCGGTACCTCCGGCACCATCCCAGCTGCCCGCCTGGCCCAGCGCCTCCGCAGCGAGATCCTGTCGTCGGGCACAGTTGAGCGCTTCCAGCGCGAGCTGGAGGATGAGCTCGACGCCATCACCGTCTCCGAGCGCACCGCCGAGGATCGCCGCGACGCTCTGGAACGCGCCGTGCGCCGTGTCTGGGGCGCCACGCTGTAGCGCCCTCTCCCCTCTCCCCGCGCATCGTCGGCGGTCGCCTCGGGCTCCGGCAGCGCGGGGAGAGGGTGAGGGATGAGGGGCAGCCCAAAAAAATGCGTGAGGGGCAGCCGCATACTCTGCGCTCTCCACGTGCTTCCGCTTCTCACCCCAACCCTCTTCCGCAAACGGGAAGAGGAGACCTGGAACCCAGATGTCCCCTTCGCGCGCCCTCCAGCAGGCCGTCTTCGCCGCCCTGTCGGTCGACGCCGCCCTCACCGCCCTGATCGGCCCAGGCCGCATCTACGACGACGTGCCCCAGGGCAGCCGCCCGCCCTACGTCACCTTCGGTTCGGCCACGGCGCATGACTGGTCGACGGGCAGCGAGCCCGGCACCGAGCACCTGTTCACGCTGCACGTCTGGTCCGACACTCGCGGCAAGCTTGAGGCGCAGGAGGTTCTCGCCGCCATTCGCGCCGCCCTGCACGAGCAGGCCCTCGCCGTCTTTGGCCATACCCTGGTGAACCTCCGTCACGACCGCTCCGAGACCCGACGTACCCCCGACGGCGAGCTGATCCAGGGCACGGCACGCTTCCGCGCCGTGACGGAGCCGTAGATGCGGTGTCAGACCCTCCGGGGCCGACGCCGAGGTCATAGCAATAGTCGTTCACCGCCGGCATTCACCGTCTCGACCGACGACGGCCGGTTGCCTTCTCTCATCCTCTCCACTTCCACGGAGCCCGCCAATGCCCGCCCAGAAAGGCAAGGACCTTCTCCTGAAGCTCGACAGCACCGGCGCTGGCGTGTTCGTCACCGTCGCCGGGCTGCGCTCGCGCGCGATCGCCTTCAACAGCGAGACCGTGGACATCACTCACGCCGAGTCCGCCGGCCAGTGGCGCGAGCTGCTCGCCGGCGCCGGCGCCAGGCATGCCAAGGTGTCGGGCTCCGGCATCTTCAAGGACGCCGCCTCCGACGCGCTGATCCGTGACTACGTCTTCAACGGCACCATTCGCTCCTGGCAGGTCGTCATCCCCGAGCTTGGCACTGTCGAGGGCCCGTTCCAGATAACCGCCTTCGAGCTCACCGGCCGCCACGACGGCGAGCTTGCCTTCGAGCTGGCGCTGGAATCCGCGGGTGAGCTGACGTTCACGGCCTTGTAGCCCTCCCTCTCCCCGCGCTGCGCCAAGCTCGCCTCGCGCGCCATCAGCGCGGGAGAGGGCCGGGGTGAGGGGCAGCCCAAATGCGTGAGGGGGCCACAAGTTTGAAAGCTCACCATTCGATTCCGCCCATCACCCAAACCCTCTCCCCGCAAGCGGCCAGAGGGAACTACGGAGAGACCATGCCCAACCCCCACCGCGGCGAGATCGAGGCGCACCTCGACGGCCGACCGTATACGCTCTGCCTCACCCTTGGCGCGCTCGCCGAGCTGGAGCATGTCTTCGGCCACGAGGACATGCTGGCGTTGGCCGAGCGCTTTCAGTCCGGCCGCCTTTCCGCGCGCGATGCCGCCCGCATCATCGCCGCCGGCCTGCGCGGCGCCGGCCACGACACCGCCGACGCCGATGTCTCCCGCATGCAGGCCGACGGCGGCGCCGCCGGCTTCGTCGACATCGTCGCCCGTCTCCTCACCGCCACGTTCGGGTCTGCAGCGCGACCGCAGGTCGACGCGCCGTCCGGATCCCCTCTCCCCGCTTGCGGGGAGAGGGCTGCGGTGAGGGGCGGCGATCAAGGACTTGTGAGGGGCGGCCATACGGAGGAGCATCAGAAGGAGGGGCACGCAGAACCTGTCCCTTTCCCTGGGGCCAGGTAATGGCGCTCGGCCTCGGCTGCCTCCGCCTGCGCCCCGCCGACCTCTGGTCAATGACCCCGCGCGAGCTGGAGGCGGCTCTCGCCGGACTTCTCGGCCCAGTGCAAACGGATGCACCGCCGTCGCGCTCCGTCCTCGCTGAGTTGATGGCGCGCTATCCAGATCCGTAGGGTGCAATAAGCGGAGCGCATTGCACCGCCTCGCGTGAAATTGTGGCAACCCGGCTAACCCCGTATTGAACAATGCGTAGGCACACAACATCATACGATGCCCGATAACATTAACCCCACCCTCACCGTCGCCATCGACGCCGACACCCGCCCGCTGCAAGCCCAGCTCGCCGGCCTCACCACCCTCGGCAACCGCTTCGGCAGCGCGCTGTCGCGCTCATTCGTGGACGTAGCCCTCAAGGGCAAGGATCTCGGCGACGTGCTGCGCTCGCTCGCCTTGCGCCTCTCCGAGATCGCGCTCAAGGCCGCCTTCGCCCCGCTCACGAGCGCGATCGGCAACGGCCTTGCCGGGCTCTTCTCCGGCGGCCTCGGCTTCGCTCAAGGCGCCGTGCTCCGCCAGGGCCTCCCCGTGCCGTTCGCCCAGGGCGGCGTGATCGCCAGCCCGGTCGCCTTCCCGCTCGCCGGCAACCGCATCGGCCTAGCCGGCGAGCGCGGCCCGGAGGCGATCCTGCCGCTCGCCCGCGGCGCCGACGGCAACCTGGGTGTCCGCGCCGAAGGCGGCAGGGGTGGCATCAACGTCACCTTCAACATCGCCACCCCCGATATCGAAAGCTTCCGCCGCTCCGAAACCCAGCTCGCCGCCCTGCTGGCCCGCGCCGTCGCGCAGGGGCAGCGCAACCTATGAGAGGCGAATGGCCAATGGTGAATGGCGGCCCTTGCGCCACTCGCCAGCCACCATTCGCGCGTTCCCATGTTCCATGAAACCCGCTTCCCCACCGCCATCTCCCGCGCCAGCCACGGCGGCCCGGAGCGCCGCACCGACGTTGTCGTGCTTGGCTCTGGTGCCGAGGAGCGCAACGCCCGCTGGGCCGACTCCCGCCGCAGCTACAACGCCGGCTACGGCGTGAAGTCCCTCGACGACCTCCACTCCGTGATCGCCTTCTTCGAGGAGCGCCGCGGGCGCCTAATCGGCTTTCGCTGGCGCGATCCGATGGATTGCAAGTCCTGCCCGCCCGAGACCACGCCCACCGCCTTCGATCAGGCGATCGGCCTGGGCGACGGCACCACCGCCGCCTTCCAGCTTGCCAAGATCTACGGCACAGCCTTCCATCCGTGGACCCGCACCATCAGCAAGCCCGTCGCCGATACGGTCCTGATTGCCGTCGACGGCATCCTCCAGCCACCAACCACCGCCTTCACCGTCGACCCCACCACCGGTCTCGTCGTCTTCCAGCCCGGCCACGTCCCCGCCGCCGGCCAGCCCATCACCGCCGGCTTCGAGTACGACGTTCCCGTCCGTTTCGACACGGACCGTCTCCAGATCAATCTGCAGGGCTTCCACCACGGCGCGATTCCCTCGGTTCCGATCGTCGAAATCAGGCTCTAGCCGCGAATGGCGAATGGTAAGTGGCGAACAGGATGATCAGTATTCACTATTCGCCATTCGCCATTGAACGAGCGCACCCATGAAACGCCTTCCTCCCCCTCTCCAATCCCACATCGCCACCGCCGCCACCACGCTCGCCTGGTGCTGGCGCATTACCCGCGACGACGGCACCGCGTACGGCTTCACCGACCACGACCGCGACCTTGCCTTCGACGGCACCACCTTCGAGGCCGCTACCGGCTTCACGGCGAGCGAGATTGCCGACACGCTCGGCCTTTCGGTTGACAATCTGGAGGTCTCCTCCGCACTCAAGTCGGACCGGCTCAACGATGACGACCTCGCAGCCGGCCTCTACGACGACGCCGGCATAGAGATCTGGCGTGTCAACTGGGCCAACACCGATGAACGCATTATGATGCGCTCCGGCTCGCTGGGCGAGGTGCGCCGCTCCGGCACCGCCTTCACGGCGGAAGTGCGCGGCCTTGCCCACTACCTGCAGCAGCCCAAGGGCCGCCTCTACCAGTCCGCCTGCGATGCCGACCTTGGCGATGCCCGCTGCGGCATCGACCTCGACAACCCTGCCTTCCGCGGCACCGGCACGGTCATCGCCGCCGCGAGCGGGCGCCGCCTCACGGCCGCCGGCCTCGACACCTACGTCGCCGGCTGGTTCACACGCGGCCTCCTGCGATTCGCGACAGGTCTCAACGCCGGCCGCGCCCAGGAGGTCAAGCGCCATACGCTCGCTGGGACTACCGCCACCCTGGAGCTGTGGCAGCCCATGGCACTCTCCATCGCTCCCGGCGACGCCTTCGTCGTCACCACCGGCTGCGACAAGCAACTCGCCACCTGCCGCGCCCGGTTCGCCAACGCCCTCAACTTCCGTGGCTTCCCCCACATGCCGGGTCCGGACTATGTACTGGCCGTGGCCAAGCCGGGCGAGCCGGTGAGGAGGGGGTGAATGGGAAGTGGTGAATAGCGAGCCCACTCCCATCACCGTCGTTACCCTCGCCCGCACCTGGCTCGGCACCCCCTACCACCACCAGGCCAGCGTCAAAGGCGTCGGCTGCGACTGCGTAGGACTCATCCGTGGCGTCTGGCGCGAGGTCTACGGCGCCGAGCCGCAGACGCTCCCCGGCTATACCCGCGACTGGGCCGAGACCCAGGGCCATGAGCACCTCCTCGGCGCCGCCCGCCGCCACCTCGTCGAGATCGCTCCCGCCAATGCCCAACCCGGCGACGTCCTGATCTTCCGCTGGCGCCCCAATACCCCCGCCAAGCACTGCGCCATCCTCGCGACAGGGGATAGGGTGAGGGGCGCAGCAGGAGATCTCCCTCTCCCCGCCCGCGGGGAGAGGGATAAGGTGAGGGGCAGGAACACGGGATTCCCTATCGATAGGGCGACAATGATCCACGCCCTTGAAGGCGCGCACGTCTCGGAGGTGTCCCTCTGCCCTTGGTGGCGGCGGCATTTGGCAGGGGTATTCAGATTTCCCGCTTTCGGGTCCCTCCCACAGCATTGGACAGCCCGCCGCTGATCGACGGCCCCTGACTCCAGCCGACCTACTGCCGTACTGCCCAATCCCCTTACCTCTCACCAACGCACCAACTCATGGCCACCCTCGCCCTTGCCGCCGCCGGCGCAGCCGTTGGCAGTGCGCTGCTGCCCGCCGGCGTTACCATCCTCGGGGCCAGCCTCACAGGCGCCGCCATCGGCTCGCAGGTCGGCGCCCTTGCCGGCGCCTATGTGGACCAGGCCCTCCTCGGCGCCGTCGGCGGCGCGCGCACCGCCAAAGGCCCGCGCCTCAGCGAGCTCAGGATCACCGGCTCGTCCGAGGGCAGCGCCATCCCGCGACTCTACGGCCGCGCCCGCCTCGGCGGCCAGCTGATCTGGGCCACCGACTTCGAGGAGGAGGTGAAAACCACCAGTCACGGCGGCGGCGGCCTGCTGGGCGCCCTGGCGCCGGAAACAGAGACGACGGAATATCGCTACTACGCCAGCTTCGCCGTCGCCCTCTGCGAGGGCGAGATCGCCGGCATCGGCCGGGTCTGGGCCGACGGCACCGGGCTCGATCTCTCCACCGTCACGTACCGGCTGCACACGGGCAGCGAGACGCAAGCCCCCGACGCCCTGATCGAGGCGCATGAAGGTGCCGGCGATACCCCCGCCTACCGCGGGATCGCCTATATCGTCTTCGAGCGCATGCCGCTCGCCGACTTCGGCAACCGCATTCCCCAGCTCTCCTTCGAGGTGCACCGTGCCGTCGACAGCTTCAACGCCAGCATCCGCGCCGTCACGCTGATCCCCGGCGCCGGCGAGTTCGCCTATGCGCAGGAGCCCGTCACCCGCCGGCTCGGCTTTGCCACCAACGTTTCCGAGAACGTCCATACCCGCCAGGGCGCAACCGACTGGTCCGTGGCGCTTGACCAGCTGCAGGCCACCCTGCCCAATGTCACCGCCGTCAACCTCATCGTCGGCTGGTTCGGCACCGACCTCAGCGCCGGCGCGTGCGAGATCCGCCCCGGTGTCGACTCCGCCTTCAAGCTCACCCAGCCGCTCACCTGGCGCGTCGCCGGCCTCGGCCGCGGTACCGCGCACTTGGTGAGCGAGGTGGATGGCCGCGCCGCCTACGGCGGCACGCCCTCGGACCAGACCGTCATCGGCGCCATCCGCGACCTCAAGGCACGCGGATTCACGGTCACGCTGACGCCGTTCGTCTTCATGGACATTCCCGCCGGCAACGCGCTCACCGATCCGTATACCGGCGCCACCGGCCAGCCCGCCTATCCCTGGCGCGGCCGCATCACCGTCTCCCCCGCGCCCGGCCAGCCCGGCAGCCCCGACAAAACGGCCGCATCCGCAACGCAAGTTGCGGCTTTCGTCGGCACGGCCTCTCCCGCTGATTTCGCCATCGATGACGACGATGATGTCGCCTACTCAGGCCCGGATGAATGGTCCTACCGCCGCTTCATCCTGCATTACGCCTGCCTCGCCAAGGCTGCCGGCGTGTCGGGAAGCGGCGTCGATGCCTTCGTCATCGGCTCGGAGATGCGCGGCCTCACCACCGTGCGCGATGGTGGCTCCAGCTATCCCTTCGTCGCCGCCCTCGCCAGCATCGCCACCGATGCCAAAGCCGTGCTCGGCGCCGCCACCAGGCTCACCTACGCTGCCGACTGGTCGGAATACTTCGGCCATCAGCCCAACGACGGCTCGGGTGACGTCCACTTCCATCTCGACCCGCTGTGGTCCTCGCCCGCCATCGACGCCATCGGCCTCGACGTCTACTGGCCGCTCGCCGACTGGCGCGACGGGGCCGATCACCTCGACGCTGAGGCCGGTGCCCGCTCGGTCCACGACCTCGACTACCTCAAGGGCAACCTCATCGCCGGCGAGGGCTACGATTGGCACTACGCCACGCCGTCCGATCGCGAGGCGCAGCTGCGCACGCCGATCTCCGACGGCCTCGGCAAGCCCTGGGTGTTCCGCTTCAAGGACCTGCGCGCCTGGTGGCTCAACCTGCACTACGACCGGCCCGGCGGCATCGAATCTGCCACGCCCACGGCCTGGGTGCCGCAGTCGAAGCCGTTCTGGATCATGGAGCTCGGCTGCCCGGCGGTCGACCGTGGCGCCAACCAGCCCAACGTGTTCGTCGACCCCAAGAGCTCGGAATCGCACCTGCCCTATTTCTCCCACGGCAAGCGCGACGACCTCATGCAGCGCCGCTACCTGCAGGCGTTCCACGACGGCCTCGATCCGGCGCGCGAGGGCACTATCGCCGACGCCAATCCTGTTTCCTCCGTCTACGCTGGCCACATGGTCGACCTCGACCGCCTGCATGTCTATTGCTGGGATGCCCGCCCCCACCCGGCCTTTCCTGCCGATACCGACGCCTGGGGCGATGGCGCCAACTGGCGTCTCGGCCACTGGCTCACTGGCCGCATGGCGAATGCGCCGCTCGGTTCCACCATCGCCGCCGTTCTCGCCGACCACGGCTTTCCCGATTACGACGTGAGCGCTGTCGACGGCATGCTCGGCGGCCTTCTCGTTGACCGCATCCTCTCCGCCCGTGAGACCCTGCAGCCGCTCGATCTCGCCTTCTTCCTCGACGCACGCGAGAGCGGCGGCCGCATCGTCTTCGCCCACCGCAGCGCCGCCCCGCTGGCGGCCGAGCTGACGCCGGACAACCTGGTCGAGACCCGCCCCGAGGCGGCGCTGGCCTCCCTCACCCGCGCCCAGGAGACCGACCTGCCCGCCGTCGCCAAGCTCACCTTCATCTCCGGCGACGGCGATTACGCCGCCGCCGTGGAGGAGGCGCGACGCCTCGCCGGCCGCAGCCAGCGCGTTGCCCTCGCCGACGTGCCGCTCGTCCTCGACGCCGAGCAGGCCGCCGGCATCGCCGAGATCTGGCTGCACGAGGCCTGGGCGGCGCGCGAGCGCGCCCACTTCACCCTGCCGCCGAGCCGTCTCGCCCTGGAGCCCGGTGATGCCGTCCGCCTCGCCGTCAACGGCCGGTCGCATCTCCTTCGCATCACCGAGGTCGGCGAGCACGGCGCCCGCGACATCGACGCGCTCAGCCTCGACCTCGACATCTACGCCGGTGCCCCGGTTGCCGGCCGGGCGCAGACCGGCAGCGTCGAGGTCCTCGTCGGCCAGCCCTTCGTCGCCTTCCTCGACCTGCCGCTGCTGCGCGGCGACGAGCCACCCGCCGCCGGCTATGTTGCCGCCGCGCAAATCCCGTGGCCCGGCCCGATCGCCATCTACCGATCGGCGGATACCGTGGGCTTCCAGCTCCACGCCATCGCCGCCGCTCCCGCGATCACCGGCGTGACACTCGATCCGCTCCCCGCCGGCGCCACCTCGCGTTTCGACCGCGCCACCGCCGTCCGCGTCGCGCTCGACAGTGGCACCCTCACATCCGTCCCCGAGCTCGCCCTGCTCGGCGGCGCCAACGCCGCCGCCATCCGCAACGATGACGGCGACTGGGAGGTGGTGCAGTTCCTCTCGGCTACCCTCACCGCGCCCGCCGTCTACCTCCTCACCGGCTTCCTGCGCGGCCAGGCCGGCACCGAGCACGCCATGCGCGCGCCGCTGCCGGCCGGTGCCCGCTTCGTCCTCCTCGGCAGCACGCTCGCCCGCATCGACCTGACCGAGGACGAGATCGGCCTCGCCTACAATTGGCGCGCCGGCCCCGCCAGCCGCGACCTTGGCGCATCCAACTATGTGCAGATCACCCACGCGTTCGCCGGCACCGGCCTGGAGCCGCTGGCCCCCGTGCATCTCCGCGCCATCCGCTCCAGCATCGGCGATCTCAGCCTCACCTGGATCCGCCGCACCCGCATCGGCGGCGACTCCTGGGAGGCTATCGAGGTGCCGCTGGGCGAGGCGGAGGAGCGCTACGAGATCGACATCCTCGACGGCGCCGCGGTGAAACGCACCCTGGCGGTCAGCACCCCCGCCGCCACCTACACCGCCGCCGAGCAAACCGCCGACTTCGGTGCCCCGCAGCCGTCGCTTTCTCTGCGCCTCTACCAAATGAGCGCCACCCGCGGCCGCGGCTGGGATCAGACCGTTCGGGTCTGATCCGGGGCAATAAGACTGGTTGGCTGGCGCTTGGAACGACGGCCACCACCGCCTACTGCCTGTTGCCTCACCCAAGGAGCCCTTATGCCTGAAGCACCCACATCCGCTGCCACACCAACCAAATGGTGGGCTACCTCGCTGACCATCTGGGGTGCCCTTGTCACCGCCGTCGCCACCGTGCTCCCGACGCTGGAGCCGCTTCTCGGCTCCGGTCTCACCGTCGAGCTGGTGCGGCAGCTCGGCGCCGACGTGGTGCTGGTCCTGCAGGCGCTCGCCGGTCTCGCTGGCACAATTCTGACCATTTACGGCCGCGTACGCGCCACAAGCGGACTCGCACGTCGGCAGGTGACGGTGAAATTGCCGCTGTGAGTGGCGCAGCCGCTACGGCCGAATGTATACTCGAAGCGGGG
Source organism: Hyphomicrobiaceae bacterium (assembly GCA_036280295.1). Taxonomy (GTDB): domain Bacteria; phylum Pseudomonadota; class Alphaproteobacteria; order Rhizobiales; family Hyphomicrobiaceae; genus AWTP1-13. Next base: position 11,770 of record DASURA010000031.1, read on the forward strand.
TCAGACGCCTCGCCGCTACGGTTCGGCCAGAAACAGGACCTGCGGCGAGGGGTCTGATCCCGTCAAAGACCAGAAGAGGGAACCCCGTGCGCGCTTTGATCGTCGAGGACGACCGCGACCTGAACCGGCAGCTCGTCTCTGCGCTCACCGACTCCGGCTACGCCGTCGATTCCGCCTTCGACGGCGAGGAGGGCCTGTTCCTCGGCGACACCGAGCCCTACGACGTCGTCATCCTCGACACCGGCCTTCCCAAGATGGACGGCATCCGCGTGCTGGAGCAGTGGCGCCGTGCCGAGCGCAAGATGCCGGTGATCATCCTCACCGCCCGCGACCGCTGGAGCGACAAGGTGGCGGGCATGGATGCCGGCGCCGACGACTACGTCTCCAAGCCCTTCCATATGCAGGAGCTCCTGGCCCGCGTGCGCGCCCAGGTCCGCCGCGCCTCTGGCCACGCCAAGAGCGACATCGAGTGCGGCCCCGTGCGCCTCGACACCAAGACCGCGCGCGTCACCCTCAACGGCCAGCCTGTCAAGCTCACCTCGCACGAGTATCGGCTGCTCGCCTATCTTCTGCACCACAACGAGCGGGTCGTCTCGCGCAGCGAGCTGGTCGAGCATCTCTACGAGCAGGATTTCGACCGCGACTCCAACACCATCGAGGTCTTCATCGGCCGGCTGCGCAAGAAGATCCCGCCCGACATGATCAAGACCATCCGCGGGCTCGGCTACCGCCTCTCCGTCGATGAAAGCTAACTCGCTCGCCCTTCGGCTGTTCGCCACTGCCGCCGCGTGGGTGCTGGTGGTCCTGCCCATTGCCGGCTGGATCATCTACGG